>NZLD01000065.1 GCA_002694095.1 Micrococcales bacterium | reverse complement strand
GACCTTCCGCATTCTCACCGCCGACGGAGTCACTTCCACGCATTCGTCTTCTCGGCAGAACTCCAGTGCCTGCTCGAGCGATAACTCCCGGTGCGGGATTAGTGGCACGAGAACCTCACCGGTGCTCGACCGCATGTTTGTGAGCTTCTTCTCTTTCGTCGGGTTCACATCCATGTCATCCGATCGGGAGTTCTCTCCGACGATCATTCCCTCATAGACCTCGGTCCCCGGTCCGACGAACATCGTTCCGCGCTCTTGGAGGTTGGCGAGAGCAAATCCCGTGGTGCCTCCGCTCCTATCGGCGACGAGAGAGCCCGTCGGCCGGGTGCGGAGTTCACCGTGCCACGGCTCGTAACGATCGAATACGTGGTGCAGCAATCCGGTGCCGCGGGTCTCGGTGAGGAATTCCGTGCGGAAACCGATCAGCCCCCGAGCCGGCACCAGGTAGTCCATGCGGACCCAACCGGATCCGTGATTCACCATCTGCTCGAGGCGACCTTTGCGAAGCGCCATCAGTTGCGTCACCACCCCGAGGTAGTCCTCCGGGACATCCACGGTGAGACGCTCGACGGGTTCGTGCATGGCGCCGTCGATCGTCCGCGTCACCACCTGAGGTTTCCCGACGGTGATTTCGAAGCCTTCTCGGCGCATCAACTCCACGAGGATCGCCAGTTGCAGCTCTCCTCGGCCCTGCACCTCCCATGTGTCCGGACGCTCGGTCGGCAACACACGAATCGACACATTGCCGATCGTTTCCGCTTCCAATCGGCTCTTGACCATCGGTGCGGTCAGCTTGGATCCACCACTTCGGCCCGCCAAAGGCGAAGTGTTGATGCCGATAGTCATCGAAATCGACGGCTCGTCCACCGTGATGACGGGGAGCTGTCGTGGATCGTCCGGATCGGAGAGTGTTTCACCGATGGTGATCTCGGGGATGCCTGCGACCGCGATGATGTCACCGGCGGACGCACTCTCGACGGAAACTCGCTCCAGCGCCTCCGTCATGAGCAGTTCGACGACTTTGGCGCGATCGACACTCCCGTCCGATCGAATCCACGCAACCTGCTGACCCTTCCGAATGCTGCCCTCATGCACGCGACACAGAGCAAGCCGTCCGAGATAGGGCGACGCATCGAGGTTGGTGACATGGGCTTGCAGTGGCGCTCCCTCGACAAAAGTCGGTGCCGGGATGGTCGCGAGCAATGTTGCGAAGAGCGGTTCGAGGTTGTCGGAATCAGGATGTTCGCCGTCGTTCGGCATCGTCGTGGACGCCCGGCCGGCGATGGCGCTGGTGTAAAGTATCGGAAAATCGATCTGGGAGTCATCGGCATCCAGGTCGAGGAACAACTCGTAGACCTCATCGACGACTTCTTCGATACGCGCGTCATTGCGGTCCACCTTGTTGATGACCAGAACCACTGGCAAACGCTTGGACAGGGCCTTGCGCAGCACGAACCGCGTTTGGGGAAGTGGACCTTCGGATGCATCGACAAGCAACACCACACCGTCGACCATTTCCAAGCCACGCTCGACTTCGCCACCGAAGTCCGCGTGCCCGGGCGTGTCGATGATGTTGAAGACCACGCCACCATCGGGAGTTGACGGTCCGGCGTACCGGACCGAAGTGTTCTTGGCGAGAATCGTGATGCCCTTTTCTCGCTCCAGATCCATCGAATCCATGACGCGCTCGGCGACGTCCTGGTTCTCACGGAAGGCACCGGACTGCCACAGCATCGCGTCGACCAGCGTCGTCTTCCCGTGATCGACGTGGGCGATGATGGCGATATTGCGGAGATCGTCTCTGGAAGGCACTCGCGAACACTAGACGCAGGTCCCGTGGCATTCTCGGGGCGTGCTGCACACACTCGCCCGGCTGGCTCTCGGCGTGGTCCTCGTCGGCGCCGGAATCAGTCACTTCACCAACGCGGAATCGTTCCTCGCTCAAGTGCCATCGTGGCTCCCGGCTCCCGATGCCGTTGTTGCGATCTCCGGGGTCATTGAGGTGATTCTCGGAGTTGCTCTTCTCGCTACACCGCGGCGCTTTCAACCTCCGCTCGGTTGGGTGGTCGCCGCGTTCTTCGTCGTCATCTTCCCGGGCAACGTCTCGCAGTTCGTGAGCGGAACTCCGGGCATCGGCCTGGACTCAGACGCGGCCCGCTTCATCCGCCTGTTGTTCCAACCAGTCCTGGTCGTGTGGGCGCTGTGGTGCACCGGCGCCTGGTCGAACTGGCGTCGACGCTCGAGGTCTACACGTTGAAGCGGAATTCCACCACGTCGCCGTCGGCCATCACGTAGTCCTTGCCTTCCATCCGGACCTTGCCCCGCGCCTTGGCCTCCGCCATGGATCCTGCATCCAGCAATTCGTCGTAGGAGACCACCTCGGCCTTGATGAAACCTTTCTGAAAGTCCGTATGGATGACGCCGGCGGCTTCGGGAGCCGTGGCATCCCGAGGAATGGTCCACGCGCGAGCTTCCTTCGGGCCTGCCGTGAGGTATGTCTGCAAGCCGAGGGTTGCGAATCCCACCCGCGCGAGGGCATCGAGACCTGACTCTTCTTGGCCCACGGACTGCAGCAATTCCAAAGCTTCATCTGCTGGCAATTCCACGAGTTCCGCTTCCACTTTGGCATCGAGGAACACTGCTTCGGCGGGTGCCACGAGTTCACGCATTCGGCTCTTGAATTCGTCGTCGGTGAGTTGTTGCTCGTCGCAGTTGATGACGTACACGTACGGCTTCGCCGTCAGAAGAGACAGCTCTCGAACCGGCTCGGAGTCGAATCCGGCGGAGCACAACGTCGTTCCTTGATTCAAAATCTCCACGGCCTGCTCTGCCGCGGCAAGTACCGACGCCTTTGCCTTGTCGTTGCGCGCCTCTTTGGTCAAGCGCGGTATCGCGTTGTCCAGGGTCTGAAGATCGGCCAGGATCAACTCTGTGTTGATCGTCTCGATGTCGTCGGCCGGCGAAACCCGGCCCTCCACGTGCACAACGTCATCGTCGTGAAAAGCGCGTAGCACCTGACAAATCGCATTGGATTCACGAATGTTCGCCAGGAACTTGTTCCCCAGCCCCGCTCCTTCCGAAGCGCCCTTCACGATTCCGGCGATGTCGACGAAGGTGACGGTGGCGGGGATGATTTCCGCAGAGTCGAAGATTCGCGCCAGGTGCGCCAAACGCGCATCGGGCACACCGACAACACCGGTGTTCGGCTCGATCGTCGCGAAAGGGTAGTTCGCGGCGAGCACGTCGTTCTTAGTCAAGGCGTTAAACAGTGTCGATTTGCCGACATTGGGCAATCCGACAATTCCTAGGGTGAGAGCCACACCGCGAGATCTTAAGTGTGGTCAGGCGAAGTCCGGCATTCGCCGTCCAACCCTGACCGCACCGGTGTTGCGTGGTCGACGCTGCAGACCGGGCGATTCGGTGCCGTACGGCTGCCTGTTCGAGGGGTGGACGGCTAACGTGAGCACCTGTGAACGACGAGAGGGACGGCCAGGGGGACGACAACGTCACCCCAGACGAGTTCGCCCATCTCTTTCGGCCCGACGCTGGTTCGCCGTCACCAACTCCGGCTCCGGAAAATCCGGGCCCACCAAATCCGGGCCCCGATGCAGAAGCCGACCCCCCGCTACCGTTGAGTGCACCCTCCGAGCCGGCATCCGTCGAGGAGGTATCTGACGAGCCGGCATCGAACGCGCCATCCGATAGCGAGCCCATGGAGGCCTCGTCCACGCCCGCCCCGGCCCCCGACGGCAGTCGCCTGTTCCGAAGCCGCGGCGCACCGGAGCGTGATGATGCGATCACCGCCGTCGGATCGCTGCAAGCACTGCGCCTGAAGACGATGTCTCGATCGGGCGAACCAGAGACAAACCGGGACCTCGATGATCCGGCGCCCTACCCGCCAGCGAGTGCAGACGATCTGCTGCCGGCGCCACCACTGCCCGTCGCCTCGAGTGGGGAACCCGCGCCAGCCCTTGCGGTGATGTCCGCGCCCGCACCAGCACCGGGCCAGCCAGCCACCCCCNAACGCNCCCGCCGATCGGCACGCACCGAGAAGCCCTCCAGTGGATCACTNACCGGNCTCGGGGTCTACGCGGTCACCATCGGCGTCNCGGTGATTCTTGCTTTCGGTGAGNCGATGCTCTTCGGCGGCGANTTGGGACTCATCACGGGCATCGGNCTTGTCGTGGTCTCGATTGTTGCCGCATTCGTCGTTCGCCCACGCGACGGCCTCCACGCGATCTTCGCTCCGCCCATCGCCTTCCTCGTTGCNGCGCTCACCGCGGGTCAAATGGGGGTAACGGCGACCGATACGTCCAGTCGCGCGGTCGTNGTGTTCTTCCTGCTGGGAAATAACTGGCCGTGGATTATCGGAGCGACCGCGGCTNCNCTCGTGATCGTCGCCCTACGACGACGCGTTGGCTGAAGCCTCCGCTGACGCGGCCTTCAGGTCACGGCGTAGTTCGGGGGGAAGGGCGAAGACCAGCGTCTCCTCCGCGGTCGTGACTTCTTCGACCGTTCCGAAGCCGAGCTCCTTCAGCGAATCCAGCACGTCATTGACGAGAACGTCTGGTACGGANGCACCGCTGGTCACCCCGACCGTCGTCGCACCGTCGAACCACGTCGNGTCAATCTCCNGGGCGNAGTCCACGCGGTAGGCGCTACCCGCACCTGCTTCGAGAGCNACCTCTACGAGCCGAACGGAGTTGGATGAGTTTCCTGAGCCCACGACGATCACNACGTCGCTGNCTCGAGCGATCTCTTTCACCGCCACCTGACGGTTCTGCGTGGCGTAGCAGATGTCGTCGCTGGGAGGGCTCATCAGANCCGGGAACCGCCCCTGCAGGGNGTTCACCGTNTGCATGGTCTCGTCGACCGACAANGTGGTCTGCGACAGCCAGACGAGTTTGTCGGGGTTCTCCACTTCCAGATCCGCTGCCGACGCCGGGTCTTCCACGAGGGTGATCGCCTCCGGCGCNTCGCCCATGGTGCCGACTACTTCTTCGTGTCCNTCGTGACCNATCAGGATGATGTCGTAGCCCTCAGAGGCGAAACGCTTGGCCTCGGAGTGCACCTTGGTCACCAGTGGNCATGTCGCATCGATGGTCTTGAGTTGTCGCTCGGCTGCCTGCGTGTGCACCTCGGGTGCGACACCGTGGGCCGAGAAAACCACCGTGGACCCCTCGGGAACCTCTTCGACTTCGTCNACGAAGATCGCGCCCCGCTTCTCCAGGGTNTCCACGACGTGCTTGTTGTGCACNATCTGCTTGCGGACGTAGACGGGAGCNCCGTAAAGATCAAGGGCTTTTTCCACGGTGACGACGGCACGATCGACNCCTGCGCAGTAGCCCCGGGGCGCAGCCAGCAGGATTTTGCGCTGTCCGTCGNTCGNTGTCATGCCACCATCGTAGGTCCCCGCGGTNATGACCGCCCGATCGCACGACAGGCNGCGTTCGCGCANTCCACNNCGNCCACCTCCTACCCTCATGCCATGGCGTTGGAGACGGGCCCGGAATCCCCTGTTCCTGTTCGCACGGTGTCACAGATGCTCAGCGACTGGATAGGCAAGCTGGGCGCNATCTGGGTCGAAGGCGAGGTGGCCGACTTCCGTCCCCGCTCGCAGGCGCGCATGCAGTTCTTGACNNTNCGAGACATTGAAGCCAANGCCTCGCTCACGGTCGTCGCCGATTCNGANNTCGTCGGCCGGCTNGACCCACCACTGGAGCCCGGAGCGCGCATCGTGGTCTGGGCTCGGCCNGAATTCTGGGCTGGTCGCGGCAGTCTGCAGTTGCGCGCCCGATCNATCCGCTCCGTCGGTATCGGAGAACTCCTCGCNCGCCTCGCCCAACTCCAAGCAACNCTGGCNGCCGAGGGACTGTTCGCCCCAGAACGCAAGAAGCCACTTCCGTTTCTCCCGGGNCGTGTCGGTCTGATCTGCGGCCGCAACAGCGACGCCGAGCACGATGTCGTGGTCAACGCGCGGGATCGCTGGCCCGCCACCGACTTCGAGATTCGCGAAGTCGCNGTGCAGGGAGCCAACGCGGTNCGNGAGGTAACTCNGGCTCTTCAGGAACTCGANTCGCGCGCAGACATNGACGTNATCGTGATCACNCGCGGTGGCGGGAGCNTCGAGGATCTTCTNCCCTTCAGTAACGAAGCTCTCGTTCGGGCGGTAGCCGAAGCAACAACACCGATCGTCAGTGCCATCGGCCACGAGCAGGACTCGCCGATCCTCGATCACGTTGCCGACTACCGAGCATCGACCCCGACCGATGCNGGCAAGAGGATCGTTCCNTCNCTTNCNGAGCAGCGNGCCATCGTGGAGAAACTCCACCAGCAGGGCCGAATGATCATTCGGCGNCGGCTCGAGCNGGAATCCCACGTCATCGCCGACGCTCGNGCTCGAACNCGACGCACNCTCCTTCATCGCATCGAATCGTGGACGAGCGACGTTTCACACTTGNGCGCACGNGCNCGNAGCNTGTCCCCCGCAGCAACGCTCGATCGCGGCTACGCCGTCGTTCAAGGNNNGGACGGATCCGTCGTGCGCGANGCGAGCNANACGACCNCNGGCGATCTCGTCACCATCACCGTTCAACANGGCGCATTTCATGCCAGCGTTACCGAGGAGGCTGCATCGTGAGCGAACCAACATTCGAACAAGCCCGCGACGAACTGGCGGAGATCGTTGCGAAACTCGAGGCCGGGGGGCTCACTTTGGAAGAGTCACTGGCTTTGTGGAATCGCGGTGAAGAAGCGGCTCAGGTGTGCACAGCATGGCTCGAGAATGCGCAAGCGGTGCTTGATGCTGCTGCCGAGGACAGCGACGATGAAGATGCCACATCCCAGGCCGGCGATTCGACGCAGGAGTAGACGCATGCGCTACGGGAGCACGAGGTTGCGGGCGGCGTCCCCCACATGACCCCAACTGCCGGTTCCGCTGATCACCGTCGTCGATCCGTCGTTGGTGCGCACCAGTGAGCGACGGCCGTCGTCGCCGAGACCTTCGAGCGGCACCCAGCCCTCCGCGGTGAGCGACTGCACCAGCGCGGGCAGGTCGGAGAAGTCCTCCAGCACCACACCCTCGGACGTCTGCTCCTCGAGGTACAGGTCACCCTCGGCGGACGATTGCGACAACTGCAGGTACTCGCCCTCGTCCGTCACATATCCGACATGCCAGACGATCTCGCCGTCCGAGGCGGGAGTCGACTCCCACCGAACGCTCGTCGGTTGCGCATCGACGTCCACAACGAGCACCGGGAAAGAAGCCTGGCCACTCGCGAGCGTCACGAGCGGCTCGAGCGTGACCGCCTTGACGGCGGCTGGCTGAGGGCGCCAGGTCACCAGCAGGATGGCTCCGACCACGGCGAGCACCACCACCATCGAGCGGAGCATGTCGCCGACGCTTTGTTTCAAGCCGCGATTGCGGCGCCCGGTCGGCTCGGGAATGCTCACTTAGTCATCATGCGGCATTTCGGCGCTTCCCGCGACAGAGGCGCCGCTGGACAGCACGGGTGGCTGGCCCGGATGACTAGCACCCGCCCATCACGGCTCACTACGCTGAACGAATGAACGAGCGAGCCCCCGAGGCGCCAGATCGCAACCTGGCCCTCGAGCTCGTCCGGGTCACCGAAGCCGCCGCCATGACCGCGGCCCGTTGGGTTGGCCGTGGAGACAAGAACGGCGCCGATGGTGCCGCAGTGAACGCGATGCGAACACTCGTCAGCAGCGTCTCAATGGACGGGGTCGTCGTCATCGGTGAGGGCGAAAAGGACGCTGCACCCATGTTGTTCAACGGGGAGCGCGTCGGAGATGGCAGCGGTGCAGAAGTCGATGTCGCAGTCGACCCCATCGACGGCACAACTCTTGCAGCAAAAGGGATGCCCAACGCTATCTCCGTCATCGCGGTAGCCGAGCGCGGTGCGATGTTTGATCCCAGCGCGGTCTTCTATATGCAAAAGTTCGTCGTCGGGCCTGACTGTGTTGACGCGATCGACATCACGGCTCCGATCGAGTGGAACCTCCAGCAGATTGCCCGAGCGAAGGGTGAGCGGGTCGCCGATCTGACCGTGTGCATTCTCGACCGACCCCGCCATGACTCGCTCGTCGACGATGTTCGAGCGTCCGGCGCGCGCATCAAGTTCATCGTGGACGGAGACGTTGCCGGCGCCGTCATGGCGGCTCGCGAGGGAACGGGTGTCGACGTGCTCGCCGGTATCGGTGGAACTCCTGAGGGGATCATCGCGGCCTGCGCGATGAGTTGTCTCGGAGGAAGCATTCAGGGTCGTCTCTGGCCCCGCGACGAGGCTGAGCGAGGCGCTGCCCTCGAGGCCGGTCATGATCTGGATCGGGTGCTCACCACGGCCGATCTGGTCTCTGGGGAGAACATCTTCTTTTGCGCAACCGGCATCACGGACGGGGAGATCATGGAGGGGGTTCGATATACGCGCGATGGACCCACGACGCATTCGATCGTTATGCGCAGCAAGAGCGGCACCATTCGTGACGTCCGAAGTGAGCACCGCCTCGCGAAGTTGTCGACGTACGCCGCCGTGGATTTCGGTGGTCGTGGTGCCTGACTCCACCCGATCGGCTCACTGATGGGCCTCCACCCACGCGTCCACGGGCTTACGCTGGCGTTGTGACAGATTTCTCCTACACCGATCTGCTGCCCCGGGAGTCCGGCGGCAGCGAAACCCCTTATCGGCTTGTAACCACCGAGGGAATCAACGTCGTTGACGCCGGCGGGCGCTCGTTTGTATCCATCGAACCCGAAGTTCTGCGATTGCTCACCTACGAGGCGTTCCACGACATCTCGCACCTGCTTCGCCCCGATCACCTGGCACAACTNGCCTCCATCCTCGATGACCCCGAAGCCAGCCCCAACGATCGCTTCGTCGCTCTCGATCTGNTGAAGAACGCCAACATCTCCGCCGGCGGGGTCTTGCCGATGTGCCAGGACACCGGCACCGCGATCGTCANGGGCAAGCGCGGTCAAAACGTCTGGACCANCGGTCAAGACGAGGAGCNCATCAGTCGTGGCGTCTTCGACGCGTACCGAAANCTCAACCTGCGGTACTCACAACTATCACCGCTGAGCATGTGGAAGGAGCGCAACACCGGTAGCAACCTTCCCGCGCAGATCGAGATTTACGCGGACACGCACGCCGGGCACGAGAACACGTACGAGTTTCTTTTNNTCGCCAAGGGNGGNGGCAGCGCCAANAAGAGCTTCCTGTTCCAGGAAACGACCGCGCTCTTGAAACCGGAGACCTTCGCGGCCTTTCTCGACGAGAAGCTCCGCCTGATCGGTACCGCAGCCTGCCCTCCNTACCACCTGGCGATCGTGGTNGGNGGCACCAGTGCTGAGCACACGCTCAAAACAGCCAAGTTGGCCAGTGCGCACTACCTCGANGATCTGCCCATCCACGGAACTGACGCCGGACATGGCTACCGCGACCTCGCCATGGAAGCCGACGTCCTTCACATGACGCAGCAGTTCGGCATCGGGGCNCAATTCGGGGGCAAATANTTCTGTCACGACGTTCGAGTCATCCGACTGCCGCGGCACGGGGCGTCATGTCCTGTCGGTATCGCGGTGTCNTGCTCAGCGGATCGTCAGGCACTCGCAAAGATCACACCGGAAGGCGCGTTCCTCGAGCAACTCGAACCAGACCCCGCACGCTTCCTCCCCGACATCACCGACGATCACCTCNACAACGACGTCGTCCGGCTAGATCTCACCGAACCTATGGATCGCATCCGCGCGACCTTGTCGACACTGCCGGTGAAGACACGGGTGTCACTCACCGGTCCCCTCGTCGTCGCCCGCGACCTCGCGCACGCTCGAATCAAGGAGATGTTGGATCGCGNTNAGCCGCTACCTGACTACCTCAAGGACCACGCGGTGTATTACGCCGGCCCGGCGAAAACGCCCGAGGGGTATGCGTCGGGCTCTTTCGGCCCGACNACGGCCGGCCGGATGGACTCGTACGTCGACCAATTCCAAAAGGCTGGCGGTTCCTTCGTCATGCTGGCGAAAGGAAACCGCAGCCCTGCGGTGACCACCGCGTGCAACGAGAACGGGGGCTTCTACCTCGGTTCCATTGGCGGCCCCGCGGCCCGTCTCGCCCAGGACAACATCACCAAGGTCGAGGTGCTCGATTTTCCCGAGTTGGGCATGGAGGCCGTGTGGCGNATCGAGGTTGTCGACTTTCCCGCNTTCGTCGTGGTGGANGACAAAGGGAACGACTTCTTNGCCGAGACNCTTCGGCCNATCNCCACGTCTATCCNGGTAGGGCCGCCCACATCGCACTAGCCCNTACGTANCGAGCGAGCTAACAGCGCGTCCCCGGAATCGTGTGGCGCCAGTGAAAGGNACCCTTACCTTTGCGCCAAATGGTCCAAAACGCTCGATCTTGCCAATAACGGTTCCACTGCTGCGTCGGAATCTCGCGCAATCGCTTCAGTGCTCGGACGCCTGGCTTGCCCATCTCTTTGCGAACTTCTTTCATCATCATGTGCGTCGCACCGATGGCTAGGGCGCGGTTCATCTGGTACGCGCCCCGATACTTCCCNCCCGCGCTGACCGCNCGGTACAAGTTGTTGGACTCCCGGTCCATGATGCAGCGGCGGCGATGCTCCTTCTTAGGCATGAACCATTCGCCTNGGTANAGCGACGGTTCGTACCCCTTCATGTCCCGGGACTGTTTCGATCCCAGCGCGTGCCTCAAGTCGCCCGAGGCACCGGCACCACCCNCGGCTTCGCCGGCNGGAGTCTGCGCGACGCCAGCATTCTGCGAGACACCGCCGGGGACGCCCGGATCCTCGGACACCGGGATCGGGTTGCCGTCCAGGTCCACCACCGTTGCGGCCTCGACGCTTAGCGATGGATTGATCTCCTCGTCGGCGTGGGCACTCGTCGCAACCCCTACGGGCAGGATCGCCGCAACAAGGANCGTCGGGGCGGCGATCCGCATCGCGCGCCTGAACGGGCGAGCGGCAGAGACCCGAGTGGCAGAGACTCGAGCGGTGNGAGGCGAAGCGCAGCGCGANGTGTGACNAGTCATTGCCTCTACCGTGCCTCGCNATGTCGAAATTGTCACGCGGGAACCNGCNGTCAATGTCNGGCAAATAGGGCATTTCAGGCANTGCACNATCAATGTGACGTGAGGTGTGAAGAAAGTCACTCACCCTCGTAGTGACGCTTAGAGGGTTCCGTCCTCCAACAGCTCCGTCACCAGGGCGGCGATCGGCGAGCGCTCGGAGCGGGTCAACGTGACGTGAGCGAACAACGGATGGCCCTTGAGTTTCTCGACGACGGCGACCACGCCGTCGAAACGCCCGACGCGCAGGTTGTCGCGTTGACCGACNTCGTGCGTCAGNACCACACGNCTGTCTGCTCCAANGCGNGAGAGAACGGTCAACAAGACGTTNCTNTCCAAGGANTGNGCNTCGTCGACGATGACGAACGCATCGTGCAGTGACCGACCNCGNATGTGNGTNAGNGGGAGAACNTCGAGCATTCCCCGGTCCGTGATCTCATCNACCACCTCNGACGTTGTCACTGCATTCAGCGTGTCGAAAACGGCCTGCCCCCACGGCGACATCTTCTCGTTCTCGGTACCCGGCAGGTAACCCAAATCCTGACCACCGACGGCATAGAGCGGGCGAAACACGATGACCTTGCGGTGTTGGCGCCGCTCCAGGACCGACTCCAATCCAGCGCACAGGGCCAGCGCGCTCTTGCCCGTTCCCGCTCGGCCACCCAGAGACACGATGCCNACCTCNGGGTCCATCAGCAGGTCCAANGCGATCCGCTGTTCCGCGCTTCGACCTCTNATGCCGAAAGCCTCCCGATCACCGCGCACAAGGCGGACCCGCTTGTCCGCGGTCACGCGAGCCAACCCGCTGCCCCGATCCGACAANANGACCAGGCCNCANTGGCAGGGAAGGTCGCGGGCTTCGTCCAGGTCGATCACGCCGTCTTCGAACAGCCGATCGAGGTCGGTTCCGGCAACCTCCATCTCGTGGGTTCCGGTGTATCCGGACTCGATGGCCAACTCGGCGCGGTACTCCTCGGCCGCGAGTCCGACCGACGACGCTTTCACGCGCATCGGCAAGTCCTTGCTGACGAGCACGACATCCGCACCGTCGTTGGCCAAATTCCGCGCGACNGCCAAAATTCGCGTGTCGTTATCCCCGAGTCGAAGACCNGAGGGGAGAGATTCGACATCGGTGTGGTTCAACTCCACNCGCACCGTCCCCCCGGACTCGCCGACGGGNAGCGGTTCGTCGAGCCGNCCGTGCTTCATNCGCAATTCGTCCATNAGNCGCAACGCTTGNCGGGCNAAATAGCCGAGTTCNGGGTGGCTTCGCTTGGCTTCCAACTCGGTGACGACAACNACNGGNACCACNACATCGTGTTCGTCGAACCTCACCAGTGCTCGTGGGTCGGACAGAAGCACGGACGTGTCGAGGACGAAGGTCCTCCGGGAGTTCGACTGCACACACTCTCCTCGCCGGACNGGAANGGAGCTCACCGGACACTGTCCGGCCTGCAATCAAAACGCTAGGGGGACGGCGTGGAGTTGTNGGAGTCGACACGCCGCGCCAGAGCCCCNGTCAACGCGATGATCACGACCGCGATCAAGGTGATCACTGGTCGGTCGAGCGACGTCAGTCCCACGACCATCGCACCGAGGCTCCACGCCACGGGAAAGGCAATCAGTGCCCGCCATTTGAGTCGATACTCCGGCACCTTGTGGATCGCGCTTGCGGTCGCGTACCGAGCCGCGTCGAGAAACGGACCCGTCGCCGCGATCACCGCGGTCTTGTGCTGACCGGCCCACACAAAGATCGTGGCGAGCAGGCCCAATGAGAACGCGGACAAGGAAATGGACAGGATGGCACCCCACCAGTCCGCTACCCAGAGGTCCAACTCGTGAGCGGTNAGTTCGGCTCTCGGATCGAACACGCGTCCGCCGATGACCGAGGTCACCAAGAGGACGATCGCCGCGGTGAACAGCAGGAGCCGCGAACCACGGTCCCCGATCGGCCACCACGATCGGCTCCTGATGAACACGACGGAGGCGATGCCGAGGGTGCACCCCACGATCGAACTCAAGGACAGGAGTGCGACACCAGGCTCTTCGAGAATCTTGAGCCACAGCAACACCATGTTGCCCGCCTGGTTGGCCGTGAAGACTCCGTAAGTCAGGTAGTCGTCAGCATCGAGCATGCCGCCGACGCCCGCGAGAATAAGCACCACCAGAAGCGGACGCTTGAACAGCGGATCCGCGTTGGGGTCTACCCGCCGAGCNACATCGGCATTCGGCCCCTCAGGTCCGGGCACNCCTCGATTACTCATACGCCGAAACGTCGCTGCCGTTCTGCGAANGCGCGCANAGCACGCAGGAAGTCAACTCGACGAAAATCCGGCCAGAACGCCTCGCAGAAATAGAACTCNGAGTGAGCGCTCTGCCACATCAGGAATCCAGAAAGACGCTGNTCTCCNGANGTTCGNATNACGAGATCCGGNTCGGGTTGTCCCTTGGTGTAGAGGTGATCGGCGATGTGCTCTACGTCCAATAGTTGGGCGAGCTCGTCGAGGGACGTTCCTTGATCCGNGTGCTCGTTCAGCAGCGATCGAACAGCGTCNACTACTTCACGACGNCCGCCGTACCCAACCGCNACGTTGACAAGNGATCCNTCGATACCTGCGGTGGCTTCCTGNGCTTCCTTCANCACNCGCGCNGTGTGNTCCGGGAGCANGTCCAGGGCACCCACNGGATGCAATCGCCACCGTCCTTGNCCCACGAGGCCGGCGACCGTTTCCTCGATGATCGCGAGCAGCGCCTCCAACTCTGGTTCTGGNCGGGCCAGGTTGTCCGTGGACAGCAGCCACAGCGTGACCACCTCGACGTCCGCGTCATCGCACCAGCCAAGGAAGTCGACGATCTTGGCAGCCCCGGCGGCATGACCGGCAGAGGAGGACGAACCCTGCGCTGTNGCCCACCGCCGATTCCCATCGAGGATGACTCCGACGTGCTTGGGGGTCCGGCCCGCCGCGAAGGCGNCNTTCANNTGCGCATTCAAGCGTCGCTCGTACGCGCCATAGACGAGNTCGGACACGCCCACCNTGGTTCCTTTCCGCGCCNNNCNNAGCGGCGCNCGCCCAGGCTACCCCCCNNAGNTCACGACGCGGNNGGAATCTCNGCACGGACGGCNAGGGCCANNTCCGTTACATNGGTNANAGGNGCNTCNCANACNAANTCTCGACAGACGTACGCCGTCGGNNCACCGTCGACCATCGACCGATCNTGAAGGAGCGGCTGCTCGTCATCGCCCNCTCCCCACACCACCACGGTGCCCGGCANGACGGANCTCCANGCNACATCGACCAGGNCCTTNCCNNCGCCGTCTCNNGCGTCGANGACCGCTANCTNNANCGGACCGGCGATNANNGCCGNTGNNGCNGCCAANCCCCACCCGANNGCACGNGGGGCNCGATCAGAACAGGTGNGNGAGGATNCCGAGTGAGCGTTCNGCGACCNNCCGGTGTTCNCCTGATCCCGTCAGGGCCGCGTACCCNATCAACGCGTGAGCCGCAGCGAGCCANCCCGACGGCTCGGCACCGTCCGCNGGATCCTTCGGTCGACGGACCAGTGCGGGGGCGTCATCNGCCGTGTCGAAGAAGCCGCCCNCTGNGTCGCCGAAGTGCCGCACCGCCACNTCGAGCAACGTTCCGGCCANGTCCAGCCACGCTGCCTCNCCGGTCACCTGGTGCAGAACAACAAGNCCCTCCGCCACACCGGCGTAGTCGCTGAGGACNCCGAGGTTGCTTCCGGGTCTTCCCGCTCGTGACGTCCTGCANAGGCGATCGTNGCCGGCGGCNCCNAGGTGGACCGCGATGAGCAGGTCGNCGGCCGCNNTGGCGGCCTCGACCCACGACGGCTCGTCGANCAATTGGCCGGCCTCGGCAAGNGCGGCGATCGCCATGCCNTTCCACGCGGCCACGATCTTGTCGTCGCGGCCTGGATGAACGCGGTTTTCCCGCTCACGCCAGAGCCGTTCGCGAACAGATTCCCACCNAGCNAGNTCGTCCGGATCGTNGAGCAATTGGAGTGTGGAAGTGCCGTGNTCGAAGGTGCCCGNNTCGGTCACNGACAACACCTCAGCNGCCCACACCCCNTCNGTTTCGCCCANACAATCGACTAATTGCTGCGGNGTCCANGCATNNAACTTGCCCTCCACGCCCTCGCTNTCNGCNTCCAANGCGGAGGCGAAGCCNCCCTCGGGCGTTNGCAANTCGCGCAGNAGAAACTCGGCAGTCTCGCGCACTACCCGTTCNGCCAACGAGGATCCGGCCAAGCGCCACCAATGCAGATACACGCGAAGAAGAAGTGCGTTGTCNTANAGCATCTTCTCGAAATGGGGCACGGTCCANTGCTCGTCGACGCTGTANCGNGCNAAGCCACCACCGAGCTGGTCATACATGCCACCCCGCGCCATCGCCGTCAANGTTNGATCCACCATGCGATAGGCGNCCTCACCNTGGGNTGCCCCCGGCAGANCTTGGTACCCGATNAGAAANTCCAGCACCATGGATGGCGGNAANTTNGGNNCTCCACCNAATCCACCGTGAGCGTCATCGAAATCATTNAGTAAGGAAGCANCCGCGGCATCTAGNTGCTCCAGGGTNGGCACTGNTGCATCACCGACGTCCCACTGCCGTTTCGANAGCNCNTCCACGATGCGCTGACTCGACTCTTCCACCTCTGTTCGGCGAGTCGTCCAGGTGTCGACGATCGCNTGCAACACCTGCGGGAANGACGGCATTTGGTGNCGGGGGGNNGGNGGGAAATACGTGCCCGCGAAGAANGGTCGNGCGTCGTGATCGAGGAAGACGGTCATCGGCCATCCACCGTGCCCGGTCATCGCCACCGTGGCATCCATGTANACAGNGTCGATGTCCGGACGCTCTTCACGGTCGACCTTGATCGCNACGAAGTNCTCGTTCACCTGCGCCGCGATGGTTTCGTCCTCGAANGATTCGTGCGCCATGACGTGNCACCANTGACAGGCNGANTACCCNATGGANAAGAAAATCGGAACACCACGGNGTCGTGCCTCGTCGAANGCATCCTCNCCCCACTCCCACCAGTCCACCGGGTTNTGCGCGTGCTGCANNAGGTACGGAGAGGTTGCGTCACTCAGACGATTGCTCACAGCTTGATTCTTTCGTAGCGGATGCTCTCCCACCACTNGCTTGCTAGTGCGGCACGGCGAGATTCAGTAGGACAACGCCGATCACNACCAATCCNATTCCAACGATGGCCATCNCCGACANGTGTTCGCCGAATATCAAGACCCCCGCAAGCACGACACCNACGGTTCCGACCCCGGCCCAGATCGCATAGGCAGTACTCAATCCGATCGTCCGCAGCGCGAAAGCCAACAGAACGAAGGAGACGATGTAGCCGATGACCACNCCCGTNGACGGAAGCCACTTNGAAAANCCATCGCTCACCTTGAGCATGACCGTTCCGAAAACCTCGAAAGCGATTGCCCCGGCTAGGAGAACCCAACCCATGATTCCTCCCCACTTCCTGTCNCACGGGCNGCTACGCNCCGCTNTGTGCAGCTATCGNCTGCCATNAGCCCGAGATCATCCTGCCAGTGACAGACTGCGGTTATGGACCTTCGAGAGCANCTAGNGCAGGTCGNCNGTTCNGCAGCNCCCGCCCAGTCNGAGCGGGCACAGCAGTTCCTCGANGCTCTCGACGGCGGCCCGTGGGACGATTCAACCGAGGCGGCAGCTCGAGAGCTGATCGACGCGTACCTTCACGACCCCTATCTCACCAAGGGTCACTAGATGTTCGATGACGCCAAGTACATGGCCAAAGAAGCCGTGGATCGCAACAACGCCCTGGCCGATCTCGATCAACAGCGCAGCGAGGACACCGTGCGCGCCTGGTCACGCAATGCAGTGGTACGTCGGGGCGTCTCGGTCCTGCTCGCCGTGGTGACGGTCGCGATTCCGATCATCACTGGATTGAGTGAGCCGCGAGTGTTCGTGGCGTTCGTTCTGGTGTGGATCGCCATTCTGGCTCTCGCCCGCACGGCAATGCGGGCAAATGCGCCCGCGCCTGTCGGACGAGCTGACTTCATCGTGCTGGCCGGGCTGTGTGCCCTCAGCGCCCTGGTAGCAATTAGCGCTCAGACCGATGTGAACTTAGAAGCCGGCGTCACGGCGACGGCTGGCGTCATTGTGGCGGTCGGTGCCGCCGCGCTCGCCGCTCCTGTGATCGCGCGCTGCTGGCGCTCATCACCTACTTTGTGAATCCTTCTTTCAGGCCCTGAACGACGGACGTCAGTTCGCTCGGCACGACCCACACCTTGCTCGCCTCACCGTTCGCGATCTCTGGGAGCGTCTCGAGATACCGGTGCGCGAGAGCGGACGACGTGGGATCCGCCTCGTGCAGTGCGCTGTAGACCTTCTCGACCGCAGCAGCTTCACCATCGGCTCGAATGACCTGCGCCTTCGCGTCCGCCTCGGCGCGGAGAACCTCTGCTTCGGCCTGTCCCTGCGCGGTAAGGACGGCGGACTGTTTGGCGCCCTCTGCGGTCAAAATGGCCGACTGCTTTTCACCTTCTGCCGTCAAGATCGCCGCGCGTCGTTCACGCTCGGCTTTCAATTGCTTTTCCATCGACTCTTGGACGGACGGCGGTGGATCAATAGCCTTCAGTTCGACTCGGTTCACGCGGATGCCCCAGCGACCCGTGGCTTCGTCAAGGACTCCCCGGAGTTGACCGTTGATCGCGTCACGCGAGGTCAGAGTCTCTTCCAGATCCATCGACCCGATGACGTTACGAAGAGTCGTCACGGTCAATTGCTCGATACCGACGATGTAGCTGGAGATTTCGTACGTGGCCGCCTTCGGGTCGGTCACCTGGAAGTACACGACGGTGTCGATGGAGACAACCAGGTTGTCTTCGGTGATCACCGGCTGCGGAGGGAACGAGGCGACTTGCTCACGCATATCCACTCGCTCGCGAATCCGATCCACGAACGGCACCAGGATGCTCAGACCTGGCGTCAGGGTGCGTTGGTAGCGACCGAAGCGTTCGATGATGGCGGAGCTGGCCTGGTTGACGATCACGATCGTCCGCCACAGCAAGAGGGCGACGACGATGAGTGCGAAGACGACACCGCTGATGAATGCGATCATCTGATTTCTTCTCCTTTGACCGTTGGTCTGTTGACGACCGTCTGTTGACGGCCGCTTGTTCGTTAGTCGATGGGGTGGACAAGGGCAGTTGCCCCGTCGATCCGGGTGACGACAAGTTTGGTTCCCGATCCGACAGGCTCAAGGGTGATGTCCGGATCCAGGCGCGCTGTCCATTCCTCACCGCGCAACTTCATCCGGCCATCGCGTTCGGTGATTTCCGTCAACGCATAGCCTTCGACCCCCGGCAATGCGTCGACTCCGGTTCGGGCCCCCTTGGGCATGCGACGTAGGTGACGCAGAGCGATCGGTCGGACGAACATGATCCCCGCAAGTGAGACAGCCGCCGCCACGACGACAGAGGCCCACAGCGGGGCTCCGATGAGGCTGACGCCCGCGCCCGCGAGCGCTCCGATGGCGATGAGGCCGAAGGTGAGGTCGAGAGTGAAAATCTCGATACCCAGCGCGACCGCCGCGACAATCGCCCAAATGGCGGCTGCAGACATCTGCTCACTCCCTTCCTTACTCAGATTAACCGCGAATGCGCGCATCCACCCGTCGAGGAAGAGCCACATGATCTGAAATCCTCATAATCAATAACTCGGCCTTGAATAAAGCCGATATTCGGATTAATCTGCTCTTTTGTGACGCATTTGCGGATTAGTGAAGCAGCCGCACTCCTGGGAGTGAGTGACGACACCGTTCGCCGGTGGATCGACTCCGGTCGCCTCACATCCACGTCGGACACCGGGCCGGCCACCGTGCTCGGGTCTGACGTCGCACGCCTGATGCGCGAAGCCGCACCGGAACTTCCTCACCTCAACGTGTCCGCCCGCAACCGATTCCCCGGCATTGTCACCCGTGTAGAGAAGGACGGCGTGATGGCACTTGTCGAGATCCAGTCCGGCCCGCACCGTGTGATCTCACTGCTGAGCAGGGAGGCGGTCGAGGACCTCGGAATCGAACCGGGTGTGCGCGCCGCCGCGAGCGTCAAGTCCACGAACGTCATCGTGGACACTGCGTGAAACGTGCGGTGTCTGTGCTGGTGGCGGCGTTGTTCGGACTCACTGCCTGCTCCAGCGACAACACGACCACCATTACTGTCTCCGCTGCCGCTTCGTTGACGGATTCGTTCATCGCGCTCGGCGCCGCCTTCGAGCAAGACAATCCCGGCATCGCGGTGCGGTTCAATTTCGCTAGCAGCTCCACGCTCGCGGAGCAGCTCGCTGCCGGTGCACCCGTCGACGTTTTCGCAGCCGCATCATCAGAAGCCATGGATCGAGCCGTCCAGGCAGGCACCGTCGAGCAACCAGAACTCTTCGCAACGAACACACTGGCCATCGCCGTCCCGCCGAACAATCCCGCCCGGATCAACCGCCTCGACGATCTCGCACATCCCGACATCACCATCGTCGTGTGCGATGTTCCGGTTCCCTGCGGCGCCGCCACGCAGCGTCTGTTTGATGCGAACGCTCTGTCTGTGGTGCCTGCCAGCCTGGAACGCGATGTCCGCGCAGTGCTGACGAAGGTCATCCAGGACGAAGCCGATGCCGGCATCGTCTACCGCACCGACATCACGGCCGCCGGGGACCGAGTTCACGGCATTGACATTTCGAGTGAGTCCAACGTGATCAACTCCTACCCGATCGCCGTTACTGCCACCGCAGACGACAACTCTCGGGATCTCGCGACTCAGTTCGTGGACTTCGTTCTCGGCGACGATGGTCAGTCGATTCTTAGATCGTGGGGGTTCGGGACCCCGTGAGAACGAGCACTGGCCAACGCCAACGCGAACGCCACCACAAACGAGCCCAGGCGCAGGCACCGTCACTGGTGTTGGTGCTGGCATTCGTCGCGTTGGCGTTCTTGTTGATTCCGCTGGCCGGACTGTTGCGGGAAACCCCGTGGTCTGAACTCCCGGAACTCCTCGCGAGCCCGAGGGCCGTCGAGGCCTTGCGCTTGTCTTTGGTCTCGTCGATTCTGGCGGCTGCGGTCGCCACGATTCTCGGCGTGCCGCTCGCGTGGGTTCTGGCCAGACGCGAGTTCCGCGGCCAACGCCTGGTCCGTGGCGTGGTGCTGCTTCCGTTGGTTCTTCCGCCGGTGGTGGGTGGAGTGGCTCTGCTGACGGCCTTCGGTAGGCGCGGGTTGCTCGGTCAGTACCTGTATGACTGGTTCGGCATCCAACTCCCCTTCAGTACCGCGGGCGTGGTGATGGCCGAAGCGTTCGTCGCCCTGCCATTTCTGGTACTCACGGTGGAAGGAGCGCTCCGCGGAATCGACCCACGCTTCGAAATGGCCGCACGCACGCTGGGGGCGCCTCCGCGCACTGTCTTCTTCCGCGTCACTGTGCCGATGATCTCCGCTTCACTCATCGCCGGCATCGTGCTCGCCTGGGCACGAGCCCTCGGGGAATTCGGAGCCACGATCACGTTCGCCGGGAATTTTCCGGGAGTCACCCAAACCCTTCCCCTGGCGGTCTACTCGGCACTGGAAGTGAGCAGGGATGAGGCGCTGGCATTGAGTCTGGTGCTGCTCGCCGTGTCGCTGACCGTTCTGATCTCCCTTCGTGGCCGTTTCCTGGGGAGCAGATCATGAGTCTGGCCGCACACATCACCACCACCGTCGGCACCGTCACGATCGACGCGGAACTCACCTGCCAAGCGGGAGAGACGGTGGCTCTCCTCGGGCCGAACGGCGCCGGCAAGAGCACGCTGCTCACCGCTATCGCTGGTTTGCGGGCCATCGACGACGGCTACATACGCATCGATTCGACCTCCGTCGATGAGCCGGCGCAAGCGATCTTCCTTCCACCCGAGCACCGACGCGTCGGAGTGCTGTTCCAGGACTACCTGCTGTTTCCACACATGACGGTCCGCCAGAACATCGCCTTCGGTCCGAAGAACCTCGGCATCGCATCCGAGGGCGAATGGATCGCCGCGCTCGGCTTGACCGACCTGCTTGATCACAAGCCCAACGAACTGTCCGGAGGGCAAGCACAACGGGTCGCCCTCGCGCGAGCCCTGAGCACCAGTCCACGCCTTCTCCTTCTCGACGAACCCTTGGCCGCACTCGACGCGTCCACGAAACAAGGGGTGCGTGCCGAACTACGCAATTTTCTGCAGCAGTTCCAGCACGGCACTGTCATCGTCACCCACGACCCGGTGGACGCACTCGTACTCGCGGATCGCATCGTCGTCCTCGAAGACGGCCGCGTCACCCAGGAGGGACCTACGGCGGTCGTCGCTCGTGAGCCCCGCACCGAATACCTCGCGACGGTTCTGGGGGTAACGCTCGTGCGCGGTGTTGCCAAAAACGGGGTGATCGCGTGCGATGCGGGGGGCGAGTTGATCACCAGCGTCGAGACCGACGGCACCGTGGTGGCCGTGATTCGACCACAGGCGATCTCCTTGCACACTGGGAAACCCGAGGGCAGCGCGCGGAACGTCTGGCGGACATCGGTGACCCGGGTCGACGCCCATGGCGAGCACGTGCGGGTCGACCTTGCCGGGCCTCCGCCGCTATCCGCGGCGATCACCCCGGCAGCCGTTGCCGAACTCGGCATCGCGCCCGGGCGAGAGATCTGGGCGAGCGTGAAGGCAACGGACGTCTTGGTGCATTCCGCCTGACGTCGCCCATCGGTGACCGCGGTCTGCAAGGGTGTCGCTGTGGCGCAGCAACTCGACGATCTCGTTCACGAATCCTGGATCCCCGACATGGCCGGGCAACGAGACAACCTCGCATCTATCGGAGAGTTCTTGCGGGCAGAATCCGCGGCTAATCGACCGTGGGCACCGGCGGGCAACCACATTCTTCGCGCCCTCACTCAGCCGTTGAGCGACGTCCGGGTCGTGATCGTCGGTCAAGACCCGTACCCGACGCCCGGACACGCTGTCGGTCTGTCGTTTTCCGTCGCCCCGGACGTCCGACCCATTCCCCGAAGTCTCACCAACATCTACACCGAGCTCGCCGCTGATCTCGGCGTTGCGGCACCCAGCAGCGGCGATCTCACGCCGTGGACTACCCAGGGTGTGCTTCTGCTGAATCGTGTGCTCACCGTCCAACAGGGACAACCGGGAAGCCACCGGGGTCACGGCTGGGAGGAATTCACCGAAGCAGCGATCACAGCGATCGCTGCACGGCCGGATCAACCGGTGGTGGCGATCTTGTGGGGCAAGGACGCACAGACCGCGTCCGGGCTCTTCGATGACGCACCTGTCATCGCAAGCCCGCACCCCAGCCCGATGTCCGCCGATCGTGGATTTTTTGGATCGCGACCGTTCAGTCGCGCGAACGAGATGCTTGAAGACCTCGGAGCCGAACCGATCGATTGGTCGCTTCCGTAGAAGGCTTTTCGTAGGTCGCTCGCTCCCGCGCGCTTCCGCGTACTCGCGAGGCTACGGCGAATCTGAGGTTTCCTCGCTCGGGCCGAGGCCGCGGGTCCGTACGTACTTGTGTAGTTGATAGTCGGCGACGAAACTCATAAAGGGAATGGTTCCGGCGAGGAGAACCGCCAGTGTTCGAATCACCGACAACTTGATGCGGAAACACAGATCCACACCCGCAACGAGGTACACCACGTACAGCCATCCATGCGCGGTCCACAGCCATCGGTAGAGATCGGGCTTGACCTCGGTGTTGGCGTAGTCAAGGAATCCGTACCCGATCACTAACCACACGGTGAGCACACCGAGCACCACACCGGTGACGTACGCCATCACTCGAAAGCGCAGTAGTGCGCCGGGCAGTTTTTCCATGCTCCGAACCTAGACCACGACGTCGATTACGACACTTCCGAAGTGAAGGGCGGATCCGCCCCGGCCCGCTGGCACGTGATGCCTGCAACGGTGATGCCGAACTCGGCCGCAGCGATCACCTTGTCCACATCGCTCAACTCTTCACGGCCCCAGGCGTGCCGCAGCCAATGGGCCAGGAAGCCACCGCTGAAGGAATCACCGGCGCCGACGGTGTCGACAACGGCCACCGAGGGAACCGGAAGCACTTCTTTGCCCCCGGCACAGATGACTTCGACCGAATTCGCGCCATCGGTGAACAGGACCGTTGCTCCGCTGCGCATATGGATCTGCTCGGCAGCTGTCGACGGTCGCTCACCCGGGTACAGGAAAGCCAGATCGTCGCCACTGACCTTCACGACGTCGGCGCGCGTCATCACGGCCTCCAACGTCGATTCGAATACTCGTGATCCAGCCATCACGGCCGGGCGGCAATTCGGATCCACCATGACGATGCGCTCCAGCCCAGCAGCCTGCACGACTGCGCGGGTTGCTTCGGCCAGCGGTTCCATCACTAGGGCCAGAGTGCCTACGTGCAGCACGCGGCAGTCCTCTCCGACAGCCGCGATGGCCTGCTCGGGTGTCACAAGCGTGGCGGATGTCCCGTCGAAGACGAATCGGTACGTCGCCGCTCCCTCGCTATCGATCTCCGCGATAGCGAGCGTGGTCGGAGCATCCATCGCCGAGCCGAGTGCGTAGCCGACACCATCGTCTTCGAGCATTCGGGCGATTCGGCGCCCGAAAGCGTCGGTGGACATTCCGCCGAGAAATGAGACAGGGACATCGAGACGAGCGAGAGTCCGCGCGGTATTCAAGGGGGCCCCACCGATGGCCGCGGCGGCCACCTCACCCTCGCCATCGACGATAATGTCGATGAGGGCTTCGCCCATCACGGTGATCACCTGCGGAAACCTACTTCTTTGCATCCAGATACAGCCAGCGGGCGTAGATCACCACGGCAAATAGCGCGAAGACCCACCATTGAATGGCGTAGAAGAAGTTCTGCAGCGGAAAAGCAACATCTCCCACCTGAACGGTCGGTGGGACCAGCATGGGGACTCCCCGGGCAGGATCTCCCTGGTCTCCGCCCAAAATCACGTAGCCGTCGATCACGTCTTCGCCCCACGCATCGGCCAGGGCGGCCGAGTCGACGGTCACCACTCGGGTCGCATTGGCGCCCTCGTAGAACTCTTCGTCGGGGTGCAACACACCCTGGATGATCACGCTCTGCCGCGACAGTGGCGAGGGAAAGGCGTCGTCGGGCAGCCACCCGCGGACCACCGCCACCGTCTGACCACCGTCTAGTTCGAAGCGAGTGACGACCCACACGCCCGCCTGACCATCGAGTTCACGATTGGCAAGGAGCAACTCATCGTCGGTGAACGTGCCCTGGAGATTGACCGTCCGACCGATGTCCGCGTTATTCCACGATCCCTGGTCATCGACGAGTTCGGCAAGGTCGATCGGTGCCGCCGCGGCCGAACGCTCGGCCGCAAGAATGTCTTGGGTCCGATCCCACTGCCACCGTCCCAGAACGATGAACGCCACCACGAGCACAATCAGCGCCAGCAAGGCGGAGAGCCATCGTGGGGTCAGAGCCGTGCGCCACAGCCGCTCCGAGTCACGTTCACTCGTGTTTGGTGGAGTCATCCTCGCCACGCGTTTTCGCTGAGTTAGGGACGCGATCATCGTTCAACGGTTCAGTGCCTGTTGGTGCGGTTTCTGTTTGCTCGGCAGTTACGTGCTCAGTGTCTTCCGGTCCACCGGGAAGCGTCGCATCGACCTTCTTCATCTGCTTGTTCAGTGAGCGCCAGATAAAGAACACGGCAACGCCGAGCAGGAGGACGAATAAACCCGTGATGGGACCAGCTCCGTCAATGACCTGGCTGACATTGCTGTTCATGAATCCTCTCCTCTAACCCTCGTGTTCATCGCAGTCCGGCGAAGAGATCGCTTTCCGGGGCTTGCGCATCGATGATGGACCACGCTAATTCGAAATCTTCGGTAGGCCACATCTCCTGCTGTATAGGCAGCGGGACCGCGAACCATGGGCCGTCCGGATCGATCTGCGTCGCGTGAGCCCGCAGAGCCTCGTCACGAATGGGGAAGTACTCCGCAGCGTGAACTTGGGTCGTCACGCGCTGGAAGTTGTCGTCTCGATCCTTCCAGTTCTCCAACCACTCGGCGTAGGGAGACTCCAAGCCAGCATCGAGCATCGCCTTGTGCAAGGTGGCAACGCGCGTCTTTGAGAACTGCTGGTTGTAATAAACCTTGGACACTTGATGCGGCTCCCCAAGTTCTGGGGCGTAGTTGCCGTCGGCTGCTTCTCGGACAGCGGCCATGGTGATTTCGTGGGTGCGCACGTGGTCGGGGTGGGGATATCCGCCCTTCTCGTCGTACGTCGTCACAACGTGCGGACGGAACTCCCGCAGTGCCCGCACCAGCGCTGGAGTGACTTCCTCGAGTGGTCGTGCCGCGAACGATTCCGGTGGCAGCGGAGGCGGTGGGTCGCCCTCCGGGAAGCCG
>NZLD01000064.1 GCA_002694095.1 Micrococcales bacterium | reverse complement strand
CGTCACTACCCCGCACTACATCACCCGCTCCGGTCCGCGCTCCCGGATCGATCCGGAACTCGTTCCCCAATGGGAAGGCTTCGACGCGCAGGCAGCACTTTCCGACTCAATGGGGATCCCGGTCCGGGTGCTCAATGATGCGGAGATTCACGGTGCCGGAGTGGTCGCTGGCCAGGGCCTAGAAGTAGTCATGACCTTCGGCACCGGATTGGGCTTCGCCGTCTTCGACGGTGGACGGCTCGCGCCGCACATGGAAATGTCCCAGGCGCCGGTTCGCTGGGGTCTGAGCTACGACACCTACATCGGCGAGCACGAGCGACGCCGCCTGGGCGATGCCCTGTGGTCCCGACGTATCGGTCGAGTGGTGGACGTCCTCCGGCCGGTCTTCCTATGGGACCGGCTCTACGTGGGTGGCGGTAACTCGCGCCACATCACGCCGACGGTGCTCGCGAAACTCGGTGACGACGTCGTGATCGTTCCCAACTCCGCGGCGCTCGCTGGCGGAGCCCGCGCCTGGCAGTTGCATACCGAGTAGGCGCAGAGCCTCACCCGAACCCCTCACCACCCCTTCCCTTTGCCCCCTTGCGGGCGGGTTTCCGGCCCCAAGCGGGCGACAGTCGGGGTGCTCCTGGCGGTTTCACGCCCATTTCAGCCGCAAAGCCGTAACGGTTGCGTAACGAGTGGGGGTCGCGATTGGCGCATTCCCCCGCTCCCCAAGAAGATTGGGGCCGACGCATCCAACTCGGTGCGTTTCTCCAACCCCTCGAAGGGAATACATATGTTCAAGCGCTCACAGCGCGGCAAGGCCTTCGCCGTTATCGCGGCGGCTGGTGCCCTGTCCGTGACTCTGGCCGCCTGCGGAGGCTCCGACGATTCGAGCAGTGACGATGCTGCCTCGGACGACACCTCCGAAGAGGCTGCCGACGACGCCGGTGATGACGCCGGTGATGACGCCGGTGATGACGCAGCGGCTGAAGACACCGGTGCCCCAGTTGCCGTTTCTCTCATTTTGAAGAACCAGACGAACCCGTTCTTCGTCGCCATGGAGGCAGGTGCACAAGAAGCAGCCTCCGAGAATGGCGTCGACCTCACGGTCGGAGCTGCGAAAGAAGAGGGCGATGAAGCGACTCAGATCGACTTGATCGAAAACGCGATCGCCCAGGGGCAGGCTGGCATTCTGATTACGCCCATGTCCGTCAACGTCAACGACGCCATCAGTAGGGCCCGTGACGCCGGTCTGTACGTAATCTCTCTCGACACGCCAACCGATCCGCCGGACATTGTGGATATCACCTTCGCTACGGATAACTGTCTCGCAGGTGAGGCAATCGGTGAGTGGACGGCGGGTAAGCTCAATGGCGAGAAGGCGATCATCGCGGAACTCGTTATTTTCGATGACCGCGTCGTTTCCGTCGACTACTGCCGCGCCAACGGTTTCCTTATGGGCATGGGTATCGAGGTGCCTACCCTGGATGACATGACCAGTGCAGCCGACAGCGGCACGTACACCACTGGTGCAGGTGGCGAGTATGAAATCTCCTGCCTTGAGGCAACAGGCGCCAACGAAGAGGGTGGCCGTAAGGGCATGGAAAACTGCCTCGCGGGCAATCCTGACATCAACGTCGTCTACACGATTAACGAGCCGACGGCGTTCGGTGCTGCTGCTGCTTTGGAGGCTGCCGGCAAGACCATCGGTGAGGACGTTCTCATCGTCTCGGTTGATGGCGGTCTTGCAGGCGTCGAAGCAGTGAAGGCCGGCCAGATCCAGGCGACCTCGCAGCAATACCCGCTGTTGATGGCCAAGCTTGGAGTTGAGGCCATCAAGCAGATCGCGGACGGAGGTGCCCCGCCGGAGAATACTTCCGCTAACGGAGAATTCTTCGATACAGGCGTCACCTTGTGTACCGACGATCCGCAGGACACGGTGACTGCTGCTCCGCAGGAGTCCGCCCAGTACTGCATCGACAATGCTTGGGGATAACCCCCAGAGCACAAGGTAAGTCGAGTCGAGGGGTGGCAGCACCGCTGCCACCCCTCGCTCAACCAGGAAGAGATCTTGGCGATTCTCCGACCCACCGCCGCCCTAATCCCTAGACTGCAAAGCCTCGACCCGTAAGACCCAACACGTATCCGACATCCGGAGGCATCAAGGTGAGCACCCCCCCTGCCACTACTCCTGATCCTGATCTTGATCTTGACGACGAGTTTGCTTACAAGCGTTCGCCCGTGCAACGACTGCAGATTTTCCTGCACCGCTACCCCTGGATGAGCTCGCTGGTCGTCCTAATTGGGGTCATTCTCGTCTTCGCTCTTGTAAATGAACGGTTCTTGCTCCCGGCGACTGTTTCCCTGATGCTCCAACAGACGGTCATCGTGGGAACTTTGGCGATTGCTCAAACGCTGATCATTTTGACAGCAGGAATTGACCTGTCCATTGGCGCAATCATGATTTTTGGGCAAATGGTCATGGCAAACTTTGCTGTCTACACAACCGCGTCGAATGTCTTGCCCATCGCGGGTACCAATCCCTACGTAGCGATTCTGCTCGGGATATTGGCAGCTACCGGCGCGGGGGCAATCAACGGGCTTCTAATCGTTCGCTTCAGTTTGCCGCCCTTCATCGTGACGCTCGGAACCTGGAGCGTCTTCATGGGTATAACGCTGATTATCTTCAAGGCGCGGACTATTCAAGGTCCGGAGATGCCGGAACTCATGAAGCTCTTGGGTGATGCTTTCCCCGTAGGCCCCTACCGCTTCACGTACGGCTTCGTCATCATGTTTGCTCTCTACTTGGTCTTTGCTTGGGTCTTGAAGAATACGGCTTGGGGAACCCATGTTTACGCCGTCGGCGACGACCCCGTCGCAGCTCAACTCTCAGGCATCAACACAAAGCGAGTTCTCTTCAGCGTGTACTTGGTTGCCGGTGTGGTGATGGGTATTGCAGCTTGGATCACCATTGGTCGGGTCGGGTCTGCCAGTCCCAACGTTGATGCAATGCTCAATCTGCAAACCATCACCGCCGTTGTGATCGGCGGCACTTCCTTATTCGGAGGCCGGGGGGCAGTTATCGGTTCCTTGATCGGCGCCCTAATCGTCAACGCGGTCGAGATGGGGCTATCGCTTGCGGGTGTCGACCAGGCGTACCGGACTGCCTCAATCGGCATTCTGGTGATTGCCGCCGTCGGGGCTGATCAGTGGATTAGAAAGGTGAAAGCATGACCGAGCCCATCGTCAAAGGACGCAACCTCGTCAAGAGGTTCGGGAGCGTTGTCGGCCTAAATCACGCCGACTTTGACCTATATCCGGGTGAAGTGCTCGCCGTCATCGGCGACAACGGCGCCGGCAAATCAACCCTGATCAAGTGCTTTGCTGGGGCTCACACCCCGGATGAAGGAGAAATGTGGCTCCAGGGCGAGCAGGTGGAGTTTCGTAGTACTCACGAGGCTCGCGAACGTGGCGTCGAGACTGTTTTCCAGACTCTCGCCGTGGCACCCGCCTTAGACGTAGCAGCAAACCTTTACCTAGGTCGAGAGGAGCGCAAATCAGGACCCCTTGGAAGCATCCTGCGCATGTTGGATAAGAAGGGCATGCGTCAACGATCCTCAGATCACCTACAGAATCTAGGAATAAGTACTCTGCAGAACATCACACAGGCGGTGGAGACGCTTTCTGGCGGACAGCGACAGGCGGTTTCTGTAGCGCGTGCAGCCGCTTTCGGAAGCCAGGTCATTATCCTAGACGAGCCCACCGCCGCTTTAGGTGTTCGCGAGTCCGCCAAGGTGCTCAACCTGATACAAGATTTACGCGGACGGGGTATCTCAGTCATTTTGATTTCTCACAACATGCCCCAGGTGTTCGAGGTGGCGGATCGTATTCACGTTCAGCGCCTCGGTCACCGCGCTGCGGTCGTAACGCCGCAAACGCACTCCATGAACGACGCTGTGGCCATCATGACCGGAGCGCTGCAGGTGCCGGAGAACGAGCAGACGCTCGCTCCGCTGGGCTCACCCGCCTAGTTGCTGTAAAGAGCGGGACGGTCGGGAACGTCGATCTCGACTGCTTCGCCTTGCTTCAGTGCGTCCACGGCGGCGCGGCACGAGACAGACGCCATGAAGCCGTCCCAGGTGGAGGCACCCGTAGGGCCGGTCAGCCCGCGAATGCCGTCGATCCAGGCCTGCATCTCTGCTCGGTAGGCCTCACCGAAGCGCCCGAGCCAAAGTTCGGGAATGTCTTGTCCCCGGCTTCCCTGCGAGGTGCGGGTAACGAAGGTGCCGTCGCCCATGTCGAGGATTCCGTTGCCGGCGACGACGGAGCATCGGACCTCGTAGCCGTATCGAGCGGTCATGAACATCTCGATCGTGACCATGACTCCGGAGGTGGTCCGGAACGTGATCAATAGCGGGTCTTGCTGACCATCGGGCACGTCCGGGCCGGGCTTCCCGGACAGAACCTGCACCCACGCATAGTCCTCATCCAACAGCCACCGGCTGATGTCGACTTCATGAACGGCCGAGTTGTTGATGCTCAGGGTCGTGTCCAAGCCGTAGGCCGCGTAAGCGTTGCGGTGAATGTTGTGCACGACCAGCGCCTCGCCGACGTCACCGGATGCGAGCGATGCTTTCAACGCGACGTACCCAGGATCAAAGCGCCTCATGAAGCCGAGCATGATGAGTTGCTCCCCCTGAGCCACTTCGGCGTCCATCACGCGTTGCGCGTCTTCCAGCGACGACGCCAACGGCTTCTCCAACATCATGGGCTTACCGGCCGCCAGGCACGCAAGCGCGTGCTCGGCGTGCAGGTCATCCGGGCTCGCGATCACCACCGCATCGACCGACTCGTCTTCGATNACCGCCTGCGCNGAGGGAANCGANCTCGCGNCNAGATCGGCTGCCACGGCCTGGGCTCGCTCGGCTGCGACATCAAACACCGCTGTCACGGTGCTGCCGGACACTTTGCGGGCGAGGGAAACCGCGTGCGCTGTGCCGATATTCCCCGTACCAATGACGCCTACCCGAATAGCCATGGCCGCCATTGTGGACTATCGGTTTCGACGTACCTACTCGCACTACTCTTGCCGCATGCCCGGTTTCTTGAGTGATCTGACGGGGTCATTCTCCACATCGTCGGCGCAGAATCCGACCGTAGCCATCATGGAAGCCGCGTACGCTGACGCCGGCCTGGACGTCCGCTACATCAACTGCGAGGTGCCACCGGNGCATCTCGCNGATGCCGTCCGGGGTNCGATCGGCATGGGGTGGCTGGGCTTCAACTGCTCTATNCCNCATAAGCAGGCGATCNTGGAGTATCTCGACGAGCTCGCTCCGAGCGCNTCGATCACCGGTGCGGTCAANACCGTGATCATTCGCGACGGTCGCCTCACNGGGGAGAACACCGACGGACAGGGCTTCGTNCAGTCGCTGAAAACCATCNCCGANCCNGCNGGCACGAACATGGTCATTTTNGGCGCAGGNGGTGCNGCGCGGGCGATTGCTGTCGAATCCGCTCTCGCGGGNGCATCGAGCATCACCATCGTCAACCGNACCGNCGACCGCGGCCNAGAACTCGCTGCCCTCGTGGACTCTCACACCANCGCCNAGGCGGCTTTCGCGCCGTGGACTNCGGGCTTCTCGATTCCGNCCGGNACNGACATCGCCGTCAACGCCACGTCNGTGGGGTTCCACCCGAACGCCGACGCGACNNTNGACGTCGACACATCCAGTTTCACCTCCGGGATGGTCGTCGCCGACGTCGTCGCCAACCCCCCGATGACTCGATGGTTGCGNGCNGCCGCCGACGCTGGTTGCACGCCACTGACCGGACTAGGGATGCTCGTCAACCAGGCTCTGGTGAACGCTCGACTGTGGACNGGACGCACCNTGAACGCTGACGTNATGCACCACGCCCTGGAGCAGGCGCTCGAGATCGGGGAGAAGNCATGACGACCGCCGCCTACGCCGCCATGAGCGCGGGAGCACCGCTGNAGTCGTACNCGATCGAGCGTCGTTCGCTNCGCTCGCATGACGTNTGCATCGACATCGCGTACTCNGGTATTTGTCACTCNGANATCCATCAGGCNCGCGANGAGTGGTTCACCTCTTTGTTTCCGATGGTTCCCGGTCACGAGATCGCCGGAGTGGTGTGTGACGTCGGTAGCGACGTGACGAAGTTNNCCGTNGGNGACCGTGTCGGCGTGGGCGTGTTCGTGGAGACGTGCATGGAATGCGACAACTGCACCGCCGGGCTCGAGAACTACTGCGTCAANGGNTTCGTCCCGACNTACAACGGCAAGAGCTACNACGGCGAGGTGATGTANGGCGGNTACTCCTCGTCCATCGTCGTCGACGATCACTACGTTCTGCGCATCCCGGACTCACTTGNNCTCGANGTCGCNGCCCCACTGCTCTGTGCCGGCATTACGACGTACTCACCNCTGCGCGAGTGGGAAGCCGGTCCGGGCAAACGAGTAGGGATCATGGGNCTGGGTGGACTCGGCCANATGGGTGTGAANCACGCNGTGGCGATGGGTGCCGNCGTGACCCTCATCTCGCACTCCCCCAGCAANGAGGCCGANGCGAAGCGTCTCGGNGCGCACGATTTCNTGCTNCTGTCNGATCGCGCAGCGATGAAGNANCGNGCGATGACGTTCGATCTCATCGTNAACACGGTCTCNGCGCCCATNAAACTCGATCCNGTCATCNNNTTGCTNGCNACNGACGGNACGATGGCGTACGTCGGNCTNCCNGACAAGCCNNTNGAGATGAANATCTTCNNGNTGAACANNCAGCGNCGTCGTATCGCCGGNTCGAACATCGGTGGGATTCGCGANACGCAGGAGATGCTCGATTTCTGCGCNGAGCACGGCTACGGCTCCGACGTCGAAGTGATCGAGGCTGCCCAGATCAACGANGCNTGGGAGCGGGTCGTGAACAGCGACGTCCGCTATCGGTTCNTCATCGACGCGACGACCTTCTAGCGCTTATCCGCGCAGCAGCGGTCGAGTCAGGCACGTCGGGCCACCTTCACCCTTGCTGATTTCACTCGCCTCATACACGTGCACTTGCACGCCGCGGTCGCGCAGCAGCGCCACCGTTGCATCGTTGCCGGAGGCGATGACGGCGACTCCAGGCCGAATCGCCAGCACATTGCACCCCAACGTCAGGTTGTCTTCTTCTGGTAGCGGTAGGACGTCGACTCCGCGCCGGTGCAGTTCGTGCAGAAGACGGACCGGAGCGAGCGGCTCATACACAACAGCGAGGTCCTCACGCACCGGCGAGACGACGCTCATCAGGTGCAGGCAGAAATCCGGGCCGAGACCGTGGGGAACGTCGAACGCCGTCACCGTCACGTCTGGTTCGAGGATCTGGCGCAGTTGATCGATCGCAGCATCGTTCGTGCGGTAGGAGCGACCGACAGCCAGGG
>NZLD01000063.1 GCA_002694095.1 Micrococcales bacterium | reverse complement strand
CGTCACAGGGCTGCGCACCTTGCTCGTAAGTGAAATCACTGGTGAGTTCCAGGCCGCGATCTTTCGCGATTTCGGCACATGTCTTGATGATGTGGACAGCGGTTTCCCGGCGAAGTTCATCAGCGGGAGACCGGACTTCCAGCGAAAACTCAACATTGCCGGCGATAACATTTACCGCGTTCGGGCCCACGGCGATCTGTCCAACCGTGGCGATAAGCCCGTCGGTGTCCCGAGCATGGCGTTCAACTGCAAGGATCATTTCCGCGGCACCGGCAAGGGCGTCGGCGCGAAGCGCCATTGGTACCGTGCCGGCATGGCCGGGCTCGCCACACAATGTCAGCCGGTGACGCTCAATGCCGCAAATGGATGTAACGAGGCCAACCGGATGGTCATCAGCCTCAAGGACTGGCCCCTGTTCAATATGCGTTTCCACATAGCCGATAATCGCACGATTTCGTCTGTCAAGCTGGGGGATGGCGTCAGGATCTAGGCCGAAGTCTGTCATGGCCTGCCGGATCGAGATGCCGTTTGCGTCGCGAAGCTCGAGGCTCGCCGGATCAAAATTCCCGGCAAGTGAACGTGGTCCGATCAAGGCTGTGGGAAAACGGACCCCTTCCTCGTCTGCAAAGGCAAGGACCTCGACCGAAAAGGGAAGAGCCATGTCGCGCAACTCACCTAAAGCCAGCACCGGCAAAAGCACGCCCATGATTCCATCAAACATGCCACCGTTTCTGACGGAGTCCTGGTGCGATCCAAACAGCAGCACCGGCGCGCCCGGTGGCCCCTCGCGCCTTCCGATCATCGTGCCTGCGGCATCGACAGTTACGGTCAGGCCGGCTTTTTCCATCCAGCCGCGAATGGTGTCGAGCGCGGCACGATGCTCCTGCGTGAAGGGAAGCCGGCTGACACCCGCCCCGGGCGCAGTATGGCGTGATATATCGGCCAGCAGGTCTGATATCCGCTCGGTCATATCCGGTCAGGCGGACTTTTTGCTCGCGCCAACCCCATGTGGCCGGTCGATTGTGGGCAGAACATCGAGCCACTGGCTGTAAGCAGGGTCGCGCGTAAGGGCCAGAAGCGACTCCAGCTTATCAATAGGTTTTTCATCATAGTCCACGCGCAAGGTCAGGGTTGGCCTGTCCTGCGCCACGATCAGCATGGCGGCCGACATCAGGCCGCGGCTGTCGCCGCCCGCCTTTGCGCCGCTTCTGAGTGCCGCCAGCAGCCTGTCGGCGAGGTCGCCGCGACCATTGTGGAACCCGTCCATCATTTGAGTCAGAACCCGGTCATTCGCCAGAATGTTGCCTGCAACAACAAGGTCATCTTCAACGAGATGCTGGACCAAAGCGCCATTCTGGCGACCGCTAAAGACGCCGCCGCCGCCACTCCTGTCCAGCGCCGCCAGCTGCCGCCACTCGCGCCGCGGATCTGCCGCTGTCACTTCGCTTACCGCCTCAGAAGCGTTCCATCCTGCCTTCATGCCGGCAATAACGTCCTCGCCCCATAACACGCTGGGCTCTGCTCCTTGTGATGCAGACAGCCCGCATTGGGCATCGCCGCGCAATACCCACCCACCCACGCAAAGGTTGCCGGTCGCGGAAACGCCGCCGAGCTGCCCGGTGGATCGGTCCAATGTAAGAAGCGAAAAGGTCATGGCAGGCCAATAGAAGTTTTTGAAGACACTTTCAAGACGCGCATTTTTAGCTTGATTTGCCCATTTATCATGATCAATATTTATCATGATAAATATAGCGATGCAACTTCACTTGAGGGAGGTCGAGAAATGACCATCATAAGAACGGCTGGCCGCGCCGTAATCGCGGCCGTTGCGTTCGCACTGTCCCTGGGCTTTACAACCGGGCTGGCAACGGCAAGCACGCCGGACAACGTGCTTGTGGTGGGCCAGATTGCCGAGCCGAAATCTCTTGATCCGGCTACGGTAACGGCGGTGAATGACTTTAGAATTCTNATGAACATGTATGACGGGTTGGTCCGNTACAAGGACGGCACCCTCGANGTTGAACCGGCGCTGGCGAAAAGCTGGGACATCAGCGCAGACGGCACGGTCTACACNTTCACNCTGCGATCCGGNGTCACGTTCCATGACGGAACCGCGGTGGATGCAGATGCGGTNAAATTCAANTTTGACCGNATGCTTGACGAAAANCATCCCTNCCATGANACCGGNCCGTTCCCGCTCAGCTTCTTCTTCTCTGCGATCGAGGGCGTNAAGGTGGTCGATAGCAGCACCGTTNAGTTCACGTTGAATGCGCCATATGCACCNTTTCTCTCCAATNTGGCTTATCCGACGGGGCTGATCGCCTCGCCGGCCGGAATCAAGAAAAGCGGCAAGGAGTTTGGTCGTAATCCNGTTGGATCAGGTGCGTTCAAATTTGACACCTGGCGTGCCAACGAAGCGGTTGTCGTTTCGCGTAACGACAGCTATTGGGATGGCAAGGCNGGCAGCGAGGCCATTGTCTTCCGCCCGATTACCGACGGCAACACACGCGTTGCCGAAATGCTGTCGGGTGGTATCGACATGATGGTCGAGGTTCCGCCGGTCTCGCTTTCGAAGTTCACAGGCAGTGATTTTTCGGTGGTCGAGCAGGCTGGACCTCATGTGTGGTTCCTTATCCTGAACGCCAAGGAAGGGCCTTTTGCGAACAAGCTGGCTCGCCAGGCGGCGAACTATGCCATCAACAAGAANGCGATNGTCGAAGATGTTCTCGAGGGNACGGCAGCCATCGCCGCCGGCCCCACGCCTCCTGCCTTCGCTTGGGCATATAACGAGGCTCTCGATCCGTATCCCTATGATCCGGCGAAAGCCAAGTCGCTGCTTAAAGAGGCCGGCATTTCAAACGCCAAGCTGACCTTCTATGTCACGCAGGGCGGATCGGGAATGCTGGATCCGGTGGCAATGGGCACGGCCATCCAGGCGGATCTCGCTGCGGTCGGTTTTGATGTCGAGATCAAGACCTTCGAGTGGAATGCCTTTCTCGGCGAGGTCAACCCTGGTCTCGAAGGCAAGGCCGACATGGCAGAAATGGCCTGGATGACGAATGATCCGGACACGCTTCCGTATCTGGCGCTGCGAACNGGCGCATGGCCGGACAAAGGCGGTTTCAATTCGGGATATTACTCTAACCCGAAGGTGGACGAGCTTCTCGAGGCTGCACGGTCCTCTACAGATCAGGCCGAGCGGGCGCGTCTGTACAAGGAAATGCAGACCATCGTTCAGGATGACGCTCCATGGGTCTTCGTCGCCAACTGGAAGCAGAATGCCGTAACCAGTGACAAGGTGGCGAACTTCTCGCTGCAGCCGTCCTTCTTCCTTCTTCTGAAGGATGTAAAGAAGAACTAAACAAANATAGTGCTGGCCATTACTGTGATGGCCAGCACACTTACCGCGGCGTGGTCACTNTTTCATGGGACGCTATATCCTTTTCCGGGCAGCAGCGTCGGTCCCAGTTCTGATTGGGATCACCATTATTGTTTTTGTCATTCTTTCCCTGATCCCCGGCGACCCGGCAACAGCCATACTCGGGTCGTACGCGACCCCTGAAAATGTCGCGCGCCTGAACGCTCAACTTGGCCTGGACCGTCCACTGGTCCAGCGCTATTTCATCTGGCTNGGCAATCTTCTNCAGGGCGATCTTGGTCGATCCTTCTCTTTGAACCGGCCNGTNATCGACGAGATACTCGAGCGCTTCAATGCGACATTGATTTTGTCCGGGCTTGCCTTTGTCATGTGCTCGGTCCTCGGCATNCTNGCCGGGGTCATCTCGGCGACCCGCCAGTACGGCCTTGCCGACAAGCTGATAACCTTCTCGGTCCTTGTCGGGATCTCGNTTCCGTCATTTTTTCTCGGCATGATGATGATCCTGTATTTCGCGGTGAACCTGCGCTGGGTGCCNGCATCTGGCATGTACGCCNTATACGGNGGNGGTGATCTTCCGGATCTGCTGCACCATCTCGTCATGCCGGCGACAGCGCTGGCGGTGGTTGCAACAGGTGTNGTCGCGAGAATGTCCCGCTCGGCGATGCTGGAGGTTCTTCGTCTCGACTTCATCNGGACGGCGCGCGCGAAGGGTGTTCGCGAACGCCGGGTCATCACAAGGCATGCGCTGCGTTATGCCATCGTGTCNATTCTTCCGGTGCTTGGCCTTCAGGCAGGATTTGTTCTATCCGGCGCAGTCTACATTGAAATCGTATTCCAGTGGCCCGGCATAGGCCGGATGCTCGTGGACGCCATCCTGACACGCGACATCATGCTTGTTCAGGGCGGTGTTCTGTTTGTGGCGGCGTGCTATGTCCTGTTCAATATCATTGTCGACNTGGCCCAGCTTTGGCTTGATCCGAGGCTTGGCAGATGATGGTGCGTTTTGCGAAGCGCATTCTTCGTAACCGGCTGGCGGGTTTTGGGGCCGGCCTGCTTCTGATGGTCACAGGGCTGTGTCTTGTGACGCCTTTTCTCGGGCTGCCGGATCCCAATGTCATCAGCACGGCAGACCGCTTCTCCCTGCCATTCGAGGACGGGTTCGTTCTTGGCGCCGATCATCTCGGGCGTGACATCCTTTCGCGGCTTCTTTGGGGAACACGGCTCAGCCTTGCGGTCGGGCTGACAGCAGCGCTCATCGCAGCGCTCATCGGCTCGTTAATTGGCATTCTCGCGGGATTTTTCGGAGGAAAGCTCGACGACCTGCTCATGCGGTCGGTGGATGTTCTGATGGCCTTTCCCTATATCCTCCTGGCGCTGGCCATTGTTGCGGTGCTTGGCCCGGGTCTTATGAATGCGCTGATCGCCGTCGCCATTGTCAACATCCCCTTTTTTGCGCGAAATGTGCGAGGAGTGACGCTGGTCATAGCGCGCTCAGACTATATCGCAGCGGCGCGCCTGTCCGGCCGGGGCAGCATTGCGCTGCTGCTTTTCGAGGTGGTGCCAAACCTCTGGTCAGTCATCATCGTTGCTTTCTCGACAACTGTCGGCTGGATGATCCTCGAGACCGCCGGCTTGTCCTTCCTGGGCCTTGGATCGCAACCCCCGCAATCAGACCTCGGATCCATGCTGGGCGAGGGGCGGGCCGCGCTGATCACAAACCCGCACACCTCGGTCATTCCGGGGCTTATGATCTTTGTTATCGTCATGGGCATAAACCTTCTTGGTGACGGGGTGCGCGATGCGCTCGACCCACGCCTTGCCAAAGGCACGCTGCAAAGGTCGAGTCCGGTCACACAAGTCCTGCGGACTGGTCAACCTGCACCAGTGGATACACAGTCCACCCTCGATGTTGCAGGCCTGTCCACCGAGTTCCGGGTTGACAAAAACCCGCTTCGCGCCGTCCGGGATGTCTCATTCAGTCTAAACGGTGGTGAATGCCTTGCCATTGTCGGGGAGAGCGGGTCCGGCAAGTCTGTGACCGCGCTCTCGATTACCGGGCTGGTGGCGTCGCCGCCCGCCGTGATCACGTCTGGCACCGTCGGTTTCCGGGGGAGAGACCTTTTTTCCGAACCGTTTGACGTGTTGCGGGATTTGAGGGGCCGCAGGATCGCCTATATTTTTCAGGACCCGCTGAGCACGCTGCATCCGCTGCTTACTGTCGGCGCGCAGCTGGCCGAGGCGATGGTGACCCACGATCCGCGTCTGACAAAGCCTGTTCTAAGGCGCAGGGCAATTTCCCTTCTGGAAGATGTCCGCATCGCCAATCCGGAACACATAATGATGTCCTATCCGCATGCGCTCTCTGGCGGCATGCGGCAGCGGATCGGCATAGCTATGGCATTGGCAAATGATCCCGATATCATCATTGCGGATGAGCCGACAACGGCGCTTGACGTCACCGTGCAAGCACAGGTTCTGCGCATACTGGACGACTTGCGGCGACAAAAGGGTGTCGGGCTGATATTCATTTCGCACGATCTGAATGTTGTGTCTCAGATCAGCGACCGCATCGCCGTGATGTATGCTGGTCAAATTGTCGAGTGCGGGCCGAGCCGCGATGTGCTCGAGCAGCCGGCGCATCCCTATACCCGGGCGTTGCTTGCAAGTTCGCCGCAGATCGGTGCCGGCGGTGGGCTGCCAAAGCCCATTGATGGCGGCTTGCCGCGCCCCGATGATCTTCCCGCAGGCTGCGCTTTTGCGGCGCGTTGTGAAATGGCCACGGACATCTGTTCTGCCTCTGCGGTAGAATTGCGCGGCTCTGCATCCCGCGAGGTCCGTTGCGTGAAGTGGGAGGCGGCAAATGGTTGAACCGGTCGTCAAGGTAGAGGCGCTGACAAAGAGTTTTGCGCAGGCAAGACGATCACTTTTGGCGCCAAGGAAGAGGCTGCACGCGGTCAAAGATGTGTCGGTAGATATCTCGCGTGGCGAAGCGTTTGGGATAATCGGTGAGTCGGGATGCGGAAAATCCACCTTGGCGCGCATGCTGGTCGGCCTTCACGCCCCCGACAGTGGCGGCATCCTATTGGGGGGACGGGATGCCAAGACGATGTCAGCGCAGGAGCGTAACAGGATAATCCAGTATGTGTTCCAGGACCCGGCGGGCAGTCTCAATCCTCGGAAAACGGTTCGCCAGATCCTGATGACCCCACTGAAAACGCTAAGAGGCCTTGACGCTCGCGCGGCTGAGGCTGAACTGGCCGGAATACTTGACGCGGTAAAATTGCCAACTGAAGCGCTTTCGCGCTTTCCGCACGAATTTTCCGGTGGGCAAGCCCAGCGCATCAGTATTGCAAGAGCCCTGCTGGCACGCCCGGAAATCATTGTTCTTGATGAACCGGTCTCTGCGCTGGATGTGTCTATCCAGGCACAGATTCTGGCATTGCTTGCTGACCTCAGGGTGGAGTTTGGTCTGACCTATATCTTCATTTCTCACGATCTTGCCGTCGTTGAGGCGTTCTGCGACCGGGTGGCGGTAATGTATTTTGGCGAAGTTGTTGAGGTGGCGGCGGCAAATTCTATCTTTGCGCGCGCGCGGCATCCCTATACAAATCTACTGGCAAGCACCGTACCGCGCAGGGGAGATGGTATATTTGCCGAAACTCAAGGCGAACTTCCCGATCCTCTCAACCCGCCGCAAGGGTGCGCTTTCCGCGCACGCTGTCCAAATTCTGGTGACATTTGTATGAACCTGAACCCTGTGCTTCACAAAGGAAAGGCCGGAGCCCATGTCGCCTGCCACTTTGCAGATGAAGATTGAAAAGAACGATGGCTCACGTGCCAGCAAGCCTCTGCGTGTGGCGGAGGCGATCAAGCATTGGGTTGTTGCTGAGGGCATGCGTCCGGGTGACAAACTTCCATCTGAATCCGAACTCATGGAGCGCTATGGCCATTCGAAGGGGACGATCCGGGAGTCGATGCGGATCCTTGAAGCCCAGGGTCTGCTGAAGACACGCACGGGTCCTGGTGGCGGCAGCTTCGTACATGAGGTATCCGAAGCCAGGACGAGAGCCCTCCTTGCCAACTATTTTTACTTTCGGGATCTCACAATCCAGGACATCTACCAGCTCAGGAAGCAGCTTGAGCCTGATTTGGTCTACTCTCTTGCTGGCAAGCTTTCTGATGACGTGCTGGATGAACTGAAGTCCATAACAGACCAATATGCGGAGCCACCCGGTGATGCGGAGGAAGACCGTCGTCATCATGAGATTGCGCTCACCTTTCATGCCAAGCTTGCCGAACAATCCGAAAACCAGCTTCTGGGTTTCATCATCAGATTCATGGCCGATACATTATCGGAAGTCACTACCAGTAGACGCCTGTTTGAGCCGACGAACCGTGAGCTGTGGTCAAAGGGAAGAGAGTATCAATTGAGAGTGTTGAAAGCGCTGAGAGCCGGAAATGGTCAGATGGCGAGGGACGTTATGCTGGAACATATGCAATTCGCCGAAAAACTGATGATCCAGCAGGAGCTCAGGGTTAAACGGCAGTTTGGAGACTTCTAGAAATCTGGATGGACAAAAGCGAAGGTAGTCTCGGCACCTTTTTCAAGACGTCAAAACTCCTGGTGCCTTTTGGAAAAACGGCAGCCTAGAAGCCAAAAATGTCAGGCTTATAACCTGAAGGTCGCAGGTTCAAATCCTGCCCCCGCAACCATGAAGACCCTACCAATACCGCCATCCATTTGGATGGTGGTTTTTTTGTGTTTGACAGAGTTTTTGTTGTTAACCGCGCCGATGGGGTGTGGCAGGAGGTGTAAAGCTGCTTTTAAAAATGCGTTGATCCTAGTTTACTGATCAGCAGACTGGTGCCGCCGCAATTGTCATGGTTGCCCGTGTGAAGATGTTGAGGTGCCCGTCATGAGACTCATAGTTGCTGATATAGGCGGCACAAACGCCAGATTTGCCGTCTCTTCGCAGGGCGAGCCGTCGCTTTGTCACATCACGCATCTGCGATGCGCGGATTTTGTAGGCTTTGAGGATGCCTTTGAAAGATTTCTGACCGGCATTCCCCGTGACCAGCAGGGTGGCCAACATGTACTGAGCCTGGCTGTGGCCGGGCCTGTCAATGACCAGATTGTCGATGTTTCCAACAATCATTGGCGGTTTGACAAAACCCGGCTTCTGGAGCAGTTGGCATTGGATAAACTGCTCGTGATCAATGATTTCACTGCTCAGGCGCTGGCGCAGCATAATACAGCTGATGGTGACCGCCGCCAGATCCTTGACGGCATTGAGGATGCTAGTGCACCGCTGCTTGTGATCGGGCCGGGAACGGGGCTCGGTGTATCCGCCCTGATCCCGGTCGTGCAGGGGCCTCTGCCAGTTGAAGGCGAGGGCGGCAATATCCGATTTGCGCCACAAACCGAACCTGAACGAGATCTTTGTGCCTATATGG
>NZLD01000062.1 GCA_002694095.1 Micrococcales bacterium | reverse complement strand
GACGCCTTCCCACTGGACCAGACCGAGGTCAGCGACTACGACGGTGACGGAGATGGCGATGCCGTGGACGAAGACGACGACAATGACGGTTGGACCGACGTCGACGAGCTATCCTGCCTGACAGAACCTCTGGACACCATGGACGTCCCATCAGACAACGACGGCGACGGAGAGTGCGACCTGACTGACGGCGACGACGACAACGACGGAATGATCGACCTGGATGACGCGTTCCCGAACAACCCGTTCGAGACAAGAGACTCAGACGGAGACGGAATCGGCGACAACACCGACAACGACGACGACGGTGACGGATGGCTGGACGCCCAGGAGGTCGCATGCGCCAACGCAGGCGGATCGGGCGACAAGGACTCGGCCGCCGAGACGCCCGTCGACCTAGACAACGACGGACTGTGCGACGCAATCGACCCAGACGACGACAACGACGGCTTCCCAGACCCATCATGCGTGAACACCGGCATCGGGACGCCTTCGCAGCTCGAGTACGTCGAGTGCGCAGAGGGAGACGAGGACAGATTCCCACGCGACAGCGCTGAGTGGTTCGACGCCAACGAGGACGAGCTGGGGGACAACGCAAACCCTGTAACCCTGATCGACAACGTGATGTTCGATCCCGCGCCTTACGCGGGGATCGCAGTGGCAATCGGTGCCGCTGGATACGGCCTGCTACAGCTGAACAGAAACGCTGGCCAGGGAACAGAGGACGAGGCCGAGGACTACACTGAGGAGTTCGAGGACTTCGACTTCGAGGAGGACGACGAGCCATCTGACGACGAGGAAGATGGAGAGGAGGACTGATAAAATGGAAAAAGCAACACAGACAGCAAGAACACTGCTTATGGTGGCCATGATGATAGCGGCAGCTATCGTCCCAATGGCCCCTGCGGCAGTAGAACTACGAGATGAAGCCAGGGCAATGGGGGCGTCCATTTCGACCGACGCCACCAGCCTAACCCTAGACGAGGGCAGCTCGATTTGGTACGAAGTGTCCTTGGACGAGGCCCCTGATGGCACTCTTGTCATCACGCCCTCTTCCGACAACTCTGTAGTTACCGTCGACCCTTCGTACATCAAGTTCACGAAGCTGAACTGGGACACGCCCCAGTACGTGTACGTGGACATTGCGGATACTGATGATGACGCGGTCAACACGACTGCGACCATATCCCACACGATCGCTGGGACGGACACCGTCTTCGCGAGCGCGACACTGGCCGACATCGCGATCACAGGAGTCGACTACGACGTCGACTTCGATGGTGACGGCCTGCACGATGGGGTCGACTCAGACGACGACAACGACTCCGTCGCAGACGACTCGGACGCCTTCCCCTTCGATGACTCGGAGGACACGGACACCGATGGCGACGGTATCGGCAACAACGCCGACGTGGATGACGATGGTGACGGCACCAACGACACCGACGACGCGTTCCCATTGGACGCATCCGAGGACACCGACACCGACGGCGACGGGACCGGNGACAACGNGGACGCNTTCCCNGANGANGCNNNCGAGGACACNGACACCGACGGCGACGGNACNGGAGACAACGGGGACGCGTTCCCCGATGACGCATCCGAGGACACCGACACCGACGGCGACGGAACCGGTGACAACGCTGACATCGACGCAGACGACGATATGGTTAATGACACGGACGAGGAGGACGGCTGCTCGCTACTGGTTGACTGTGACGGCGATGGCACGAACGACTCCACGGATGAATTCGACAACGACCCCACCGAGATCACCGATACAGACGGTGACGGTGTGGGAGACAACGCTGACTGGAACGCAACGGACGAAAACGAGACGCTGGACACAGACGGCGACGGCGTGGGCAACAACGAGGACACCGATGACGACGGCGACGGCGTCGCGGACCTCGATGACGCCTTCCCTCTCGACGGTACCGAGACCGTGGACACAGACGGCGATGGTATCGGCAACAANGCCGANCTNGATGACGACGGCGATGGCACGAACGACACCGACCAGGGCGACGGCGCCGCGGACGCGTTCCCATTGGACGCATCCGAGGACACCGACACCGACGGCGACGGGACCGGAGACAACGCAGATGCCTTCCCGGAAGACGACTGCGCCGATACGGACACCGACGGCGACGGCGCTCCCGACTCGGTTTGCGCAGCTGACGACTTCAACGTAGAATGGGGATCCGACTCCGGAACAGGGATCAGCGCCATCTCGATAGACGCTACGACCGGCGAGCCATCCATCACAATAGGAGAGGAATTCGANACCAACGACACCGACTCCTCCTGCGATGCATCAATCACTTGGCACACATACAACGATGCCACGGGATGGGAGTACGTCGACGCAAGCGGCCTGTGCAACGGCGACACATACGAGGTNGGCGACACCCTTACCTGCCTATCCACATGGGGGTGCACCGGCTTCGACAACTACAGGGCGACACTGGTAGGNAACGGAACCGGAACATCNGTNGCTCACATCGGGCTGTCAACATACCAACCGGCGGACACGGACGACGACAACGACGGCGAGCTGGACACGGCCGAGACCTCGGGTTGCGAGCTCATAGCTGACTGCGATGGCGACGGACACCTAGACGGGTCTGACGCCTTCGACCTAGATGCGAATGCGAGCGTTGACACGGACGGAGANGGCGCTGCTGACGAAATCACGGTGTCAGGCGCTGTGTACAACGTAGACTTCGAAGACGGGACGCTAGCATCCTACCTTGTCTGGGAGAACTCCCAGTGCACCGGGTACGATTACGAGGGTTACTCCGGAACATCCCCCTGCACCTTCAGTGGCACATGGGGCGATGCCGGCGCCAACTGGTCTGTTTCAGATGACACGGCAATAGACGGGACATACTCATTGAGGTCCGGAGCCCAGGCTACCAACTACGCGAACACCAACATATCGGTGACATTCACNTCTGCTGCGGGCACGATGAGCTTCGACTACCAAATCAGCTCGCTTTGCAGGACTTATGCTNCAANTTNNTACGACGGTTTCAGGCTTTATGTCGACGGAGTCCTGGTTGAGAACCCCAGTGATGGTGGCACTAACTGCGCCAACGGGGTCTGGGGAGGGGCACAAACCNTCGACACCAGCCANCCTGCATACTCGACCAGCTNCTTCATNTGCGCCGATGGCTCGACCGGCTTCTCGATAAGTTACGTGCCGAGCTGGCTTGGCGACGGCTACAACGATTGCTCAGACGGATCAGACGAAGACTCNAGCTATTACTCAGGTTTGTACNACTCGAACCCGTTGCCAGTCAGCGGGTCCCACGAACAGGTGCTAACGGCTGGAACGCACACGGTTACATTCCAGTTCCACGGGGGCACATCAAGCTCANNGGGAGAATCCATAGCATGGATAGACAACCTGGTGATCCCCGCTAACATGGGGACTCTCGGAGCCGTTGGCCCAACTACGACGACCGATGGCACTGACCTCGACAACGATGATGACAACGATGGGTACNCGGACGCGGATGAAACCACAAACTGCGAGACGACNTCCGATCCTCTCGATGCCACCAGCGTACCTCTGTACGACAACGATGCCGACTCATTGTGCGACGCAGTGGACGAAGACGACGACAATGACGGCGTCCTAGACTCGGACGAGGCTGACGGATCACAGCTTGACCTGGATGCCGACGGNACAGCGGACGGGATCAACTGCGCCAACGTCACCGATTGTGACGGCGACGGCGTCGATGATGCGACGGACACGCACCCTGTGGACCCGACCGAGACCACCGACATGGACGGAGACGGAATCGGGGACAACTCAGACAACGACGTCGACGGAGACGGTTACCTGAACACGGACGACCTGTTCCCGAACGACTCGACGGAGTGGGCTGACAACGACGGCGACGGAACCGGCGACAACGCCGACACAGACGACGACACCTGCCCTGCAGAGGACGGGGCGGACACCGACGGCGACGGCGTAGCGGACGCAACTTGCGGCACGTTCACTGGCTTCGGGTCGTGGATCACCGACGAGAACGGAAACCAGCTCTACGACTTCTACCCCGGCGACGGCGTAGCGGACGTGGACGACTGGGCCCCAANGAGCCCAGCTGAGACAGCCGANAACGACGGCGACGGATGGGGCGACAACGCGGACTACGACGACGACAACGACGGGATAGCCGACGAGGATGACGACGACATGGACGGAGACGGCTTCGACAATACGGACGAGACCACCACCTGCGCTAGCGGTACGAGCGACCCACAGGACGGCTCTGACACCCCAGCCGACATGGACGGAGACGGCACATGCGACGACATGGACGATGACAGGGACGGNGACGGAACGGATAACGACGTTGACGTCTGGCCGGACGACGCATGCGCGGACACCGACACCGACGGGGACGGAAAGCCCGACTCATTGGTGACGGGATGCACATCCTCGCTCACCGAGGACATGAATGACGACTCGGCCCAGGGAGAGGCTCACCCCAACTACTACAGCTCGTCTNNCTTCTTGTGCACTNGCGCAGACCTCACAAACGGCCTCTCTTTNTTCTCAGACGTGGTATACGTTTCCTGGGTAAATGACGGTTATGCTGACTGCAATGACGGCTCGGACGAGGGCGTCGACATGACGAACTACGGTCCGGGATCCTCAGAGGACGTATGGACTGACGCCAAGGAGATAGCCTGCGGAACAGACCCACTCGACGACACCGACACCCCAGCCGACCTTGACGGCGACGGACTCTGCGACGAGATAGAGGACGACGACAACGATGGAGACGGCTACAGCAACGCGGACGAGATCGGAAACTGCTGGATGGGCAACGTGGCCNCTGATGGGACGTACTACAACACATCCGCCAATGACTCGACATCTGTACCAGCGGACAACGATGGGGACTCCATCTGCGACTTTTTGGACATCGATGACGACAACGACGGCTCATGGGACACGAANGAGACGACATGCGGAACAGACATGCTCGACTCAACCGAGTTCCCCATAGACACCGACTCCGACGGCACCTGCAACGGTGCTGACACGGACGACGATGACGATGGGGTCTTGGACGTGGACGAGGCGGCAAGCTTCACCTCCTCCACCACCACCACGAACGCCGATGGCACGACGAGCACGAGCACGACCACGACCGACTGCTCTCTCGTTTACGACTGCGACGGCGACGGGGTATCCGACTACAACGAGACCGACGGATCCGCAATGGATCTAGACGGTGACGGGACCGCAGACGGTATACACTGCGCCGCAAGCACTGACTGCGACGGAGACGGAGTGGGAGACGCCACGGACGAGCTCCCAGTCGACCCGGACGAGCAGACCGACTTCGACGGGGACGGAATCGGCGACAACGCCGACACTGACGACGACGCTGATGGATACTCTGACTCTGACGAGACCACNAACTGCGATGTGGGCACCTACGCCTCCACAGGGGACCCGATGAACGGATCGGACACCCCAGACGACATGGACGGGGACGGGACCTGCGACGCGCTCGANAACGACGTNGACGGGGACAACATACCCAACCCATGGGACCAGTGCCCGGCTGACTCGAGCGGTTACATCGACACGGACGGCGACGGGTTGTGCGACGGGGACTCAGACCCCGATGACGACGGTGACGGCACCGCGGACGAGGATGACGCATTCCCGCTGGACGCATCAGAGACCACTGACACGGACGGCGACGGTGTTGGCGACAACGCCGATGCCGANGACGANGGCGACGGCACCGACGACCAGGGTGACGAGTGCCCACTGGACTCGAGCGGAATCACAGACTTCGACGGNGATGGTGTCTGCGACGAGTCAGATGCGGACGACGACGGNGACACNGTNGACGACGCGGACGAGGAGCCAGGATGCCAGTTCAACACGGACTGTGACGGCGATGGCGTGGCAGACGCGACAGACGCGTTCGACAACGACGCCGAGGCAACTACCGACACGGACGGCGACGGACTCCCTGACTCGATCACGGGATCAACGCTAACCTCCGAGANNTACACGCTGACCGCTTCCGACAACAACGGGGANATGATNGTCTACGCGGAGGAAGTCAACGGAGGGACCCTGTGCATAATCGACACATCGATGTTCGAGGACAGNTGCACNTTCACNTCCGAAGTGGGNATNTACGTCTACGCAGACGACGTCAGCTACAGCAGCTACCTATCAGGGGGCTCTGCACTGCTAACCACATCAGACGGAACGGAGCTGTTCAACGCAACTCTCGCATACTCGTGGTACTACGACAGTTATTACGGAGTATTCGAGATGCACTCAGACACTGCGATTTCCACGACAGACGGCCTGGAGCTGGACTCTGACGATGACGGAGACGGCTACGGAGACGCCGCCGAAGGAGGACTATGCTCCACAGGAGACTCCACCGACGACTCTGTAATGCCAGATGACACCGACGGCGACATGATCTGCGACGGACTGGACACCGATGACGACAACGACGGATACAC
>NZLD01000061.1 GCA_002694095.1 Micrococcales bacterium | reverse complement strand
TCTTCGATCGCGACGAAATTCAAGACATCTATCGCCCGTGGCGCTTGTTACTGGAGTCCTATGGCAACGACAAGATGGCTGTTGTCGAGGCGTGGGTGGCTCCGGAGCGTGCTTCGCGATACGTGGCTCCGGACACCTTGCATCAGATCTTCGGCTTTGATTTTCTCGTCGTCGCGTGGGACGCGAAATCGATCCGCGACGCCATTCGGCATGGGATCGATGCGGTATCCGCGGTTGGTGCGCCGCCAACGTGGGCCTTGAGCAACCACGACTCACCACGGGTGGTGACCAGACTGGGCGACGGACCGGAGGGTCGGGCGCGGGCTCGAGCTCTGGCGCTCATCGCCCATGCGCTACCCGGGTCGGTTTACGTGTATCAGGGTGAAGAACTGGGGCTCTGTGATGTGGAGGTGCCCGACTCCGCTCGACAAGACCCGGTGTGGTTTCGGTCTGCCGGGCAGGAGAAGGGGCGCGACGGCGGCCGGGTTCCCCTGCCGTGGTCGGGATCGCAGCCGCCCTACGGCTTCACCGACCGGGCTGATGTTCCGTTGTGGTTGCCCCAACCTGAGCATTGGGGGTCGTCGACGGTGGAGGCCGAAGGGGTCGACCCCGACAGCATGCTGAATCTGTATCGCTCGAGTTTGGCTCTGCGGAGGTCTCATCCGAGTTTGGCGAGCGAGGAAATCGAGTTCTGGTCTGTCGGCGATGACGAGTTGGTCGTCTTTCGGCGAGGCAACGACATCGTCGTTGTCGCGAACACCTCGGATCAGTGGCTGCCGTCTCCGGTCGCAGGAAGCATCCTTGTGGCATCGGGGCCGGTGGTCGCGGGTGACGCGGGTGTGGAGGTCGGCCCCAATACGACGGTGTGGCTGGAGATATAGCACAGAAACCCTGTTGCAATGCACGCCTGTGGCCTGCGTGACGAGTCCGCCGCTGAAGCATCCTTGGACGTTGGCTTCGGGTTTGTCGCCGGAAGTAGATATGAATCTTCGACTGTTGCTCACGAGGAAAAATGTGTTGACGTGTCAGGCCTGGGAGGAGGAAAATAAGGTAAATTGTGACTTTTGTGAATATTTATGAAGGAGAGGTGTGCCGAAAGTTCCGCTCCCCGACATGCTTGCAGACGCCGAAAAGTCTGGGTACGCGATCGGCTATTTCGAGGCGTGGGATCTCTACAGCCTTGAAGCCGTCGTTTCCGCCGCTGAAGCGGAGAATTCTCCGGTCATCATTGGCATTGGTGGGCTGTCGGCAAACCACGAGTGGCTGACTTCGGCAGGTATCGACATCTATGGATCGGTGTGCTCACTGCTGGCCCAGAGATCGCGCGTCCCGACTGCGCTTTTGTTCAACGAGGCAGAAGACTTTACCGAGGCGTCTCGCGGACTCGGGGCTGGATTCAACGCGGTAATGATGCATACGCAGGGTTGGGGATGGAACCGTTTGATTGCCGACACTTGCTTGCTTGTTGAGGCAGCTCACAAGCAAGAGATCGCTGTCGAAGGTGAAGTTGGAGCCCTTGCCGAAATGTCGATTGATGGAGAGATTGACACCACCATTGGGGCTATGACGGAAGTTGCGCAGGCCGTGCAATTCGTTGATGAGACCAAAGTCGACTGCCTTGCGATCGCAGTGGGGAATGTTCATTTCGTTACGTCAGACTACGTACCAACCATCGACGTTCGTCGCATCGAAGAGATTAGAGATGCAGTCGAGGTCCCGCTCGTCTTGCACGGCGGATCGGGCACACCAGCCGATCAGATGCGATCGGCTATCGGCGCAGGAATTTCAAAAGTAAACGTGGGGACCCGGTTGAAGCATGCATTCGGGCAGGGATTGCGGGACGGCCTCAACTCCGGCCAAGACCCTAACCTTTTATTCGGCTCTCGTTTGCCAGATGATGTCAATAGCCGTGCTGCCGCGGAGTTGAACAAAGAAGTACGCAGGCTGATGCGTGTCTTCGGTTCAGAAGGAAGGGCATGACTCGAACGATGACGTTTGACGATGACGTATTGAAGGCGCTCGGCAAACAAGAATCCATTGAGCTCCTTCATCTCATGGTCCTGATTCGACAGTTCGAACAAACTGCGTATCTGCGGTACTTGCAAGGAGAGATACCGGGAACACTTCACCAGTGTCAGGGTCAAGAGGCGGTTGCTGTCGGAGTTTGCTCTGTACTTGAATCGACAGATTGGATTACCTCAACTCATCGCCCCCATGGACACGCACTCGCGAAAGGAATGGATCCAGCTGCGGCGATGGCAGAAATCTACGGTCGCGAAACAGGATGCCTGGGCGGTCGCGGAGGATCCATGCATCTCGGAGATCCGGATATTGGAATGCTTCCTTCTGTTGCCATAGTGGGCGGTGGAGTAACCCTTGCTCCAGGACTGGCCTTCGCCATGCAAACGCAAGGAAGCAGCAGCGTTGTCGCATGCTTCTTCGGTGATGGTGCCGTCAACGAGGGAGCGTTTCATGAAGGAGTGAACTTCGCTGCGGTAAAGAAACTCCCCGTGATTTTTGTTTGTGAGAACAACTCGTACGGAGCGTCTACGCCTTTTCATGAGACGACCCTCAACACTGACATCGCGTCCCGCGGTGCGGCGTACGGCATCCCGTCGGAGAGTGTGGACGGGATGAACGTCCTGGCGGTGCGAACCGCTGCTGAGCGAGCTGTTGCCCGAGCGCGGGATGGAGGCGGGCCAACTCTCCTGGAGTGCCGCACCTACCGATATGTCGGTCACAGTCGAGGCGATGCCCGCGGGTACCGCTCGAAAGATGAGGAGGCGCAGTGGGAAGAGCGAGACCCTATCGAGCAATGGAAAACAGTCCTCCTTGATTCAGGCCTGGTCGCTGCAGATGAAGTCGATGAGACCATCAAGTCGGCCAAAGCAGTCGTGAAAGAGGCGCTGAAGGGCGCTCAGAACGCGCCGAAAGCTGCCGTTCATACCGCCCTTGAGCCAACCGCTATCTTCGCAGCTCCTGGTGGACATGAAGGTGAGCCAGCCGGACCGTTAGAAGAGGATCCATCTACCCACGAGGACGACAGGCGATTGTCTATCGCTGAGGCCCTTCGAGAAGGTATCCAGGAGGAGATGCTGCGGGACTCCTCTGTTGTTCTTTTGGGTGAAGACGTCGGCGTCCCTGGCGGCTTCGGTGGAGCCTTTGGTATATACCTAGGCCTGTCTGAGGAGTTCGGCCGCGCTCGGGTTGTCGACACCCCCATCAGCGAGAAAGCCATCATGGGAGTCGCTATCGGGGGCGCCATCGCGGGTCTTAGGACGTTACCCGACTTGCAATACGCGGATTTTATATTCGAGAGCATGGATGAAATTGTCAACGAGGCAGCAAAACTCCGCTATATGTCGGGGGGGCGAATTTCCATCCCCACGGTGCTTCGAAGTCCCGTGGGAGCATCGCAACGGGGCGCGCAACACGCTCAATGCCCGGAAAGTTTCTTCCTCCATGTTCCCGGCCTAAAGGTCCTATGCATATCGGATCCGTTCACTGCCAAGGGCGGCATCAAGGCAGCTCTCCGCGATCCTGACCCGGTGCTCGTATTCGAACACAAGCTCTTATACGGAGCCGCGAAGCGCCAGGAGGCAGGATCAATCGACTCACGAGCCTACGTTCCGCCCGATGAATACGAGATCCCTGTCGGCCAGGCTCGAATTCGCCGACGTGGCAAGGACGTGACTGTGGTCGCGACATTTACCGAGTTGTACGACGCCCTTAGTGTCGCCGATGATCTCGCCAACGATGGAATCAGCGTGGAAGTGATCGATCCTGTCTGGCTTGCCCCGTTTCCGTGGGAGACAATCTTCGAGTCCGTGGGAAGGACAGGTCGTCTCGTCGTGGCGCACGAGGCTCACCGCACGGGTGGCTGGGGTGCGGAAGTTGCAGCGCGGGTCAGCGAGCGGCTCCACGGAAGATTGAAGGCACCCGTGCTTCGCCTTGGCAGCGCCGACGTTCCAATGCCATTCGCACCATGGCTGGAAGCTGCTGTTCTCCCCAGCAGAGATCAACTAACCGAAACAATTCGGCATTCCGCCAATTGGACCGACCACATCACGCTGTCATGAGAATCTAAAGGAGAACATGTGGAAGAGATTCTGATGCCGAAGCTAGGGCAAACGACGGATGAGGGATATATCGAAGCGTGGCACGTTAGTGAAGGGGATGAAGTTGAGATGGGTCAACCACTATTCATCGTCGAGACTGACAAGGCGCAGACCGACGTGGAAAGTGTCGCCGATGGAGTAGTGCGGAAGATTGTCGTTCCCGCGGGGGAGACAGTGCCGGCCGGAACGGTCATTGCGTATGTAGGAGAAGTCGACGAGGAAGTCCCTGAGTAACCATGGCTGGCATCTTGCTCGGAATTGATTTCGGGACCGGGGGAGCGAAAGCCTGCCTGATGTCTGATCAGGGAGAGGTCTTGGCGTACGCCTACCGTGAGTACGAGATCCTCGTGCCTGTTGCGGGATGGTCGGAACATGATCCGGAGAATTACTGGTCCGTGACGTGTCAATTGATTTCAGAGATTCTCGATCGAGCAGGAGTGCCAAGTTCCAATATCTCCGGTGTCGGCTTGTCGTGTGCTCTTCCGTCAATGGTTTTGGTTGATGAGAGCGGAAATCCAGTTGCACCTGCCCTGAATCTGATGGACCGACGGGCGCTCGAGGAAGTTGAGCACACGCGCTCACTGCTCGGTGATTCCTTGATCGAAAACTTAACCGCAAATCGCATAGAAGATCACCCCAGCATCGTGAATCTCCTGTGGTTCAAGAATCACAAGCCGGATGTTTTTGCTGCCACCCACAAAGCATTGACAATTGATGGCTTCATTGCTGCCCGCTTGACGTCAACTTTCGCGGTCAACCGAAGCGCTGCTGTCTTTTATGGCGTCGCTTTCGACATTCGAAGTGGCGAGTTTCGACACGATGTCTTGGAGCGTGTCGGAATTCCTCCTACTCTCATTCCCAACGTATGTGATTGCGTGGACGTAATCGGCGCTGTTACTACAGCGGCTGCCGCCGAGACTGGATTGGCGCCAGGAACCCCGTTGGTGGGTGGGCAGGTTGACTGTAATGCTGGGTGGATTGCCGGTGGCGCTATCGAAGCAGGCGACATGCAACTGAATCTTGGGACGTGTGGGGTTTTGGGCGTTGTTCACCAAAGCGAGGACTATCTCAGTCACCCGGACGGGCTGCAGATGGTCAACATTCCTTACACCACCTCACCGGGAGACACATTCTCTGCGGTAGCCGTAACGACGACCGGTGGTCAAACTCTCCGGTACCTCCGCGACACCTTTGGGGGCATTGAGCTGGAGACTGAGCGGTTGACGGGAATCAGTGCCTACGAGCTGCTGACCAGCCAAGCGCGAGACATCACTCCTGGAAGTGACGGACTCATAGTGATGCCCTACTTCATGGGCGAACGGTCACCTTTATGGGATGCCTCAGCCCGAGGAGTCGTATTTGGGCTATCGCTTCACCACACTCGTGGACACGTGCTTCGTGCATTCATGGAAGGTGTCGCGTACGCGTTGTACTACTCCTTCTCAACGCTGATGAAGACGGGCCTTCCTGTGCGCCACCCGTTGGTCTTCAACGAGGGTGGAGCGCAGAGTGCGGTGTGGCGTCGCATCATTACTGACGTCCTTGGGGTCCCCACAGCACGATTAGAGGGAGTGGGGGGCGCGCCATTGGGAGATGCGATTCTGGCCGGAGTCGGCGTGGGAGTCCTGGCAGATTTCGGTGTAGCACGCGAGTGGGCCCGCCACCTTGATCACTGTGAGCCGATTGCCGAGAATCATGAGCGTTATATGGAGTACTTTGCGGTTTACCGAGGGCTGTACGACGACGTAGAGAAGCGCTTTCGAGATCTCCACCGTCTAGTAGGTGGTTAGGCCCTGCTCAGCGCCGTTGGCCCTCGGGCCGAACTGCCTAAGGCCTAATGCCGCAATCTATGGAGACGTTTTTACTTGTTGCTGATCTAGACTCGTACAGAGCTCCCATCCCGTAGATAGCTAAAGAGAACCTAGGGCCGAAAGCATGATCCAAGGTAGGTGGCGACTTTTCGCTTTCGGGGTTGCCGTGGGAGCACTCCTTGTTGCGTGTGGGCAAAGTGACAACCTCGGGAGCGAGAGCGACGATGTAGAGGCCACGGCAGCGCCGACGGCAGGTATCCCCGATGCTCCGGATCCGACGTCCACGGATGAGGGAGACGGCAGACCGGATGCATTGTGTGACCTGTACGCCGATTATGCGGGTAACGACGGCACCGTCGTCACTATCGTGGGGTCGACCGCGCCTGTCGAGCAGCAACTCTTCGAAGATTCGTGGGCGGAGTTTGAGGAGTGCACAGGTATCGATATTGCCTACGAAGGCGGTGATCAAGGAGCAGCAGAATTGGAGGCAGAGATCCAAAGTGGTGGTGCTCCGGACATCGCATGGCTCTCTCGACCGGCCGCACTTGCGAAACTTGTTGCCTCTGGTGGACCGATACCTGCCCCCGCCGCAACAGAATCTTTGGTGGCCCAGTTCTGGAACCCCGTCTGGAAGAGTTACGGCACTGTCAACGGCACCTTCTATGCAGCGCCGGTGGGATCCACCATGAAGTCGATCGTGTGGTACTCCCCACGCGTCTTCGTCGAGAAGGGCTACTCCATTCCCACGACGTGGAATGAGATGTGGGCCTTGTCTGACCAAATGGTGGCGGACGGAGTCACGCCATGGTGCGGTGGCTTGGAGTCAGGAAGCGACACCGGCTGGCCTGCGTCGGACTGGCTGGCGCAGGTCATGCTGCGTCTTTTTGGAAGTGACGTGTATGACCAGTGGGTGGGGGGAGACCTTCCATTTTCCTCACCAGAGGTCGGGGCCGCGATGGACATCGTTGCTGGCTGGATGAAGAACCCTCGGTACGTCAATGGCGGGTACGGCGATGTCGGCACCATTCCGGTGACCCCGGTTGGGGAGGCCGGCGTGGGAATTCCGAGCGGTGAGTGCGGAATGCTGCAACAAGGGCCGTCTGCGGAGGATCTGTGGGGCACAGTTGGCGAAGGTGTGGACGGAGACACCGAAGTCGGGCCCACGGGCGACGTCTACGCCTTTTACCTACCCGAGGTCACCCCAGACTTCCCGCAACCGGTGGTCAGTGACGGACTGTTCGCAGTCGCTTTCGCGGACCGCCCGGAAGTGCAGGCAGTCCAGACTTACCTGGCGAGCCCTGAATTTCACACGAGCAGAGTTGCTCGCGGGGGATGGGTGTCGGCAAATACCGGAGTTCCATTGGATACCTACCCCGTCGACTCGATTGAGCAGATGACCGCAGGGTATCTCACGGATCCGAAGAGCACGGTGCGCCTCGATGCATCTGACCTCATGCCGGCCGTTGTAGGAGAGGGAGCGCTACCCGAGCAGATGACCGCCTGGTTTGCCGACCAGAAATCGACAGCGGATAGCCTCGCGGCTATCGACGCTGCTTGGCCGCCCCAGTAGTCCATGCGCGGGTACGCCTATCGCCGACGCAAAAGCACGACACATCGCCGTCTGTTGATGAGGAGGACATGATGACCGTTGTTTCGATGGACGTGAGTGGGGCACCGGTCGAGGGGTTCCTCGCCGTTCCGGACGGTGGACGCGGCCCGGGGGTGCTCGTGGTTCAGGAATGGTGGGGGTTGGTTCCCCACATTCAATCCGTCGTGGAGCGTCTGGCCGAGGCGGGTTTCGTTGCCATGGCGGTGGACCACTACCGCGGGATTGAAACCACCGAACCCGACGAGGCGGAGAAACTGATGATGGGGCTCCAGGTCGACGCGGCGGCAGCCGACCTTGCCGCGGGAGCCGACTATCTGCTCTCCCGCCCGGAGGTTGTGAGTTCGAGCGTCGGCTCCATCGGCTTCTGTATGGGTGGCGGGTTGTCGCTGCTCGCCCCCACCGTCGGCGCGGTGTCATCGGCGGTTGCGTTCTATCCGGCCATGCCCTGGCCGGACTATCACCCGCGGTGGGATGCCTACGCCGGTAAGGCCGCCCTGGTGCACAAGGCGGAGTCCGACGAAGGCCACGCCGGTCCTCGCATCGCCGAATACTCCGCGGCGATCCTCGCTGCTGGTGGCGAGGTAAGCGTCGTCGACTACCCGAACTCGGTGCATGCCTTCTTCAACGACGACCGTCCGGATGTCTATCAGGCCGACAACGCTGCGCTCGCCTGGCAACGCAGTATCGACTTCCTTGACTCGCGACTTCGCTAATGGAATCGAGTCGGTCACCTCGATCGACGAGCTCGATCGAGAGGTCACCGATTGCGGTGAATGTCCCCGGCTGCGCGAGTGGTGCACTCGAGTAGCACACGAGAAGCGAGCCGCCTATCGCGATGAGGTCTACTGGGGCGGCCCGGTGCCGGGATTCGGCTCGAGACAACCTCGGATCTGGATCGTCGGCCTCGCGCCCGGAGCCCACGGCGCCAATCGCACGGGCCGGATGTTCACCGGAGATCGCAGCGGAGACTGGCTGTATGCCTCCTTGCACAGAACCGGCCTGGCATCGCAGCCAACCTCGACGCACCGAGACGACGGACAGCACCTGGCAGAGGTTCGCATCACCGCGGCCGTGCACTGCGCACCACCCGACAACAAGCCAACAACCGCGGAGAAGCACACCTGCCGTCAGTGGCTGCGGCGAGAAGCAGAACTACTACTCCCCGACCTTCGCGCCGTGGTCGCGCTCGGTGGCATTGCTTGGCAGGCCACGATCGACGCACTCGCCCACGCCGGCTGCGCGATCTCTCGTCCCCGCCCAGCCTTCGGTCACGGCTCGTCCTTTTCGGTTACCGATCCGGCAGCGATCAGGGTTATCGGCAGCTACCACCCGAGTCAGCAGAACACCTTCACCGGACGATTGACCGAAGACATGCTCGATGGAGTCTTCATCCAGGCTCAACGCTGCCTTGAGGAAAGCCAAGAGCCCAAATAGCAATACGGATGGCCGATACGATCACACAGCGGGAGCAGTCGCGCCCCGCGCCTCGTCGGGAGTCGTAAAGCGGACAGTAGTAGAGCGGAAAGAAGTGGACGTGCGCGATCGGGAGCAGTGGTTTGCGGGTCAGGTGGCGATCGTCGTCGGCGCCTCTGGTGGCATAGGCGCGGCCATCTGTGAGGAATTGGCGGAACGAGGCGCTGGTCTTCGGATGATCGGGCGCGACTCGGAGCGGTTAGCGAGGATTGCGGCTGATGTGCAAGACGCCGCTGCGAGTGTCGAAACAGCTGTTGTCGATCTTCGCGACCGTTTGGGCCTGACCGACGCCATTGACGGATGGGCTGATGCATCCGTACTCGTGAATGCTGCGGGCATGAACTCACCGGGACCCTTCACCGACATCCCCGAAGCGGACTACGACTCGATGATGGAAGCGAATGTTTCCGGCGTTTTCTGGGCGTCGCGCGCTTTTGTTCGGGCCCGTCGCACGACGGCGTCGTCGGGGTGCATCATCAACATCACATCCCAGATGGGCCACGTGGGTGCACACCATCGCGTCGCCTACTGCGCCAGCAAACACGCCGTTGAAGGTATGACGAAGGCGATGGCGGTCGAACTGGCTGCAGAGGGATGGCGGGTAAATGCGGTCGCTCCAACGTTCGTCGAGACGGAGTTGACGGCGCAGTACCTCGCGGCACCTGAGCAGCGGGAGTACGTAATGTCGAGCATTCCTCAAGGACACATGGCGACGACACGCGACGTGGCCAACGCCGTCGCATTTCTGGCGAGCAATCTGGCGAACTCCACCACCGGAACGAGCCTCCTCGTCGATGGAGGGTGGACGGCCAAATGACGACGCTTGCGAACATTCGTCTCGCCGCGTCCCCGACCACCTGGGGAGTCGATTTCGCCGATAACCCACGCAACCCTGCATGGAATCGGGTGCTGGACGAGATCGAGGCAAGCGGTGTCGACACTCTCGAATTGGGTCCGGTCGGCTACTTGCCCGAAGACCCGCAGATTCTCGGACCAGAACTCGAATCCCGCGGTCTATCCACCGCGGGAACCTTCATGTTTCAACCCATCTTCGATGACGCACGGGAAGACGAAGTGCTCGACGTTGCACGCCGCACCAGCGGCCTGGTGCGGGAGCTGAACGGCGAGTTTCTGATCCTGGTCGACCAGCCGACCGACACTCGGGTTGCCACCGCCGGTCGGTCAGNNGCAGCCACNCGAATGGATGANGCTTCTCGGCGGAGNTACCTCGAACGCGTCAGGAAGATCGGCACGATTGCCGGCGAGAACGGCCTGCGCGCGGTCTTCCACCAACACGCGGGCACGAATGTGGAGTTCCTCGACGAGGTCGAGGCGCTGTTCGCGGACGTAGACCACGAATGCCTNGGGATGTGCCTGGATACGGGGCACTTGGCTTATGCCGGAATCGACCCGGTGTCGGCGATCGATCACTTTTCCGACCGCATCGATCACGTGCACTTCAAAGACGTCAACGGGCGCGTCCTTGCACAAGCCCGAGAAGAAGGGTGGGACTTCTGGCAAGCGATCGCGNCCGGGATCTTCTGTCCAATCGGCGAGGGAGTCGTCGATTTCCCCGGAGTGATCGGNNCGCTGTCTTCTCTCGGGTTTTCCGGGACGGCCACCATCGAACAAGATCGGCCCCCCGACTCGTCGACGGATCCNCTGGCGGATCTACGCGCCAGCGTCGCCCACCTGTCCCCGNTACTNTCGTCGGACGAATCGTGAGCATCTGNATATGACGACCNAAANTCCCNGATGCCCGACAAAATAGAGACCGACGTCAAATAGCTCGATATTGAGTACACCGACATCGAACAGANAAGGAGTCGACTCCAGTGCCTGAATTTCTCAAGCGCGGTCTCGCGCAGTCGGAATCCGTCACNCGCGAGGTGAAAGACACCGTCAGTGACATNTTGTCNTCGGTGCAAGCTGAGGGAGAAAGCGCNGTACGACGATTCTCCGAGCGGTNCGACCAGTGGAGCCCGGCACGCTTCACCGTGGATGCATCCGAAGTGGAGAAGGCCCGCGCGTCTGTCGATGATGAGCTCGCAGAACACATCGAGAAGGCACGGGAACAGGTAGGCAGGTTCGCGCAGCGTCAATTGGAGACGATGCTCGAACTTGAGGTGGAAACCCTGCCCGGGGTGGTGCTCGGCCATCGCCATGTTCCGGTCGAAGCCGTGGGGTCCTACAGCCCCGGCGGGGTGTATCCGCTGATCGCCTCATCCATCATGACGGTGACAACNCCGAAGGTCGCCGGAGTAGACCGTGTGGTGGCAACGGCACCTCCGCGGGACGCGCAGGGCATCTTCCTTCCTCAGCTCTACACGATCGACAGGTGCGGAGCAGATCAAGTCTTGTGCCTCGGGGGAGTTCAAGCGCTCGCAGCGTTGGCCTTCGGAATCGAAGACATCGAACCGGTCGACATGATCGTCGGTGCCGGCAATGCCTATGTNGCGGAAGCAAAACGCCAGTTGTTCGGAACTGTCGGGATCGACCTCCTGGCGGGGCCGACCGAAGTTGCGGTNATNGCTGACGAGACNGCNGATCCGCGGNTCNTTGCTGCNGATCTTCTCGGGCAGGCAGAGCACGGCCCCAACAGTCCGGCGATTTTGATGACGACGTCGTTGGATCTCGGACATCAGGTAGCTCGCGAGGTCGATGCGTGGCTGGAGGGCGATTGGCCGACCAAGGAGATCGCCGGAGCAGCGTGGCGAGATTTCGGCACCATCGTGGTGTGCGAAAACGACGACGAACTAGTCGAGGTGAGTGATCGATACGCACCCGAGCATCTCGAAGTGCAAACGAAAGATCCGGACTGGTTCCACCAGCGCTTGAGGAACTACGGATCGCTGTTCCTCGGTCATGAATCGACGGTCGCGTACTCGGACAAGTCCATCGGGACCAACCANGTCCTGCCTACTCGCGGCGCCGCTCGATACACCGGNGGCCTNTGGGTCGGAAAGTTCCTCAAGACNCTGACGTTCCAGAAAGTCACGGAGGTGGGGAGCAAGGAAGTCGCTCCCACCACNGCGGCGATTGCCGACGCNGAATTCATGTTCGGCCATGCNTTGACNGCCCGGCTCCGNATAGANGACNAATAGAGGANACNTNNCCTCCNCCATGAAGANCGAAATNGCCATCATCGGATGCGGTCGCATCGGCTCGGTTCACGCNCGGGCGATCACCGAAACCCTTCCGATGGTCGATCTCGTTNNTGCGGANGTNGAGCCANNCAGGGCAANCNATCTGGCGAACCGTGTNGGAGNGCACGCGGTGGATATCGCCGACNTCTGGGATCNACCNANCCTTCGTGCCGTCGCCATCTGCTCGAGCACGACGACCCACGTGGACTACATCTGCGCTGCCGCTGANGCAGGTGTCGCTGTCTTCTGTGAGAAACCGGTGAGCCTCGACCTNGACGAGGTCNACCGTGCAGTGCGAGCCGTCACCGACAGTGACATTCCCTTCATGGTCGGTTTTCATAANCGATTCGATCCCACCCACCAGGCCACCAAGNAGGCGGTCGTCGANGGGCGGGTTGGGGACGTGCATCTGCTCCGCATCACCACGCGAGATCCGCAGCCGCCGCCGCTGGATTACATNGCNGTCAGNGGTGGGATTTTCCTCGACATGACCATNCATGACTTCGANATGGCCCGGTTCCTCGTTGANTCCCCCGTNCAGGAGATATTCGCTCGTGGCGCCGNGCTGATCGATCCNCAGATCGAACAGGCGGGNGATTTCGANACGGCCGTGGTGTGGATGCGCCACGANAGCGGNGCGATGACCGTTATCGACAACAGCCGCCAAGCGGCCTATGGGCACGACCAGCGNGTGGANGTGTTCGGTTCCNAAGGAATGGTGACCTCGGAAAACCATCATGANCACNCGGCCGTCGTCCTCGACGCGGAAGGTAGNCACGGGGCGGTGGTTCCCCACCACTTCTTGGAGAGATACGAATCCGCCTATCGACACGAGTGGAGCGCGTTCTGGTCGTATCTCAACGACGGGGGCCCATCTCCGGTGTCGATCGAGGACGGTCGCGCGCCCGTCGCATTAGCGGTCGCGGCCGGGGAGTCTGCTCGAACCCGGACTCCGATCGCCCTACGGGGCGTTCGTTGAACTGCTGGTAACCCTCCGTTTGGCGTCGGGGAGCACCAGTGTCACTTCGGTGAACGCGCGAAGCGCACCGTCTTGCGCAATAAAGGTCGGTTCGAGAACCTCCACGGGATAGGTGACCATGTCGCCGTCGACGACAGGCTCGGCCGCGAGCAGCGTGATGCTGTCGGCCGATGCGGCGTCCGGATCAGCGTCAATGGTCGCGTCGTGAACCAAGAGCGTCAGAGTGATCGACTCGTCGCCGAACATGGTTTCCCATTCGCTTTCCAATCGGCGCGCGGGCATGACTTCACTCGAACCGGGATCGTCTAGGCGAACCGCGATGACTTGGGCATCGGCAGGCGACATCGTCAAGGTGAACAAGCCTTGGGACGCAGGCGTGAGTTGAGCCGATCGCGCGGAATGCGTGAGAACCCAGCGCGCGGACTCGGGTGAGGTGTCGCGGCCCAGCCACCACAAGCCCGCTCCGAATCCGGCGGCGAGCGAACCGACCCCGAGCACGAGCAGGAGAATCCACGTTCCCAGGCTTGGACCGCTGCGCATGACTTCCAGGGTAGGGGGTCAGAGATGCGCCGTCACATGCGCAATCATGGTTCTTGAGACGTTCGCCCTCGTAGTCCAACTGGTAGAGACACCCGGCTTAAACCCGGCACAGTATGGGTTCGAATCCCATCGAGGGCACCACATCGTCCCTGCATCTATGGCATCACTGGCGTTTACCCCTTGACGTCGGCGGTGTCCTCGACGTCGATGTGAACCTCGTTCCGCCGAAGAAACCACGGTTTCATGGGCGCATCGAAACGCGCGAAGCGCGGCTCGCCGACGGCGCGAAGGCCATCTCGCTTGAGGGCGGACCGCAACTGCTGCAGGTGCTCGTTGTAGCCAGAACGCGACCAGCGCCCCGAGTAGCGGGTCGCGGCGGTCAGGCTTGGCGGTATCTCGCGGATCACCACTCGGGTGTCGACGGGGATAGGAGCGGAAGCCGCCGTCACCGTTGAGGGCAAGACGAAAGCGACCACCTGCCGGCCCGAGATATCGCTGGATTGCAGCACCGGTGCGGTCATCGAGAGCTTCTCGCTGCGGCCGGTGGAAGATCCGGTCTTGAGTTCGCCACTTTCCCGCTGCACCACCGGTGCGGTCATGTCGATGAGCACCTGGCCGAGGTTGTTACCGCTGATGTAGGTGAACAGTGGCTGGAAGGCAAGACTCCCGGCCTTATCGAAGTCGGCATCGACCGTGACTTCCGCGACGGCGCACGCGGGGTATTCCCGCAATTCGTAGCCGTCGCAGGTGCGAAGGACGGTGTACGGCTGCTGCTCAGTCATCCCTTGACGGTACCTAGGCGCGTAAAGAACGGCGAGTGGGAGCAGCAGCAGTCGTGTGGAGTTCGCTATCAGCAAACCGACACCGGCAAACCGCGTCCTCGACGCTTCACAAACGTTTCCGTATCCGTCCACATCCCTTGCGAGGTTCGCCTAGTTGATTGGGTACCGGTCGGTTATCCTTAGTTTATGCAGACCAATAACCCCGTCCTCTCGCGCTACGAGAAGGCCGACGCCCCGGGATTCGCGTACGACGAAGGTCGTTCGGCGTACACGCAGGCCTCCGGCCAGGCCCCCACGGCAACGCCTGCCGCTCCGTCTACTCAGTCCACCGCGACTCCGGACGCATCCGGCACGCCACCGACCAGCACCGACGCCGAATTCCAGGCAGTCACCGCCGGCGGCGGGGTGCGGGTCACCCTGAACGACGTCGTCGTCAAGTCCGCGATCATGTTCGGATTGGTGGTGCTGTTCGCCTTCATCGGTTGGAACGTGATCACCGCTGCGCCCGGGTTGATGTTCCCGATCTTCATCGTCGCGATCGTGCTCGGATTCGTGAATGCGCTGAAGAAGAACGTGTCGCCCGTGCTGATGATGGTGTTCGCTGTCGCCGAAGGATTGATGCTCGGCGGCATCAGCAATTGGTACAACTCCTACGCCGTCGCGAACGGTTGGGACAGCGGCATTGTCATCCAGGCGGTCGTCGCCACCATGACAACGTTCGGTGTCATGCTGACCCTATATCTCACCGGCATCATCAAGGTGACCAAGCGTTTCACCCAGGTCTTGATGGTGGCCGCGGTCTCCTACATCGTTCTCGCGTTGGCATCGTTCGTCGCCGCGATTTTCGGTGTCGGCGGCGGCTGGGGTTTCTACGGTGTCGGCGGACTGGGCATCATCATCTGCCTGGCGGGCGTGGGAATCGCGGCCTTCTTCTTGGTTCTCGACTTCGAGGCCATCAAGCAGGGAGTGGCCATGGGGCTGCCGGAGCGGGAGTCCTGGCGGATGTCCTTCGGTCTGCTCGTCACGCTTGTGTGGATCTACCTTGAGTTCCTGCGACTCTTCGCAATCTTGTCGGGTCGCGACTAGCAGCCATCCGAGCGACTACGGCAGCGACTTTCGTAGGTCGATCAAGTACTGCGCNACAGCGGCGTCATCTGACGCCGCTGTTGTCGTTTCCCAGTAGTCGNGCACCACAACGGTGAGTTGCGCGGCGAGCGCCGAGGCTTCGACACGAGGGAGAACGGCCGTATCGGGCCGATCTGTGCCCTGCGTCAGNGCCACTATCTGCTCTGCCGTCGCGTGAACCCGGTCGATCACGTCTTCGTGGATGCGTGATGCAGGCATGGTCTCGAGCCGATTCGCAAGGCGCTCGAGCTCACGTTCCAACTGNTCACGACCCACGNGATGTCTCCCTCTGGCTGCGAAGGTGCGGTGCCGACACGCNTTTACTGTAGGCCGCCTAGAGTTGTGCCGTGCNTTACGTGGATTCGGTTNTCGAGCTNATCGGAAATACCCCTCTCGTCCGCCTGAACAAGGTCACCGAGGGCATCGTGCCGAAGGATGGCCCCATCGTTCTNGCCAAAGTNGAGTACCTGAACCCAGGTGGNTCGATCAAGGATCGCATTGCGGTTCGGATGATNNATGCCGCCGAAGAGGAAGGTCTGCTTGCACCCGGCGGGACCATCGTTGAGCCGACGAGCGGCAACACCGGTGTCGGTCTGGCGATGGTGGCCCAGCAGCGCGGCTACCACTGCATCTTCGTCTGCCCAGACAAGGTAAGCGAGGATAAGCGCAATGTGCTCCGGGCGTACGGGGCCGACGTGGTGGTCTGCCCGACGGCAGTGGATCCGGAAGATCCCCGCTCGTACTACTCGGTCAGCGACCGCCTGGCGCGGGAGACCCCGGGGGGCTGGAAGCCCGATCAATATTCCAATCCGCACAATCCTCGTTCCCACTACGAGGTNACGGGTCCGGAAGTCTGGGATCAAACGCAAGGTCGGATNACGCATTTCGTGGCGGGAGTGGGAACCGGTGGCACGATCACCGGAACGGGTAGGTATCTGAAAGAAGTCAGCGACGGTGCGGTGAAGATCATCGGGGCGGACCCGGAGGGATCGGTCTACTCCGGCGGNACCGGCCGNCCCTACCTGGTGGAAGGTGTCGGCGAAGANTTNTGGCCAACCACNTACGACCAGGAGATCTGNGACGAGATCATCGCGGTGTCCGACGCCGAGTCGTTCGAGATGACCCGNCGNNTGGCGCNGGAAGAAGGACTCTTGGTGGGTGGCTCCTGCGGAATGGCCGCTGTCGCCGCCTTGCGTGTCGCCAGTGCAGCCGAACCCGGNGACGTCATCGTCGTGGTGCTNCCCGACTCGGGTCGCGGTTACCTCAGCAAAGTNTTCAACGATGACTGGTTGGCGTCTTATGGATTCCTGCCNCCGANCACNGACTCGACCGNCGGCGATGTGCTGCACGGCAAGTCCGAAGACCTTCCNCCGTTGGTACACACCCACCCGANNGAGTCGGTCGCGGACGCGATCGCGATCCTNCGCGAATACGGGGTGTCGCAGGTTCCGGTTGTGCGGGCGGAACCNCCGGTNATGGCCGCCGAAGTNGTCGGATCCGTCGTNGANCGNGANNTGCTTGACGCNCTCTTTTCCGGCGCNGCCAAGNTGTCCGACACGGTTGACGCNCACATGTCTGCNGCGCTNCCCATCGTGGGNGCNGGNGAGNCGGTGCAGTCGGCGANCTCTGCGTTGCAATCGAGCGACGGAGTGATCGTGATCGACGACGGGCGCCCCGNGGGGGTCCTCACCCGCCAAGACCTGCTGGGNTACCTANCCGACTGANAGGGCTGGCAGAGCGAGTCCGGTGTTCGCGTGGCACCGGTATCCGTTCGGAACCTTGTATAGGTACTGCTGGTGGTAGTCCTCGGCCGGGTAGTAAATCGCGTCGGCTGCCGGAACGATCTCGGTGGTGATTTCCGGGTAGCCACGTGCGGCAACGACCCGTGCGTAGGAATCCCGCGTGGCCACGGCGACTGATTCCTGCTCCGCGGTCGTGTAGAAGATCGCGCTTCGGTATTGCGTCCCCACGTCGTTGCCTTGCCGGTAGCCCTGGGTGGGATCGTGGTTCTCCCAGAAGACCTTGAGGATGTCGAAGGTGGAGACTTCNGCGGGGCGATACGCGACGAAGACGGTTTCGGTGTGCCCTGTCAATCCGGTACACACTTCCTCGTANGTGGGGTGCGCGGTGAAGCCGCCCATGTANCCGACACTCGTCGCGGCGACTCCCGGCAACTGCCAGTACAACTCCTCCGCACCCCAAAAGCACCCCATAGCGAGGTAGATGCGCTCGAGATCGCCGTCTTCGGGGTGCAGGGGCGAGCCGAGGACCGCGTGGCTGGTCGGCACGGTGAAGATCTCCCTGTTGCGACCAGGAAGGGCCGACGCTGAGTCCACCATCGTTGCTTTGGATCCGAATCCGAACACGGCAGTAGGCTACCGGTTGTGGACGGTTTCAACACTCGAGCGATTCACGCCGGACAAGAGCCGGACCCGTTGACGGGGGCCGTGGTCCCGCCGATCTACCAAGTCTCGACGTACGCGCAGGACGGTGTNGGNGGCCTACGCAACGGATACGAGTACTCCAGGAGCGCAAACCCNACGCGCACCGCACTCCAGGAATGCCTTGCGGCGCTCGAGGCGCCNGAGGACCCCGATGCCCGCGGCCTGGCTTTCGCCTCTGGACTNGCCGCCGAGGACACCTTGATGCGCNCCGTCTTGGCCCCGGGTACTCACGCGGTTATNCCCGACGACGCCTANGGCGGGACCTATCGCCTTTTCGCGAAGGTGGCAGCNCCNTGGGGAGTCGACCACACGCCCGCCGCCGTGACCGANCTCGATGCCATCGCCGCGGCNATACAGCCAGGTCGAACGCGGCTGGTCTGGATCGAAACCCCGACCAATCCNTTGTTGAACGTCGCGGATATCGCCGCGATCGCCGACATCGCTCACGACGCCGGAGCTCTCCTGGTCGTCGACAACACATTCGCCTCCTCNTACCTGCAGCAACCGCTGCTGCTGGGTGCAGACGTGGTGGTGCACTCGACGACCAAGTACCTCGGNGGGCACAGTGATGTCATCGGCGGNGCGCTCGTCGTGCGCGATCTCGAACTTGCCGAGCGGCTTGCCTTCCACCAGAACTCCATGGGCGCGGTGCCGGGTCCTCTCGATTCNTGGCTGGNNCTGCGNGGCATCAAGACTCTGGGTGTTCGGATGGANCGACACAGCGCAAACGCGCGNGCNGTGGTGGANTTCCTGACNGGACATTCGGCCGTCAGCCAAGTGCTCTACCCAGGATTGGATTCGCACCCGGGCCACGAGGTTGCNGCGCGACAAATGCGCGACTTCGGTGGCATGGTTTCGTTCCGTGCAGCCGGTGGCGAGCAAGCGGCTGTCGATCTGTGTGCTCGCACCGAGGTTTTCACGCTCGGCGAGTCTCTCGGTGGCGTGGAGTCGCTGATCGAGCACCCCGGGNNGATGACCCACGCGTCGGCCGCTGGAAGTCCTCTGGAGGTGCCCGCTGATCTCGTTCGACTCAGTGTGGGGATCGAGGATGTCGAAGACCTTGTCACCGACCTCGACAAGGCACTTCGCTANGGCATCAGCCCGCTGCTTGCGGTAGCGGGTNGGCGATGGTGAGAGTGTCCGCTTCCCGACANGACGGACCCGAGCACGCGTCGAGCTGAGAAAGCTGGGCGCTGAGGGCGGCGACAAACCCTGGATCGACGGCGTCGACGATNTTGCGAAGCTCGTACGGATCGGTTCTNTGGTCGTAGAGNGCGGTGCTTCCGTCGTCATATTCGACGTACAACCAACGNTCAGAGCGCAGGGCGGAGAAGGGTGGNGGNATGTAGGGCAGGTAGTCCGGATCGCTGANNTTCGTCTCNCCGATGGATTCNGAGAGNGTNGCGNTGCGCCANCCCTNNGGNGTTTGNCCGTCGGNAAGGAAGGGCACCAGTGAGCGCCCGTCCACCCAGTCAGGAGAGGTGCCGGAGAGAACCTCGGTGAACGTCGGCGCAAGGTCAATGGTGGACGTCATGGCGGACACCTCAACGCCGGNGGGAACACCNGGGCCGATGGCGATCATAGGTACGACGGTGTCCGCCGCGTAGGGAGTTCGCTTGCCTTTGGGGAGTCGATACTCGCCGACGTGGTACCCGTTGTCACTTGTCACGATCACCAAGGTGTCCCTATCGCGCCCAGTGGCCTGCAGTTCGGCGAGTACCGCATCAACAGAGTCGGCGACGGTTTCGGCGGAGCGGGCGCGCTTCCTCCACACCTTGTCCAATTCGGACAGTTTCCATTCCGTCAACTGTGGAAATTTGCGAAGCCACGCCGGCTCGTTCTCCCCGATGGAGTTGTACGCCGGCGTGCGCGGCGCGACCGTGCCCGCGTGCGCGGACAGGTGCCGTGGGGCTGTGGCGAATGGTTTGTGTGGGGTGTACGTGGAGAGATAGAGGAAGAAGGGTTCCGGTGTTGAGCGGATGAAGTTCCGGGCTTTGTCGTTGAGAACGTCNCCCAGGAAATCGGTCGCCTTGGTGCCGTACCGGACAAGTTCTCCGTTGTCGTTCAAGGTGTAGCTATAGCCCGAGTACGAATCACCGCGGGAGATCGGTACTGCCCATTCATCCCACCCCGGTGGCACGTAGCGAATACCGTCCGGTCGCGTGGGGTACTCGTTGAGGTATTTGCCGTAGAGCGCAGTGGTGACGCCTGCATCGTTGAGCCAGACCGGAAGACAATCCTCATCCGCATCGAGCCGTTGAAANGTNGGCCAGCCACCCCCGGTTGCTTCGATATTCGACANGACCNCGTGATTGTGAATGTATTGGCCGCGCATAATCGTGACGCGAGATGGGCAACACAAAGANTCGACGACNGTGTGGTTGGTGAACGTCATTCCCCGTTCTTTGAGCGCCTGCAGTCGAGGGATCTGGTCGAACAGTTTCCAATCCAGATCATCGGCNAGGATCATCACCACGTTGCGGAACGCCGGAGAAGCCANTTGATCGACGGTCGGATCGGGGTCNGGCAAAACATNAGATNCNAGTCCGTCAACTCCGGAATCGCTCGTGGGTGCAGCGGCGGCGGACGCAACGGTGGGACCGGAGGAGTANTCGCTGATGCCGAANACGCCGANGGTGACNGCNGCGATGGTGGCGACGCTGGTGATGGTGACGGTGTTTCGACGCCGNCGCGAGGCCCGGTGNTCGTTGGGCGTCACGGCGCGAGTTCCNTNCGGACGAGAGTTTCGCGCATCCGGAGAACGAGGAAGATCGGCAGGATCGCCAATGCTGCGCCAGCAGCGAATGCCCAGTCNTAGTCNAAGGCATCCACAAGCAGCCCGGCAACCAGAGGTCCCACAATCGCCCCCACATCCGACATCATCTGGAACGTCGCGATAACGACGCCGCCCTTTCGTCCTCCCATGATGTCACCGACGAGGGCGGATGGAGCGGACCCCATGAANGCGCCGCCGAACCCCTGAACCGCCATGGCGATNAGAAAGAGGGTGACGCCTGCGAGTCCGGCCGTGCCGAGAGTGTTGGCGGCAACGTCGGAGAGGGCGAGCAGGGCCATCCCGCNGGCACTCGCGANAGTTCCGAACAGTAGGGCGGGGCGGCGACCGCGNTTGTCCGCCATTCGTCCAGCAGGGAGAAGAAAGATCGCTTGGACCCCTGCCGCNATGAGGAATCCGATACCCGACACGGAGGCACCGCGCTGCAAACCCTCGACGACGAAGAGGGGGACGATCGAAGCACGAAGGCCGAAGATGACGAAGCCGGTGATGAGGTTGCTGCCAATGGCCGCTTGATAGGCGGGGTTCTTGAGTGCTGTCCGCAGNTCCTCGCGCNTATTGGTGTTGCTTTCCGCNGNCACCTCTTCTCGCTCNTGCAGACGAACCCGGGACAAGAAGATCAGCGAGACGGCGGTNGCGACGAGCAGGGTGACGGCGTAGACGAAGAACGGGGCGCGGATGGACCAGGCGACAACGAGTCCGCCGACGGCGGGTCCCGCAACACCNCCGAAGAGAAAGCCGCCGTGGAATGCGCTNGACGCGCGGCCTCGCTGCTGTGAGGACGTCACTCGAAGCAAGAGGGCCATCGCGGACACGGTGAACATCGATGAGCCGAGGCCCCCGGCNCCTCGCAGAACCAAGAGCTGGCCGTAGGACTGCGAGAAGCCGGCGACNAGGCTGGACAGGGCGACGATGAGCAATCCGCTACTGAGGACGNTGCGCTCTCCCCAGCGATTGACCAGGATNCCGGCGAGCGGNGACGTCNCGAAGCGGACCAGNGCGAAAGCNGAGATCACCAGTCCNGCTTGGAACGCNTTGACGCCGAAGGTGCTGGCNAAAATCGGAAGAGAGGGAATGAGAATNCCGAAACCGAGAGCGACGAAGAANGCGATGGTCGCCAAGACAGCGACCTCGCGGGGAAGATCGGCAAGAAGAGGGGTGCGCCGGATGGCGCGTCCAAGGCGGCGCATCCTTACGAAACANCTCCACCTTCGGCGCTCGANCGAGAAGCGGCGGCGAACACCCGGTGACTNCCNACGGCCTCNGCGACCGTGGCGGTCGCGAACCGATCGCCGAGCGCTCCGGCACGCTCAGCNAGGAAACTCGCCCACATCTGCAAGAGCGCATCNGCAAACCCNAACTCGAAGATCGCACCGCTCACCATNGGCCACGCGGAGACATTGCCNGGTTGAANNTGCTCCCACACCTGNTCGGAGCCGTCGCGACGGAAGCGCTCGAAGTANGCCGGGGTNCGGGTGCTGAATCGCACGCCGGCGTCCATTCCCACGGCCTCGAAGGACCAGGTGTTCATGTTTCCCGGAGCGATGCGNTTNGTTTCCCAAAGCATGGGGAAAGCCCGCTGCGGATGATCCGGGGAGGTGCCGCGCATGGTGATCANTGCGTTGTCCCACGTCTCGCACCGGGTCGTTTNTGNCGCCCCAGCGCTGANCGGNCGTTCGGTCACGATGTCGTCCAGGAGCGCGTAGACNGCACTTGGCTGGTAGCCCAGCCGCAGCGGGACATGTGCAACGTGCATACCGAGGTCTCCCATCACCCCGATGTCACCGCAGGTCTCAACCCGACGCTTCCAGTTGATGGGTTTGGATCGATCGATATCGGACGAGTGCAGAAAGTGTGAGCGCACCTCGATCAGTTCNCCGAGAGCCCCACTGCGGGCGTACTCATAGNCTCGCAGGGCACCGGGNAAAAACGGCATCTCGCTGCTGACGCGAACGAACACNCCGGCCTNGTCAATCGCGGCCGCGATGCGTTCCGAGGCCCCGAGGTCGATGCCGAAAGGCTTCTCCGCGAGAAAGTCGCGGCCGGCCCGTGCNGCAGCCGTGTANATCTCCTCGTGGAGGTNATGCGGGACCGCGATATACAGAACGTCGAGCGAGTCGTCGTCGACGAGATCACGCCACGAATCGGTCAGAGTCTCCAAAGTCGGGACCTGCCGGAACCACTCTCGGGCCGCNGGATCGAGGTCGGCGACGGCGACGACNGATGGGCGCACCGGGTGGTCGACGAGATGAAGCCAGCGTCCACACACAGCGGCGAGCTCGCGGCCCATCAGCCCGCCGCCGATGATGCCGATGCGCACGTCGCTCATGCGATCAGTTTCTCCGCTTCGTCGACCGAGGCGTTTTCGTGGAGCATCGCCATCAGCGCTCGGGTGATCCCAGCAGGGTTGGCGTGCTGGACGATATTGCGCCCATAGACGATGCCGGCTGCTCCCTGCGCCAATACCGCGTCGGTGCGTTCGAGCAGTTCGCGATCTGGCACGCGNCCGCCACCGCGAACGAGAACCGGNATGTNGCCGGCGATCNGNACNACCTGGTGATAGTCGCTCGGGTCGTCGGTCGGNTCGGCCTTGATGACGTCGGCGCCGAGTTCNACGGCCTGACGGACGATNGGCAGAATCAAATCGAGGTCACCGTTGACGGTGTAGCCGGTGGATCCGTCGGGGTCGACNGGCTTCATGACCAGCGGCTCGATCATCAGCGGCATGCCGTACTTCTCACAATCGGCNTTTGCATCCAGGACGTTCTGCACGCAGGCTTCGCGCACTTCCGGGCGGCCGGGAAGGTCCAGCAGATTGACCACGATGATGGCGGCGTCCANCTGAACTCCGCGCTTGGCGGGCTCGGGGATCATCAGNGAGAACATGTGATCNGGNAGGGGCGCCCCGTAGACGTTGGCCACGTCGGTGCGCATNACCAGTGCNGGGCGCTCTTTTCCNCGATGCGCTTGGAGTTTCGGNGCNTGCCCCTGGGTGAGTTGGATGGCGTCNGGAGCGGCNGCGACGAGTGCGTCGATGGCACCGCCGAGGTCTTCGATCCCGTTCAGGAAGTGACGCTCNCCGAAGAAGCCGTGNTCGATGGCGACGTCGAGGCAGCGGCCGGANGTNGCNTTGAAGAGGCGGTTNAGGCGGTANCGAACATCGGACACGNNGGTCATCTCTCCTTNTNGAGGNCNAGCGGCGGGGAACGCGGTGTGGTGGTCGGTCGACACGCGAGATCGATCCAGGACCCTTCCTCGTCGTTGTTCCCGAGATTCCCGTATGGTCCCGAGATTCCCGCACGCAGCCTATCCTCGCGAGAGGGTTAGACCGCGGGGCAGGCAGGAGGAATCGTGGCGCAGGACCTGGTGGTGGGAATCGACGCAGGAACCACGCGCGTGAAGGCGCTGGCTGTCGATCTGTCAGGCCGGGTCGTGGCGCAGGCGGCGGAACCGACGCCGTGGGTTCGTTCGGGTGCCGAGGCCCAGATGGACCCCGACGAGTTGATGGAGGTTGTCGGCAACGTCTTGACTCAGCTCACCGAGGACAGCGCCTGGACCATGCAGACCCGGGTCATCGGTATCGGTGTCACCAGCATGGCCGAGGCCGGCGTCCTCGTCGGCCCCGACGGCTCGGCGGTGGCTCCGGCGATCGCCTTCCATGACCCTCGCGGACGGGTGGATCTCGTCAAGGCGGCGATCGATCGCGAGACTTTCCATGGTCATGTGGGCATGAGACTGAACAACAAGCCCTCGGTAGCGAAGATTCTGTGGTTGCAGGACAACGTTGCGTCGTCAACAGGGGCGACGATGTATCTGAACATCGCTGAGTGGATCGTGCACCGGCTCGGTGGTGATCCGGTAGCCGAACTCTCGCTCGTCTCGCGGACCGGCCTGTTTGATGTGGTCGATCGCGTCCCCTGGCAGGCGACCCTCGACCTTGTCGGCGATCTGTTGCCCGATCGCATCACGGTCGCGGGTGAGGCTTGTGGCATGGCGACTCGCGTGCCGAGCTCGATGCAGGGGGCGGTCCTCACGGCGACCGGGATGGATCATCAATCGGCGGCGTTCGCGTGCGGTGCGGCCACCACCGGCGCGCTGTTCGATTCGATGGGGACCGCGGAGGCTTTCTTGCGTTTCACGCCCGGTCCTTTGTCGCGTGAGGAACTCATTCGTCTGTCTGAGCGCGATGTCGCGGTCTTGTGGAGTGTCATCCCCGACCACGTGTGCGTACTCGGTGCGTTGGTGACCGGGCTGTCGCTGGAACGCGTGCGGCGACTTCTGGGAATCGAGTCCTTCGGTGACCGCGCCGCGTTGGCTGAGCAAGCAGTGGCTGCCGATCGTGGGCAGTTGCGTGTGAACGAGGTCGACCACACCGGGCTGTCATTGGTGGGCGTCGACGACGACGCGAGCCCGGCGGCTTTGTGGAGAGCCAGCGTGATGGACCTCGTCGCCGCGGGCAGCGACCTTCTGGCCTTCATCGAGGCCAGCAGCGGCCCGCGACGGCGAACAGTGCTCGCAGGTGGTTGGGTGCACGACGCGATGGTCGTGCACGCGAAATGGGAAGCCATCGGGGACTTCGAGGTCAGCGAGGTCGATGAAGCCGGCGCCCTGGGAGCATCGATGTTCGCCGCGATTGCCGCGGGAGCAATGGCGCGACCGGCAGCTGATGCGCGACCTGTGTGGCCCGATGCGTCATGACGACGCAGAACCGAGACGTTCACCGCAGTGCTGTGTATCGGGCCGAGGATCAGTGGTCGGCAACACTCGACCGAGGCGGTGTCGTTGACTTCTTCGGTTCGGTGATCGATGTGCCGGAGCAGTTGCGTTTCGGTGCGCTCGAGGCGGTGCAGACGTATGTGGACGATGTCGTGGCGCACCTGGAGGTGCCACCGGTGCGGGTTCGACACCGTCGAGGTGGAACGCGTGCGCACTACAGCNAGGGTGANATAGCGATTCCCACCACGCACGGGTGGGCGATGCGCGAGAGCGTGGTGCTGCACGAGGTGGCTCACCACGTGTGCGTTACNGACCGCAGCAGTGGTGCGCACGATCGATACTTCACGGCGACGATGCTGGAGTTGGCCGACATCCGTTTTGGTCCGGGTGCGGCACTCTTGCTTCGCACGGGTTATGAGGCCGCGGGTGTTCCGGTGGAGGAGACGGTGTGAGCAGCGCGATCGAGCGCATCAGCGCCCTGCTGATCAAGGCCGAGCGGACCGACAACCCGCATGAAGCGGATGCGTACCTANTGAAGGCCCAAGCTCTCGCGACGATGGCGAGTATCGACATCGCCGCTGCGCGTGCTCGGAAACTTGCCGACGAGAAGCCGACGAGTCCGGTCACCCGAACGGTCTCTATCGGAGATAAGGGAAAGNGAGCCAACACTCACCTGATCTCCCTTTTCGTGGCNATCGCCCACAACAATTTCGCGATCGTCGACGTCGCCTCCGACTCGACCTACGTTGTGGCCTACGGCATGCCTCAAGATCTCGACGCNACGCACACTCTTTTCGCGTCGCTGTCGGTGCAGATGGCGACGAGCGCGCAGCGCTATCTCGAAAAGNACGAGTGGAAGTCGGANACCTATCNAACGCGCTCCCGAAGAACCGGTCTGCCGGTGAAGAAGCCGTTCACCCGCCAAACCGCGCGGGCTGCGTTCTACCGCGCCTACGTCGCCCGGATCGACGAGCGNTTGCAGCAGGCCCGGGACACCGCGGTGCGAAGTCGAGATGAGAGCCGTGGAAACGAACCGTCGGCAGCGCTGATTCTGCGAGAAAGCGAGGCCGAGGTGCGCGCTTTCCATCGTGACAACTCCGATGCCCGCGGTCGNTGGGGTGGCTATCGAGGNGCNGCAACGGGAAGATCCGGGTCCGCCGCCGGTGCTGGGCGAACGGCTGCATCACACGCACGACTGCGCTCATCGGACGAATTGCCCAAGGGGCGTCGCGCGCTGCCGTAGGCAGGTGCCACGATGCGTCGATGGAATTGAGTGACGTCCACGGCGCAGCGAGCCGTATCGACGGCATCGTGCGCTCGCTGCCGGTCCAAGGTGCTCGATGGTTGACCGAGCAGGTGGGTGGGCCCGNGTATCTGGTNCCGGAGAACCTGCAGCGCGCNGGATCNTTCAAAATCCGCGGCGCCTACAACCGCATCGCTCAGTTGTCGGNTGACGAGCGTCGACGCGGAGTAGTCGCTGCGAGCGCCGGNAACCACGCGCAAGGGGTGGCGCTCGCAGGTCAGTTGCTCGACGTCGCCGTGACCGTCTTCATGCCGGTGGACGCCTCTATCCCGAAGATCGAGGCGACGCGCGGGTATGGCGCGGACGTTCGGTTCCACGGCGCCACCGTGGANGANGCNCTGGTNGNGGCACGCGCCTTCGCCGAGGAGACNGGTGCGGTGCTNATCCACCCCTTCGACCACGAGCACGTCGTGGCGGGTCAAGGGACTCTCGGCTTGGAGATCGTGGACAAGATTCCNGACGTCAAGACCGTCGTGGTGTGCACCGGTGGCGGTGGGCTGCTCGCCGGNGTCGCGTTCGCGATCAAGCAGGTGAAGCCGGANGTGAAGGTCGTCGGGGTGCAGGCCGAAGGAGCGTCCACNTACCCGGCGAGCCTGGNAGCAGGAGAGCCGGTCAGTCGCGAGCGGATGAACACGATGGCCGATGGCATCGCGATCGCCCGCCCCGGCGATATTCCCTTCGAACTCGTGCAACAGCACGTCGACGANTTTCGAACGGTGAGCGAGGACGAANTGTCGCGNGCGGTGCTGCTTCTTCTGGAGNGAGCAAAACTCGTCGTCGAGCCNAGTGGTGCAGCGGCGACGGCGGCTGTGATGCAAGCCCCCCNGGACTTCGAGCCGCCGGTCGCCATNACGATTTCCGGTGGAAACGTCGATTCGCTCGTTCTCTTGCGGATCATCCGCCACGGTATGGCCGCGGCCGGCCGCTACCTGTCCATCAGTGTGCACACCGCAGACTTTCCCGGCTCACTGGCCGACCTGCTCNATGTCTTGAAAGAACATAAGGCGAACGTTGTCGACGTCTTTCATGACCGCACCGACCCGAGAGTCTCGATCGGCGACGTCCGCATCGACATTNAGATGGAAACCCGAAGTGCCGAGCAGCGAGACCAGATTCTGTCCGCCCTGCGGGATCGGGGTTATCACGTGGAGGTGCTCGACGGCTGAACCCGGTGAGACGACAAGAGTCTCCGGGCGTAACGTTCGTGCCTGTGACCGANTANGCCGTCCAAGCCGANGGCTTGGTNAAGGAATTCGGGGACGTCAAAGCGCTGAACGGAATCGACCTTGTTGTCCCACGGGGGAAGGTCGTTGGGCTCCTCGGGCCGAACGGCTCCGGCAAGACGACCACTGTCCGCATCCTGGCGACGTTGCTGAAGGCGACGAGTGGCTCTGCGCAGGTCAACGGATTCGACGTGCAGCGACAGGCGGACGATGTGCGACGCTCCATTGGCTTGACTGGTCAGTACGCAGCCGTGGACGAATTCCTCACCGGCCGAGAGAACCTCACGATGTTCGGCGGATTATTCCACCTGGAGAAGAAGTACGTGGCGTCTCGGTGTGATGAACTGCTGCACAAGTTCGACCTTGCCGATGCCGCCGACCGACCCGCGAAGACATATTCCGGCGGCATGCGGCGACGACTGGATCTAGCGGCGAGTCTGATCGCCAAGCCGGGAATCCTGTTTTTGGACGAGCCCACCACCGGCTTGGACCCGCGCTCGCGGATCGGCCTGTGGGACGTCATCTCTGAGTTGGTTTCCGAGGGGACGACCGTCCTGCTCACCACCCAATATCTCGATGAAGCGGATCAACTAGCCGATGACATCGTCGTGATCGATCAGGGTCAGGTGATCGCGCACGGCACATCGAGTGAGTTGAAGGATCAAATCGGTGGCGACCGAATCGAGATCACCCTCGATGACGAGCAGTCCGCCGCCCGCGCTATTGACGCTCTGTCCGGCGTTGTGTCGGGGGAGCCGACAACCGAGGGTGCCCAATACTCAGCACCGGTTGCGGGAGGTTCGTCGGTCCTGATTGACGCAGTGCGTGCCCTCGACGCGCAGAACGTCGGCGTCGCCGATATCGCTCTGCGACGCCCGACTCTGGACGACGTCTTCTTGACCCTGACCGGTCACGGTGCCGAAGATCAGCAGCCTGAGCGCCCAGAACCCTCGCGTCGAGGCCGCCGTGGAGGTCGTCGATGAGCGCAACCGGTATGCAGAGTCGACGCCCGCTGCTCGGGTGGATGATTCACGACTCGTTGATTATTGCCCGGTCGACGATCACAGCGTCTTTCCGCATTCCCGAAGCGTTGTTCTTCCAGCTCATTCAGCCGGTGATCTTCGTTCTGCTGTTCGCCTTCGTTTTCGGTGGAGCCATTCCGATCCCGGGAGCCGAACCAGGGTCGGAGGGCGATCCATCGCTATACCGCGAGTACCTGATGCCCGGCATCTTCGGCCAGACCGTTGCCTTTGCCGCTGCGGCGAGCACTGTGGGTCTGGCAGAGGCCATGCAGCGGGGGATCATTGATCGATATCGAGCACTCCCGATGTCTCAGCCTGCGGTGTTGATCGGCAACACCTTCGCAAACGCTTTGCGTCAGGTGCTCGTGCTGACTGTCTTGTCAATCACCGGATACATCGTCGGATGGCGGATCAACGACGGCATCGTGAACGCCATCCTCGCGTACCTGCTGTTGCTGCTCTTCGCATACACGGTCACCTGGGTCGGTGCCTTTGTCGGGCTGTCTGTCCCGAACACCGAGACCGCCAATACGGCCGGCCTTATCTGGATTTTCCCGTTGACATTCTTGTCGAACGCATTCGTCCCGATCACCGCACTTCCGCAGTGGTTGCAGTACTTCGCGGCGTTTAATCCCATTTCCGCGCTCGTGCAAGCAACCCGGGAACTATTCGGCAATCCGACGGGTGCACCCACGGATTACTGGACGTTGAACAACGCGGCGCTATACACCGTTATTTCCTGCGTCGTCATCATCGCGATCTTCGCACCGCTGGCCGTGCGCAAGTATCGGACTGCGGCTCGCAAGTAGCGATCGCGCGTTAGTTGTTGTAGGCCTCGACCTTCATGATCTCGACGCTCATCTGCTTGCCGTTGGCCAGCTCGTAGGTTGCGACCTCGCCGACCTTCTTGCCATCGACGGCAGAACCGAGAGGCGATGTCGGCGAGTACACCTCAATGGACGCGTGTGCGGCCTCTTCCCGGGAGCCAAGGAAGAACCTTTCTTCATCATCGAACTCGATGAACTTGATGGTGACCACCTTGCCGGCGGCCACCTCGTCGTCGGCAGCGTCGGGAGCCCCGATCTGCGCCGATTCCAGGAGCTGCTTCAGTTGACGGATGCGGGCCTCGTTCTTACCCTGCTCCTCTTTCGCAGCGTGATAGCCGCCGTTTTCCTTGAGGTCGCCCTCTTCTCGCGCAGCTTCGATTCGTTTGGTGATCTCCACCCGAGTTGGCCCCTCACGCTCGGCCAATTCCTCCACCAAGCGGTCGTGGGCCTGTTGAGTCAACCACGTCACATCAGTCATAACCGATAACTGTAGATCTCGAGCGGCGCCTAGCCAATTCGATGCCGTCTCTCCCCTAGGAGCTGGTCCACGGTTGTTCGGGAACGGCGATTCCTGGGGGAAATTGTGGCCCGGGCGAACGAAGTTCATCCGGTCGTGCGCAGGTGAGAACTTCTACCGTGTAGGCCGGAGCAACCGTGCGCAGCGAGTAGTGCACAAGGGTGTAGTCCTCACCCGGAGGAATATCGATCTCCACATACCCGACGTCGATTCTCTTGGAGTCCTGCGCGCGAAGCACACAGACCACAGCGTCGTCACCATCGCGGCGGACCTCGAAGGTCGCATCAGCGCGATCGTCCTGGACCACCGTCCAACGCAGCAAGAGGAACTGAACATCACCGCGAAGCAGCATCGCTCCGACGTACGCCATGGCTCCCAGGAACGCAGCGATCGCGACGATTGCAATGACGACCGTCGTCGAGCGGCGCTTGTCCAGTCCGTAGCGTTCCCGCATCTCGGGTGAGAGTTGGTCCCGCGAGAAAGGTGAGCCCATAGGTGGGAGACTAGGGCCGTGCCCGAAGCCCTTCGCCTAATGGCGGTTCACGCGCACCCCGATGATGAGTCCAGCAAGGGGGCTGCGACGACCGCCAAGTACGTCGATGAGGGGGTAGACGTCATGGTCGTCACCTGCACGGGCGGGGAGCGTGGCGACATCCTAAACCCCGCGATGCGCGAGGTGGTCGAGAACGAGGGCATCTATTCGGTTCGGCAACGAGAGATGGCTGATGCGGCTCGCATCCTGAAGGTGAGCCACGCGTGGCTGGGCTTCGAGGATTCCGGCTTCCCGGAGGGCGACCCACCGCCTCCGCTGCCACCGGAATCGTTCGCGGCACGACCACTCGAGGAAGTCACTCCAGCGCTGGTGCGGGCACTGCG
>NZLD01000060.1 GCA_002694095.1 Micrococcales bacterium | reverse complement strand
GGTGTCATCGCTGCGGCAGCAGTGGTCGCGATGGAGCGGTGATCAACGTCGCCTGGCGGCGTCGCTCGTCGAATTAGCCGACGCTGAAGCGATGATGAAGGGGGGGCTCGAGCCCGGTCAGGCTCTGGATCTGGAGCAGAAGTTGTTCGAGCTAGAAAAGCTCGTCGTGTCGACTGGCGGTCGGTAGCTCAGAGAGCAGCGACGCGCTTGCTGATGGCTGACTTGCGGTTGGCGGCCTGGTTCTGGTGAATGACGCCCTTGCTGGCCGCCTTGTCGAGTGCCCGATTGGCCTCGCGCGCGAGAGCGGCGGCAGCCGTAGCGTCACCCGCGTCGGCCGCCTCACGGAACTTGCGAACGGCGGTCTTGAGGGAGGACTTCACGTCCTTATTACGCAGACGCGCCTTCTCGTTGGTGCGGATGCGCTTCTTTTGCGACTGGATGTTCGCCACGGACGTTCCTTCGACTCTCGTTGTGCTGGACCTACGGGTAAGTAGTGGTCTTTCGGGTGGTGCGCCACAGGGATCTGCAGCCGCATAAGAGTACCCGTACCCTGGGGGCACCCCCCGAGTGGCCCCGACGGTCCCACTCGAACCCGTGGCCCCGACCGTCCCTGTGAGAGGTTGTCCGTGACCCACCCATCCACCGCTGGCGCGCCCGCGAGCGGTCGATCGGCACCGGGGGACACCGATCCGGGAGCCATCCGAAACTTCTGCATCATCGCCCACATCGACCACGGCAAGTCGACCCTGGCCGACCGAATGCTGCAGATCACCGGTGTGGTGGACGACCGCTCGATGCGCGCGCAGTACCTCGACCGGATGGACATCGAGCGGGAACGGGGCATCACGATCAAATCGCAGGCCGTCCGATTGCCCTTCGCGGCCGCCGACGGTCGTGAGCACGTGCTGAACCTGATCGATACGCCCGGGCACGTGGACTTCACCTACGAGGTGTCGCGCTCACTCGCGGCTTGCGAGGGTGCTGTCCTGCTCGTGGACGCGGCTCAGGGGATCGAAGCCCAGACGCTCGCGAACCTCTACCTGGCGTTGGAGAACGACCTGCAGATCATTCCCGTGCTGAACAAGATCGACCTGCCGGCCGCGCAGCCAGAAAAGTACGCGGCGGAACTCGCGCACATCATCGGCTGCCATCCGGACGATGTGCACAAGGTCTCCGCGAAGACGGGCGAGGGCGTCGAGGATCTCCTGCAGACCATCGTGGACGTCATCCCGGCGCCGATGGGGGACGCCGATGCTCCCGCGCGAGCGATGATCTTCGACTCGGTGTATGACACCTACCGCGGAGTCGTCACCTACGTCCGGGTTGTCGACGGGCGGATCGGGACGCGAGATCGGATCTCGATGATGTCCACCGGCGCCGTCCACGAGCTACTCGAAGTCGGAGTGATCTCCCCGGAGCCGACTCCGGCGAGCGGCCTGGGCGTCGGCGAGGTTGGTTACCTGATCACCGGAGTGAAAGACGTTCGTCAGTCCCGCGTTGGCGACACGATCACCACGGTGACTAAGGGGGCGACGGAGCCTTTGGGTGGCTACCGCGACCCCAAGCCGATGGTTTTCTCCGGCCTGTATCCGATCGACGGGTCGGATTACCCGATTTTGCGCGACGCCTTGGACCGTTTGAAGCTGAATGATGCAGCGTTGCAGTACGAGCCGGAAACATCCGTGGCCCTGGGATTCGGNTTCCGCTGCGGGTTCCTGGGATTGCTGCACNTGGAGATNGTTCGCGAGCGCCTNGAGCGCGAGTTCGATCTCGACCTCATCTCCACGGCACCGAANGTCATNTACNCCGTCCAGATGGAAGACGGTAAGGAAATNGTGGTCACNAATCCNAGCGAGTTTCCCGAAGGCAAAGTCGCCTCGGTAACCGAACCGGTCGTCAAGGCAACGGTCATCTTGCCGAGCGAATTCGTCGGNACCGTGATGGAACTGTGCCAAAACAGGCGNGGNTCTCTGCTGGGGATGGACTATCTNTCCGAGGATCGCGTCGAGATGCGCTACACCNTGCCGCTGGCNGAGATNGTCTTCGACTTCTTCGATCAACTCAAGTCGCGAACGCGGGGATACGCATCGNTGGACTACGAGCCCAGTGGCGAGCAGACCGCAGATCTCGTCAAAGTGGACATCCTGCTGCACGGAGATCCGGTCGANGCCTTCTCCGCCATCGTGCACAAGGACAAGNCCTACAGCTACGGCGTGGCNATGGCGCAGAAACTGCGGGANCTNATTCCCCGTCAGCAGTTCGAGGTGCCCATCCAGGCCGCCATCGGGTCGCGNATNATCGCGCGCGAAACCATTCGAGCGATCCGCAANGACGTGCTCGCGAAGTGCTACGGAGGCGACGTTTCGCGTAAGCGCAAACTGCTGGAAAAGCAGAAGGAAGGCAAGAAGCGCATGAAGATGGTCGGCCGCGTCGAGGTGCCGCAGGAAGCCTTCATCGCTGCGCTATCGACATCCGAGGCACCCGCCAAGAAATGAGCGAGCCGCTTTCGCTCTACGTTCACGTTCCCTTCTGCTCGAGCAGATGCGGCTACTGCGATTTCAATACCTACACGGCGTCCGAGTTAGGGGAAGGCGTCGATCGGGCCTCCTTCCACACCCATCTTGCGTCGGAAATCACCATGGCGGCGCGGATTCTCGCCCCGTTGTTTCAAGTGGACACCGTCTTCTTCGGTGGCGGAACACCGACGCTCATCGGTGCACCGGCGCTGTGTGATCTGCTCGCCCGTATTCGCGACGAGTTCGATGTCGCGGCCATCGTGGAGGTGACCACAGAAGCCAATCCCGACTCCGTCGACCAGCAGATGCTCGAGGATCTCGTCACCGGTGGGTTCACGCGAATCTCCATCGGAATGCAAAGCGGCGCACCACACGTGCTCGCCACGCTGGAGCGCACGCATACGCCGGGTGCGAGTTCTGCAGCGGCACTTGCCGCGAAAGCCGCCGGGTTCGACCACGTCAACCTGGACCTTATCTACGGAACTCCCGGAGAGAGTGACGACGACGTGCAACGTTCGCTCGATGAAGTGCTCGACGCTGGCGTCGACCACGTGTCCGCGTACTCGCTGATCGTCGAGGACGGAACCGCGCTCGCCCGACGCGTCGCCCGCGGCGAAATCGCGAAACCCGATGACGACGTCGCCGCCGAACGCTATGAACTCATCGACGATCGGCTCAGCGACAGCGGCTTGCGTTGGTACGAGGTCAGCAACTGGTCCACGCCGGGCGGCGAGTGCCGCCACAACCTCGCCTATTGGCGAAACAGGGATTGGTGGGGTGTGGGTCCGGGAGCCCACAGCCACCAGGCGGGATTCCGATGGTGGAACGTCAAGCATCCACGCACCTACGCCGCGCGGGTCAGTGCGGGAATGTCACCGGCCGAAGGTCATGAGGAGACAACGCCCGAGGAGCAGCGGCTCGAGCGTCTCATGATGGGGCTGCGGGTTCGCGAGGGCGTGATCGCCGACGAGGTCGAGTGTCCGCAGAGCGCCGTGCTCGATCTCGTGGACCGGGGGCTAGTGGAGGCCGAACCAGCACACGAGCCGTCGGCCCGGATCGTGCTCACCCGGCGGGGCCGCCTCCTCGCGGACGCCGTCGCACGAGAATTGGCCGTCATCAGTGAGGCACCCTCAGGGCCGGACGCAGGGCCGGACGCGCCCACGGCGAAACAGGCCGATCCGACGTAGACTTGGCACTCTGGACACGCGAGTGCTAGGTAAAGTGACGGGAGGTGCCGTGCTCGAAGACCGCCGACTGGCCGTGCTGCGTGCCATCGTCGAGGACTACGTCGCCACGCACGAGCCGGTGGGTTCGAAGGCGCTGGTGGAACGGCACCACCTGGGTGTCTCTCCCGCCACGATCCGCAACGACATGGCGGCCCTGGAAGAAGAGGGCTACATCACCCACCCGCATACGTCGGCGGGGCGGATCCCTACCGATCGCGGGTATCGGTTGTTCGTCGACCAGATCTCGACCGTGAAGCCAATGAGTGCGCCCGAGCGCAAGGCCATCGAGAGATTCCTCGGGGATGCCGTCGACCTCGACGA
>NZLD01000059.1 GCA_002694095.1 Micrococcales bacterium | reverse complement strand
CGTTCGGACCGTGGTCACCGACGATGAGGTTGTCGAGCAGATTCGCGTCTTCGCGGAGCAGATCGGCAAACAGGCGGTGATCTGCGAAGACAAAGCCGGCTTCATCGCCAACAGCCTGTTGTTCGGCTATCTCAATCATGCGGCATCGATGTTCGAACAGAAGTACGCAAGCCGTGAGGACATCGATGCGGCGATGCGGTTGGGATGTGGGTTGCCGATGGGGCCTTTGGCTCTGTTGGATCTCATTGGGCTCGACACGTCGTACCAAATCTTGGACACCATGTATCGGCAGGGTCGAGATCGTCTGCACGCCCCGAGTCCCATCCTCAAGCACATGGTTACCGCCGGATTGAAGGGCCGGAAATCCGGACGCGGCTTCTACACCTACGCCGAGCCCGGCTCACCCGAGATCGTCGCCGACGACCATGTAGCGACGCAGGACGCCACGGAGGTGGCGGTCCGTGAGGTCACCAGGGTGGGTGTGGTCGGCTCCGGAACCATGGCAACGGGGATCATCGAAGTATTCGCCAAGGCCGGGTTCTCGGTCACCTTTGTCGCCCGATCAGAGGACAAAGTCGCGAAGGTCATCGCATCGATCCGTCGGAGCCTGGAAAAGGCTCTGCAACGGGGCAAGATCGAACAGGACGCTGTGGATGCCGCTGTGGGGTGCATCACCGGAACCACGGCCTTAGATGACCTTGCCGATGTGGATCTGGTGGTGGAGGCGATCGCGGAGGAACTCGACATCAAGACCGCGCTGTTCGAGAACCTGGATGAGATTTGTCGGCCGGGGGCCATCTTGGCCACGACTACCTCCTCCTTGCCCGTGGTCGATCTTGCGTCGGTGACGTCGCGCCCCGGAGATGTCGTCGGTCTTCACTTCTTCAACCCGGCGCCGGTGATGAAGCTCGTGGAGATCGTTGACACCGTCGCGACGAGCTCGGATGTCGTCGCCACCGTGCGAAGTGTCGTGTCTGGGATCGGCAAAGTGGGTGTTCACTGCGGTGATAGAGCCGGCTTCATTGTGAATGCGCTGCTGTTCCCGTACCTGAACGACGCCATCAAGATGGCCGAAGGCAACTACGCGACCACAGACGACATCGACACGGCAATGAAGGTCGGCTGTGGTTACCCGATGGGCCCCTTCGAATTGCTCGACGTTGTCGGGTTGGATGTTTCGCTGGCTATTCAACAAACGCTGTATCGGGAATTTCGTGAGCCTGGTTTCGCTCCCGCGCCGTGGCTGGAGCATCTGGTGACGGCGGGCTACACCGGTCGAAAAGCGGGTCGTGGTTTTCGCTCGTACGCGTAAGGGGCGATGACGTGGGTCGAAAGAACCGCAGGCGCCCCGAGCCCGAACGCGCGGCTCCGCGGTCCAATCAGCAGATCGAATCGCACCCGGACGGCGACTGGAACGTGCGGTCATTGACCGGGTCGTCGGCAACCAAAACGTACCGATGCCCGGGCTGCGATCATGAGATTCGGCCGGCGACTCCTCATGTGGTGGCGTGGAGTGCCGATGATCCGAACGGCGCCGACGACAGGCGCCATTGGCACACACCGTGCTGGCGGGCTCGTGGAACTCGAGGCCCGAGATGATGGATGTCGTCGACGAGCCCATCACCGCCAATTCGGTACTGCCGGCCCGTCGCGAGCCCCTCTCGTTGATGACCGCCGATGGGTTGCAACTTGTCGGCGAGGTGGCTCTTCCGCTCGATCATCAGCCGCGGGCGACGATCGTGTGTGTTCATCCGTTGCCCACGCACGGCGGCATGATGGATTCACACGTGTTGCGAAAAATGGCGTGGCGTCTACCAGCCATGTCCGACATCGCAGTGCTGCGCTTCAACACCCGCGGCACCGCCTCTGCTGCCGGTGCCAGCGAAGGTGAATTCGATAGTGCCGTGGGCGAGGGTTTGGACTTGCGGGCGGCCATTGATGAAGCGCACCGGCGGGGACTGCCGGACATCTGGTTGGTGGGGTGGTCTTTCGGCACCGATGTCGTTCTCAAGCACGGAAATGTCGACCCTATTCGCGGTGCCATCTTGTTGAGCCCGCCGCTGCGATTCGCTACCGCCGATGACGTGCGCGTATGGCAAACAGCCGGGCGACGCGTCGTTGCCTTCGTGCCCGAGTTCGACGACTTTCTGCCTCCGCAGGCTGCTCGCGAGGCGTTCGCCGTGGCGCCGGCCATCGACGTCGTTGCTGTTCCCGATGCCAAGCACCTGTGGGTAGGGGAGCGATTCGTCGGTGATCTACTCAATCGCATCGTGCATGTCATCGAGCCCGACTCTGAGGATCTTCCGAGTCACTGGACCGGCTCGATGGACAAGTGGAGTGATCTGGCGTGAGCGTCGCGATGATTGATGAGGGATCGGGTCCTGTTGTGATGCTGCTGCACGCCTTTCCATGTGACCATCACATGTGGGATGAGCAGATACCCGCGATCGTCGATATCGGCTGGCGCGTTCTCGTTCCCGATCTCCCGGGATTCGGAGCCAGCCCCCTCCCGGCGGAGGGTGAGCCGAATCTCGCGGGTGTGGTGGCGACGCTGATCTCGGCGACATTGGACCGCGGTGTCGACAGACTCGTGGTGGCGGGACTGTCCGTCGGTGGGTACCTGACCATGGAATGGTGGCGGCAACGGCCGGAGATGCTCGCGGGGGTCGGGTTGTGTGACACCAAAGCCACGGCCGACTCCGCCGATGCCCAGCAGGCCCGACAGGACCTCGCCGCCCTCATCGATCAATCTCCGAGCAGATGCGCCGAGATCTTGCGCGAGAAGATTCTTCCGGTGCTGGTGGGACCCACGACCCACGCGTCACGGCCGGAGGCCGTCCACAGGGTCGAGTCTTGGATGCTCCAGGTATCCCCGGAAACCGTCTCTTGGTATCAGCGTGCGATGGCCGAACGCCCGGACTCGGTGGAGATGCTGCGAGAGGTGGATGTTCCCGCTCTCGTGCTGTGGGGAGATGAGGACGGTATGTCACCGCTGAGCGAGCAGAACATCATGCTCGAGGCGCTGTCCGACGCCCATGCCAGTGAAATACCCAACTCCGGTCATTTATCTGCCATCGAACAGCCCGCGCACGTGGGTGGTGCGCTCGCGGATTTCTTGACCCGAATCCAGCGCTCGGGAATGAGTGGCTAGTCGTCGACGATCAAGCTGAGCATGCGGTCATCCCGGGAGCCGGGATCGCCCCGCCCATCGGTGTTACTGGTGGACAGCCAGAGCCGACCATCGGGTGCCGCGGCGACCGTGCGCAGACGGCTTTGCTCACCGAGATCGACGGCCTTGGGCTTTCCGGCCCGGGTGCCCTTCAAGGGGACTCGCCACAGGACCTCGCCCCGCAGGCTGGCCACGTAGGCTGCGCCGTCCTGAATCGCCAAACCACTCGGTGACGCGGTAGATGTCGGCGACCACGTGACCTTCGGGTTGGTGAATCCCCGCTTTGAGCTGCGACCCTCCACCACCGGCCAGCCGTAGTTTCGTCCCGGGCGGAGCAGGTTGAGTTCGTCGGCCTTGCTCGTGCCGAACTCCGTGGCCCACAGTCGTCCCGCCGCGTCGAGTGCGAGACCTTGAACGTTGCGATGTCCGAGGGTGAAGATCCGGGACCCGTTGATGGGGTTGCCGGTCGCGGGCGCTCCATCGAAGTCGACCCGCAGGACCTTGCCGGCCAGTGAGGTGCGGTCTTGCGCGAGTTCCGGGATCCCGGCATCTCCGGTCGCGATGTAGAGAACGTCATCGTCCACGAGTATGCGGCCACCGTTGTGGTAGGTGTTCTTGGGAATTCCAGTCACGATTGGCGTTTGGCGCCCGAGGCTGCGGCCGTCCCAACCGATGCGCACCACTCGGTTGTCCCGTGCCGTCGTCAGGTACGCGAAGATCACCTCGGGTTGGGTTCCGCGCGGCGTAGGCGGAACGGCAATCCCGAGGAGCCCACCCTCGCCACCGGCGCGGACCCCACCGACCGTGCCAACTGTCGAGGTCTTGGTCAACGATCGTGCGGGGGAGCCGTTTGATTGACCGGCGATCCGTCGGACGAGGCCGGTGTCTCTCTCGGAAACCAGAGCGGACCCGTCGGGCAGGAACGCAAGGCCCCACGGGCTGGTCAGAGACCGAGCGACGGTCTTCTTGGACACCAGGTCCACCGTCGGCTGGGCGTTGGCCGCGGGGAACAACGGCCCGAAGGCCAGGACGCCACCGATCGACAACGCACCGACGATGATGAGGACCGCCGAGGCGATGGCGATGAGGCGAGTGCGGAGACCGAGGCGCATTCCGCCAGTATGCGTCACCGCGCGTGACCTGTCGCGGTCAGGTCACAAGCCAGAAGCCTCGCGGATCACCTCCGCGAAGGCCGCGGCTCCCGAACCCGTCAGGTGCACCCCGTCGGAGACGAAGTACTCGCTTCTGCCGTCGGACGCGCTCTTCCAGTCGGCGACGACGACGTTGGGGTAGTCGGGAGTGACCTTCGCGATCACCTTGTTGTTCTGCTTCTCCCATGATCGGGGCACAGAGGCGTTCACGATGACGACGCGCTCGTAGTCGGTCAGGGGATCGAGGATGCTGCGCAGGATTTTGGCGTTGATGACGCCGTTGGTGGCTGGGTGCACAACAACCACGTTCGCGAGCTTTTCACGGCGGTCCAGCTTCTTCACTCGACCGCTGAAGCCGCCCGGCATCCGCGACACCTTCGCGTCGACGCGAGCTCCGGGCATGGCCTCTTTGATGGCAGATCGCGCGCCCAGGACCACCGAGTCTCCGATCACGCTGACCGGTCCGTTCGCTGCGCGGATTTCCTCGTCGGACGCCACTGGCTCGCCGGTGTCAGTGCTGTCGTCGGTCGTACTGTCGTCGGTCGTGGTGTTGTTGTTGTCGGTGGCGTCCGGGTCGGCAGCTGACTCGGTCGATATGTCAGCAGTCGCGTTCGCATCGGCGGCGTCCTGCGCATCCGATGATTCATCGTCGATGGCCAGTTCGAGAGGGCCGCCATCGGCGATACCCATGGCTTCGGCGACATCGGGAGGAATGGCATCACGGCCGTCTCCGGGGTTCATGATCAATGCGATGGCGACGGCCGCACCAACGACGGTGACGATGCCGGTAGCAATCAGGGTGCCGATGGCTCGCACGCCCAGCGCGCCACCCGAGCGCACGGCCGACCAAGCTCGCCCGAGCACGCCCCGCCGAATGGGCATCTCCACCAGGCGGTAACTGAGTTCGGCGATGACGAGCGTGAGAGCGATGCGCACGACGAAGGTGACGGGCTCGCTCCACTGCACGTCGATACCGGGGCGCGTCACCATGAATATCGGCCAGTGCCACAGGTAGATGCCGTAGGAGCGCCTGCCGATGTAGCGAAGAATTCCCGTGCCGAGCGCCGGCCCCAAGAAAGAAGCCGGGTGAGTCACCGCGGCGATCAACGCTGTGGTGAAGAAGGCGAGGGCGAGAAAACCCCCGCGATACAACCACGGCGTGAATTCACCGACGAAGAGATAGAAGCCGATGACGGCGGCGAGGGATGCCACGCCAATCCCGGTGATCATGAGTTGGGCTGCACGTGGAACCTGTGTGCTCAATCGTCCGGGTCTCCACATGGTGGCCAGCGCTGCACCGACCAACAGACCCATGCTGTGCGAGTCGGTACCGAAGTACGCGCGGCTGGGGTCAGCGTCGACCGGGTAGCCATTGCGGATCGATAAGGCCGCCATCCACAGCGTCGACGCGATCGCCAATGCCAGGGCAAGTCGACGAACGAGGGGACGTCCTCCCGACCGCATCAACAAGAGGGCGAAGACCGGCCAGATCAAGTAGAACTGCTCTTCGACGGACAGCGACCACAGATGTTTCAACAGCGGTGGTCGTCCGACAGACTCGAAGTAGGACTGATCGACGAAGATGTACCACCAGTTGTTCACGTAGAAGACGGTCGCGAGTGCGTCTTCGCGGAAGGCGCTCAGTGCGTCCTGGTAGACGATCAGAACCGCAAGGCCGACTGCGATCAGCAATACGGCTACGGCGGGGAGGAGCCGGCGGGCGCGGCCGAGGTAAAATTTGGTGAAACTGACGCGCCCGGAGCGGTCGTACTCCTCGAGTATCAGTGAGGTGATCAAGAAGCCGCTGATGACGAAGAAGACGTCGACACCGAGGAAGCCTCCGGGCATCCAGTCGATTCCTGCGTGGTAGAGCAGCACCCCGATGATGGCCACAGCTCGAAGGCCGTCGAGTCCCGGGAGATAGCCCATCTCACCGAAGGAGCGGCCCCGGTCGAGTTTCCACGGCGTTCGCTCATCAACGTGCGACGACGTTGATGGCGCAGTCATTTGGTCATGGTAGGTCAGGTAGGTCGGCGGGGGTCGGATCACGAACCCGGAGCCGCGCGGAACCGATCGAGGGCAGGACCGACCGAGGCACGAAGTGCCGGGTCGGTGACGCCGAGGCCCTCGACGGGAGCCAGGCACAGGATGCCGACTTTCCCCTGGTGCAGGTTGCGGTGGACCTCCCACGAGGCCTGGCCGGTCTCGGCCAGCGGGAGAACCTTGGACAGGGTGGGATGGATCATTCCCTTGGCGATCAGGCGGTTCGCCTCGTGTGCTTCCCGATAGTTGGCGAAGTGGCTGCCCACGATGCGCTTGAGATTCATCCACAGATAGCGGTTGTCGTATTCGTGCATGAAGCCGGATGTGGACGCGCACGTCACGATGGTGCCGCCTTTACGGGTGACGTAGACGCTGGCGCCGAAAGTCTCACGCCCCGGATGCTCGAACACGATGTCGATGTCGTCTCCGCCCGTGAGCTGCCTGATCTTTTTGCCGAGTCGTTGCCATTCCTTGGGGTCCTGGGTGGTCTCGTCCTTCCAGAACTTGTACCCCTCGGCCGAGCGATCGATGATCAGGTCGGCTCCCATGGAGCGCACAACCTCGGCCTTGCTCTCGTTGGAAACGACACACACGGGGATAGCACCACCGTTCAACGCGTATTGGGTCGCGTAGGAGCCCAAGCCTCCTGAGGCTCCCCAGATGAGAACCACGTCTCCCTGCTTCATCGCCCCACCGTTGTGAGACACCAGTTGACGGTAGGCCGTGGAGTTGACCAGTCCCGGGCAGGCCGCTTCCTCCCACGTCAAGTGCTCCGGTTTGGGAAGGAGTTGATTCGCTTTCACAATGGCCAGTTGAGCCAAGCCACCGAAGTTGGTCTCGAACCCCCAGATGCGCTGCTCGGGATCCATCATTGTGTCGTTGTGACCGAGGGGAGACTCGAGTTCCACCGACAAGCAGTGGGCGACCACGCGGTCGCCTGGCTTCCATGTGTGGACGCCGGGACCGGTCTGAAGAACGACGCCGGAAGCATCGGAGCCCAAGACGTGGTAGTCCCGATTGTGCCGGGTTGCGTCGGGGTTGGTTCGGGCGTAGCGATCGAGGAATCCGAAGGTCGAGACGGGCTCGAATATCGAAGACCACACCGTGTTGTAGTTGATCGACGACGCCATCACTGCAATGAGGGCTTCGCCTGCCGCGAGCTCGGGCGTGGGGACCTGTTCGATGTGCAGGGATTCACGGGGATCCTTGTCGCGGGATGCTCGACCAGCGAACATCTGCTCGTCGGATTTGTGAAGCGTGGCAGCGAGGTATGTGTCCGGAATCGGCATGTCACCGATCGCGGGGTCCTGCTCTTCGATGGCACGAACGATCGACTCGAAATCCCCAGCCACGACTGCTCCTCTTACCGTCCTTTGCCATCCGTGCCGTCAGGCAGCGTCACGGACGCCGATGCGTCACAGGTTTTCCTGCGTCAAGGAAAGGTACCGGGCCCGAGGGTGGACCGAAAGCCGAGTCCCGGGCGCTGCAGCGGCAGTGAGGTTATCCGGCCAGCGAAAGGGCACCGGACGACCAGGCCCACACCGCGCCAGCGGTGCCGACGGTCATCAGGATGGCGAGCTTGCGAGCCCGGCGCGCAACGAACAGGCCGACCAGGGCGACAACCGCTCCGACGACTATCCAGGTAGTGGGCTGTTGGGCGATACCGGGGTCGATGGCGACGTCCAGGGGCAACTGGATGCGGGGAAGCACACGAAGAATTGTCGGATACGCAGGCGCGGGGGAGCGGATTACTCCGCGGCGTGTTGCACCAACTCGATCAACACACCGCCGGAGTCCTTCGGGTGGGTGAAGTTGATCCGCGACCCCGCGGTACCCGTCTTCGGCTCGTCGTACAGCAGTCGGACCCCTGCGGATCGAAGGTGGTCACTGACCGCGTCGATGTCGGTCACGGTGTACGCCATTTGTTGAATCCCTGGACCACTGCGGTCGAGGAATCGGCCGATGGGGGAGTCGGCACTGAGCGGAGCGAGAATCTGGATCCACGAATCCGATTCGCCCACGCGCAGCATCGCCTCACGCACCCCCTGCTCAGTATTGACTTCTTCGTGGTCGACGGTCATGTGGAAGGCGCGAGCGTAGAAAGCGACGGCCTCGTCGAAATCGGCGACCGCGATGCCGACATGGTCGATGCGGGTAACCAGAGGATGCATGGCAACTATGGTTGCACGAGCAGGGAGCCGGTGACACCTGCAGGCGGGACCGAATATCGGGAAGGTTGAGTGGTCGAGATGGGTCTGCGCGATGGAGCGGTTGTTCTTGGCGGAGCACGAACTCCGATGGGCCGACTGCAGGGTGTTTTGTCGTCGCTGTCTGCCGCTGACCTCGGAGGATTCGCGATCGCCGGTGCACTCGAGCGCTCGGGAGTTCCTTCGACCGACGTTGACTACGTGGTTCTCGGCCAGGTCCTGCAGGCCGGTGTGGGCCAGAACGCGGCCCGTCAGGCGGCGATCGCCGGGGGACTCGGCATGGCGATCCCAGCCCTGACGATCAACAAGGTGTGCCTGTCGGGGATCGACGCGATCGCTCTTGCCGATCAGATGATCCGCGCGGGAGAGTTCGACACCGTCGTCGCTGGAGGTATGGAGTCGATGTCGCAGGCTCCCCACCTGCTGATTGGTTCGCGCGAGGGTAAGAGGTACGGCGACTGGACCATGACCGATGCTCTGGCGTTTGACGGACTGACGTGCGCGTTCGACGAATGCGCCATGGGAGAAGCGACGGAGCGATACAACGACCGCTACGCGTTGACGCGACAAGAGCAGGACGCGGTCGCCGAGGCCTCGCATCGTCGAGCCGCAGCCGCGCAATCGGCCGAAATCTTGGCCGAGGAAATTACCCCGGTGCGGATCCCTCAGCGCAAGGGCGACGACATCGTGGTCACCGACGACGAAGGTATTCGGGTCGAGACGACCGCGGAATCTTTGGGACGTCTGCGCCCGGCGTTCGCCCCCGAAGGGACGATCACCGCAGGGAACGCGTCGCAGATTTCAGACGGCGCGGCGGCCCTCGTCGTCACCTCGCGTGCAGCGGCCGAGCGACTCGACCGCACCCCGATGGCGTTCCTGGGCAGCCACGGAGTTGTCGCCGGGCCCGACCCGTCACTTCACGAACAGCCGGCGGCGGCGATCGAGGCGGCGTGCGCCAAAGAGGGGATCTCCGTTTCCGACCTCGACCTCGTGGAGATCAATGAAGCATTCGCCGCCGTTGCCGTTGCATCCATGAAGCGTCTGGGAATCGATGATTCGCGCCTCAACGTGAACGGTGGCGCAATCGCGCTCGGCCACCCCATCGGAATGTCTGGAGCCCGCCTCGTGTTGCACCTGATGTACGAGCTGCGTCGTCGAGGTGGAGGAATCGGGGCAGCAGCCCTGTGTGGCGGCGGTGGCCAGGGGGATGCGCTGATCGTCGAAGTGCCCGCCGCGACGTAAGCGATTCGCATACCCGCCCGGCGAGACCGCGAAAGGATGCCGCAGACAACAACTGCAGCCGAGCCCGAAGGAGACCAAGCAGGATGACCGACGAGGTCGATCGGCTGATGGCCGGAATCGCCGGGCGCAAGGTACGTGACCTCGCGCGAGCGATCACCCTTGTCGAAAACGGGGGGCCGGACGGTCTCGAACTCCTTCGGCGGCTTGCGGAACAGGCCAGGAGTGACGCTGATCGCCCGCGTAGCCACGTCGTCGGTATCACTGGATCACCGGGGGTGGGCAAGTCCACGATGACCGCGGCNCTGATTACGGCGTTCCGTGCCCGAGGTCAGTCGGTTGCTGTTGTTGCTGTGGATCCGTCTTCGCCGTTTTCCGGAGGTGCGCTGCTCGGTGATCGGATCCGCATGCAGTCGCACTCCTCGGATGAGAATGTCTTTATTCGATCAATGGCCTCACGCGGTCACCTCGGTGGACTGGCGGCCGCGGCCGGACACGTCCTGCGAGTTCTCGACGCCGCCGGATTCGACGTCGTCGTGGTGGAGACGGTGGGTGTGGGCCAATCGGAGGTCGAGGTAGCCGCTGCAGCGGACACGACCATCGTCATGCTGGCACCGGGAATGGGAGATGGAATCCAGGCGGCGAAAGCNGGAATCTTGGAGATCGGTGACCTGTTCGTGGTGAATAAGGCCGACCGCGAGGGAGCCCAGACAACGGCNCGGGATCTGCGGCAGATGATCTCGCTNGCGACNAGCCAGCAGAACGCGACNNGCCANCANAANGCGACGGCCGAAGCAGATGACNCAGTCGCAGNNTGGACGCCGCCGGTGCTCACCGCCATCGCCAGCACCGACACCGGAATCGACGACATCGTGGCTGCGNTCGCTGATCATCGTGCGTGGGCGCTCGATCACGGTGAACTCGATCGCCGGCGCCTNGCCCGNGCTCGCGAGGAGGTCNTTGCNACCGCTNTGGGAATGGTGCGCNCGCGTATCGAAGNCGCTTCCTCGATGTCAGCCTTNGAGGATTCGGTNAGCGCGGTTGCCCACGGGGAGGCGGATGTGCACGGNGNAGCCGAGGCGTTGGTCGACGAGANGGGGTCANGCNCAGGGTCATGAGTANGTGGCGTAAGCCCGGGCCGCANGCCCAGGTCGTAAGCCCAGGTCGTAAGCCCAGGTCGTAAGCCCTGCCCANAGCCCAGGTCCGAGCAGGTCGAAGGCAAGCCCNGANNCGAACCGGGTATCGAATCCGTGCCGTGGGCCCATGCGCCACAATGGGCCNNTGAGCACTCCNAACTTCNCCGGTGCCGTAGACCTNGGAGCCCTCGCGGCGCAGAAGGATCAGCAGCGCAAGACCGATGCNGCCNTGGAGGGAGCACCCGCCGGGCTGATNATCGATGCNACNGCGGCCAACTTCCAGACCGAAGTCATNGATCGATCCATGACGGTGCCGGTCATTTTGGATCTGTGGGCCACCTGGTGCGAACCCTGCAAGCAATTGTCGCCGCTGTTGGAGCAACTTGCTGCCGAATACGCAGGGCGGTGGATTCTTGCCAAGGTCGACGTCGATGCCGAACAACAGATCGCTNCAGCGTTNCAAGTNCAATCGATNCCGTCGGTTTTCGCCGTCATCGGTGGACAAGTGGCACCGCTGTTCCAAGGGGCTCTNCCGGAGCCGCAGNTGCGTCAGGCCATCGACAAGGTTCTCGAGATAGCNGCCAGNCAGGGAATCGATGGNGCAGTGCAGGGCGAAGAGGTCTCCGANGACNNNGACGCCGAACTCGATGCCGGTGATCCGCGATTNGANGCNGCCGTCGAGGCGATAGACGCTGGCGATTGGCNGGCTGCCCGGGCNGCNTATCAGAAGATTCTTGNNGAGTCACCGGCCGACAGCGATGCGGNGGCGGGACTNGCGATGGTGGATCTCTACGAGCGGACCGANGGNCTCGACCCGGTCGCCGCNCTGCAGTCAGCCTCNNGCGGCGACGACATNGANGCCCANCTCCTGGCCGCGGACGTCGAGGCTNTGCAGGGNAACTGGTCGGCGTGCTTCANCCGCCTCATCGACGCCGTTCGGCNATCCGCGGGTGATGATCGCGAGCGTGCCCGNACCCGGATCGTCGAANTGTTCTCGGTCGCGGGCGACGATCCAGCCGTGGCNTCTGCACGAACGGCTCTNGCCAGCGCTCTTTTCTGAANGTNCCCGGCTNTCTCGTGANANGAGAGCNTGTGAGGAGATGGTGTGTGCGGCCGGTATGCGGNAAGTCGAGAAGCGAGTGAACTCGGCGANTGGTTTCGAGTCGAGGAACTTCCNTCAANGGAACTCGCNCCGCGGTTCAACGTCGCNCCNACATCCGAGGTGTACATCGTTGTCGATGAGGACAAAACGCGACGCCTGACCGTTGCCCGCTGGGGATTGATCCCGTCGTGGTCCTCGGATGCCTCACGNGCGAGTCGGATGATCAACGCGCGGTCGGAATCCGTGGCGACCAAGCCTTCCTTCCGGGCGGCATTTCGACGCCGCAGGTGTGTGGTTCCGGCGGATGGCTATTACGAATGGCGCCCGACACCCCAAGGCACCAGTTCGCGCAAGCAGCCGTTCTACATCTATCCCCGGAGCGGTGAACCGCTGGCCATGGCGGGACTGTTCGAGGACTGGCACGGGCCCCACGGGGAGATGCGCACGTGCACGATTNTGACCCAGGAGGCGGTCGGGCCCGTGGCGGANATTCACGACCGAATGCCCGTGGAGGTGCCCGAGTCCTGGTGGGANCGATGGCTGGATCCGNACCTNGAGGATGCGCAGGGCGCCTTGGAAGACATCTGCGCGCAGTCTCGAANGGGCGTGGAGNCGGGCTCGCGTNACTTTCACCCGGTATCCACGCGNGTCAACGCCCCGGTGNATGAGGGTGCCGACCTCATCACCCCGGTNTGAGAGCCNNCCCGGTCACCAATGAACGTGCGTAGGCTGATGGGCGATGCCTGAANCCCCCTCCGCAATGGACCNTCACTCGAGCGATCCGAGNGATCCGAGCGATCCGAGTCGCGAGTTGTCGGACGAGGANCTCTCGACTCTCTTCGCAACCGACGCCTTGCCCTATCTCGATCAGTTGTACGGCACTGCCCTTCGCATGACGCGCAGCCCCGCTGATGCNGAGGATCTNGTCCAGGAGACGTACGCGAAGGCCTTCGCGGCGTACCGGACNTTCCAGCAGGGGACCAACCTCCGGGCATGGCTGTTTCGCATCCTGCGAAACACGTTCATCAATGACTACCGCAAGGCTCAACGTCAACCCCGTTTCCAGCCCACCGATGAGCTGGGAGACGCCCAGATNCTGGACATCGAGACACGCTCTGCCGGAGGCAGTCGCTCCGCCGAGATAGAGGCGCTGGAGTTGTNGGGTGACGATGACGTNTCGGCGGCGTTGGCCGAGATTCCNGAGGAATTCCGAACAGCCGTNGTCCTGGCCGACGTGGAGGGGTTCAGNTANCGGGAAATAGCGGACATCATGNATTCACCGGTCGGAACGGTGATGTCGCGCNTCCATCGGGGAAGAAAAGCGNTGCGGGGATTGTTNGATNANTATGCGAAGGACCNAGGACTCGTCGGCGCCCGGGGAGGTGAGGAATCATGAGTTGCGGACGCCCGCACGANACTCCCTGTTCGCAGGTGGTNGCTTCNNTGAGTGCCTACATCGACGGTGAAGTGGGGGNCGAGGAGTATCGCNTGATNGCCGTNCACCTCACCGAATGCCCACCGTGCGAACACCAACGGCAGGAAGTTCGACGAGTACAAGCCCTCGTGGCTCGCGCCTCAGCGAGTATTGCGACCCCCGAGGGCCTGCGTGCACGTATTCAGGCAACGGTTGTTTCCGATACCTCTCATCAGCGTCCCGGTGACGATCAGGAGTAGGCTNCGNTCAGTCCCNACCATTCAGCGGNCCNACANGAGGAGCCATGNCACACACGATCANCGCGGAAATGGTCGCGTCGGTGCACAGCGTCGAGGTTTCGNCCGGGGACAGCGTGGACGCCGGGGGTCTCCTGGTCGTCCTGGAGTCGATGAAGATGGAGATTCCTGTGCTCGCGGAGCACGCNGGCCTGGTCGAGGAGATNTTCGTNGANGTGGGAACGGTCGTCCAAGAGGGCGACGCNCTGGTGTCCTTGCGCTAGGGCGGCANNGATGANGGTGTTTTCGCCCCCGCAGNCGTGGATTGGCCGTCGCGGTGAGTTCGACGCCCCGGTGACGGATGCGGACACGGCTATGGCGGTGGGCAGCGGTGACGTCGCGGTTCTCGCGACACCGCGGTTGATCGCCTGGATGGAACGCGCCACGGTCCTGGCCGTCGATGCCCAGATGGCACCGGAGTGCACCAGTGTCGGGGTGTCGGTTGAGGTTGCCCATCGGCGGCCGACTCCCGTCGGAGCGCGCGTGACGACCNGGGCGACGGTCACGAANGTGGACGCAGGGCGCATNACNTTCGAGGTCGGAGCCGATCANGTCGCGCCATCCGGCNAACGGANAGAGGGAATNGGCCGNGGAACGATNGTCCGCGCNGTTGTGGAACGNGCCTCCTTCGGTAACTGACGAAACGTCAGATACCGGTGGTCGAGCGCGGGTANGCGACCTCCGGNTCGGTGAGCACNTTGACCAGGTAGGGACCGTNGTAGTTGCGTGCACGATCGAGTGCCGGNCCGATGTNGGANGCTTCGGTNACCGTCTCNCCAGCACCCCCGAGCGCNGCGACCACNTCGTCGTACCGGACCGGTGGNAGGTCGGCCAACACGTCGTAGCCGTANAGGAAACGCATGGGATGACGCTCGAGGCCCCAGCCNGAGTTGTTGCCAACGACCATGGTGACCGGGACGCGGTGCCGCACCAGTGACTCGACGTCCATCAANGAGAAACCCGCCGCCCCGTCGCCCATCAGCAGCCACGGATGGGAGTCCGGCCNNGCAACGTGCGTTCCCAAGGCGTATCCCGGTCCNGTGCCCAGGCACCCGAAGGGACCGGGATCGAGCCAGCAGCCGGGNTGCGCCGGTTCGATGAAGCGACCGGCGAAGGAGACGAAGTCGCCACCGTCNCCGATGACGACGTCNGNGTCATCGATTCGNGANTGCAACTCCCGGTAGATCCGNGCGGGGTGGATAGGNGCGGCGTCGNAGGTGAGCATGTCGTGGTCGCCCGAGCGCGCTGACTCGGCTATCTCGGCCAANCGTCGACACCANGCAGTGGAGTNNTTCGCNCCCCCGGCGCTCGNCGATGCCNGAGGCGACCACCGGNCGGAGTCCATGCCNGCNGCNCGAGCCTGGGCNAGCAGGTCCTCGAATATCTGACNNAGATCTCCGGCGATCGGCAGTGCGTGCGGTGCGTGCGAAGCGATCTGCGTGGNCGAGTCGATGAGATGGATGACCGGCGTGGGTTCGNGTGAATCCTTGGAGCCGAACGTNCCGTAGCCCAGGCGGAAGTCCACCGGTGCGCCGGCGANGATCACNANATCGGCATCGGTGAAGGCCGCGGANCGAGCGCGNGTCACCAGGAGCGGNTCCGACGGGTGCANAATNCCNCGTCCCATGCCGTTGGCGATCGTGGGNATCTGCGCGCTGGCGACGAACTCACGTGCGGCCTCGACNGCGGCCCCGGCCCANACGTCNGAGCCNATGACCAGGAGTGGTCGGCNNGCGCCNGCGAGAATNNNNGCNGCNCGATCGAGGTCGCCNNCGATCNCCTGGTCGGCGNCCNCCGAGGCNNCNGTGTNNGGTGGCGTCGACGATGTCGTNGNAGTGAAGAAGACNTCCATNGGAATATCGACGAANGTNGGGCCGCGGTGAGATGTGCGGGCGGTGCGGAAAGCCGNGTCNATGGTGGCACNGATNTCGNACGCNTCNTGGACGGTCGTCGCTGATTTCGTCACCGGGGCAAGCAACGGGACGTGNTCGAGTTCCTGCAGAGCGCCCGATCCCCAGCGGTAGTCCGGGGCCCGACCCCCGACNAGGACCAATGGGCTNCCGTTCATCCACGCNCCCGTGACNGCACTCAGNGCGTTGGTGACTCCTGGNCCTGCGGTGACGGCNGCNAACCCGGGGANTCGGCTGAGNTTNCCGACGGCTTCCGCAGCGAAGACNGCGGTTTGCTCGTGNCGAACATCCAACAGCGGCAGACGGCCCCCGCGTTCGGCCGACTGGGTCGAATCTGCCGACCGCACCNCGTCGGCNCCGCCCACGGCCGCGTCGAACAGCGGAAAGATATGGGCCCCGGANAACGTGAAGAGCGCCTGCGCCCCGCACTCGATGGCCGCGTCGACGGCATGGTGCCCACCATGCACGGGTTCTCCGGCGGCGTGCTCACCCGAATCGCTCATCGCTCCACGCTACTTTGTTCTCTGTGCCGATACCTGCGCGTTTGGTTAATGAGCGCACGGACCTGTCGTCCGCCGACCTCGAGCACCTGACGGCCATCGTCGAGGACTGGTCGCTCCTGGCGGACCTCTCCCTNTCGGATCTCATCTTGTGGCTGCCGACNTGGAACGANGCNGGNGCCCTCGCGGTGGCCCACGTTCGACCGACGACGGCCCCGACGAGCACACCCGAGGATGTCATCGGGACGTTTTCTCCCCGTGGTCGTCTCGCTGCCCTGGATCAAGCCCTGACGTTCGGTCGAAGTGTGNCGATGCGCGACGCNGCGAATCCNTTNGTNCCCACGGCCGTCGAGGCGTATCCCATTCACCGTCCGGTGCGAGCCNCCCGGTCGACCGACAGCGAAGGGGAGTCGGGACGAGACCGCGANGTCATCGGGGTNGTCGTCCGTCGAGCCTCGTCGGCCCCTCGGGTNGCNGGGCAATTGGAGGAGTTCTACNTGTCNACNGCGGACATCNTGTTCGCCATGTTGATCTCTGGGCANTTCCCGGTGCCGGAAACGGTNACCGGAGCAACCGGTCGCCCGCGCATCGGAGACGGNGTGGTGCGGCTCGACTCATCGGGGACNGTGGCCTACGCCAGCCCGAACGCGGTGAGTGCTCTGCGNCGCCTGGGCCTGGCGACGGACGTTGTNGGCGCTGACTTCTCGGGCATCGTGACCCGCCTACTGCAACGNCACGGAACCGTGGACGCGGCCNTCGCNGATCTGGCGCGGGGTCGAGTTGCCGGGCGTGCAGACATCGAGGGTTCGAATGCGACGGTTCTCGTGCGNTCGATACCTCTGCGAAGTTCGGGCCCGATCGACGGTGCGGTGTTGCTGTTGAGGGATACCACCGANATTCGTCGGCGTGAACGAGCTCTGCTTTCNAAGGACGCNACCATCCGCGANATCCATCATCGGGTGAAGAACAACCTTCAGACGGTGGCGGCTCTCTTGCGGCTTCAAAGCAGACGCTCGTCCGATGAGGCGATCTCCGCTGCGCTNGGTGATGCGCAGGTGCGCGTAGCGGCGATTGCGGTGGTGCATGAAGCGCTTTCNTCCGATTCCAGCAACGAGACAGATCTNGGTGAATCGGTGGAGTTCGACCGCATCGTNCGGGCGCTGTTCTCCATCGTTGTNGAGGATCCCCAGTCCCCACTGACGNTGGAGTTGTCGGGGGAGGCGGGACGGCTGTCGGCGGAGCGAGCNACGCCGNTGGCGATGTGTGTCTCTGAGTTGGTGCACAACGCTGTTCAACACGCGCGAGGCACGTTCGTCACGGTGGAGGCCGTCCGTGCGCCGGACTCCTTGACGATCGCTGTTGTCGACGATGGCATCGGCGTGGATCCCGATCAGTTAGATACGGCCGGTCTCGGACTCAACATCGTGCAATCGTTGGCGACAACAGAGCTCGGCGGCACCTTCGAATTCGCTGATCAGGAATATGGAACGCGGGCCGTTGTGTACGTACCGCTGAGCGGGGGATAACTTTCGGCGACCGACGGCGTCAGCCCATGGGGACGCGTCTAGACGTTCGTGCGGGCTCGCATGCGGGCGTTGCGGCGCTTGAGGGCGCGACGCTCATCTTCGCTCAGGCCGCCCCACACGCCGGCATCTTGACCGCTTTCGAGAGCCCAGCGCAGGCATTCGTCGACCACCGGGCATCGGCGACAGACAGCCTTGGCTTCGTCAATCTGAATGAGTGCTGGCCCGGTGTTTCCAATGGGAAAGAACAACTCCGGATCTTCGTCACGGCAGGCCGCCTCGTGGCGCCAGTCCATGCGTCATCACTCCAAAAAACTGCGCACCGGGGTTGCCGGCACTCGTGAAAGTCTTCACGACCGGGCCCGACTGGGAGGGGGGCGGGGGGTCTCCCCGGCTACCCTCGGAGGAAGGCGACCCGAGCGCTACGACTTAGGGCATCACAAGCGTCGCAGAGGCGGGCCCCCGACACAAGCCCAAAGGGCCACTATTCGGACTTCTGAGTCATTTCTTCACACCATTAAATCCTAAATGTCCGATTTTTGGCTACGGGCCCATGACCAGCAGGGCCGACGGGTGGGAGGTGAACGTGGCGTCCTGCGTGGTTCCCAGGCCCTCGCCATCGATTTGGATCGGCACCGGCTGTTCGGAGTGGAAGGAGAAGCCGGCCTGGTCGTGCCACCGCACGATGCTCGATCGTGTGGACGCCCCGTCGGTGCGGGTCAACATGCGTGCTGCAGCTCGGACGGTGGTCAGGGGACCCAGATTGCGCAGGGCAAACAGGTCGAGTCCGGTCTCGAAGGAGGCGTGGGGGCAGGGGTCGATCGGGAGAGTTCCGAAATAGGTCCACGGTGAAGCGTTCTGCACGATCCCGAGGACGACGCCCGCGGTCGGAGCAGATCCCGGTCGGGTGACCGTCATCTCGGGGCCATCCCGCTCCCCGAAGTACTCCCGCACCGTCGTCACGAAGTAGCGCAGCGGCGTCGCGCGATGGCCGCGCGTGCGTTGCTGTTCCATCGACGCGATGATCTGGGCGTCCATTCCCAGGCCAGCGTTGACTGCGAACCAGCGCGTGAACTCCGGTGTCGTCACGTGCCCGAGGCCGATGCGGCGAAATACTCCGTCGCGTGTGGCGCGCAGGATGACCCCGGTCGCCTCGACCGGATCGTTGGGAACCTGCAGGGCACGGGAGAAGACGTTGGCGCTGCCGCCGGGAATCACGCCGAGTGCCGGCACTTCTCGTCCCGGCCCGTCGCGCAGAATCCCGTTGAGAACTTCGTTGACGACACCGTCTCCACCAAGTGTGATCACAGCGTCGAGGCCGTTGTCGATGGCCCAGTGCCCGAGATCTACCCCGTGGCCACGATGAGTGGTGAAGGTGATTTCCAGATCCAATTCGTGAGACAGCGCCTGCACGATCACATCGGTGGTTCTGGTCGACGTGGTGGTGGCGCGTGGGTTGACGACCAACAGCGCCCGCATGGCAGGGAGCCTATGCTCGCCGACGTGCCGAAACCGACGCAACCCTTGCTCATCGTGCTGGCGGCAATCGCTGCTGCAGAGGGCATCGTGCTCGTCGGTTACGCGATCTACGACGTCATTCAGGGCATCCGAGTCGGTCTGACCGGACCACCGGAAGTCTCTAACCTTCCGGCCCTGGTGTTACAGGTCGTCATTTTCGCCGCACTTGGGGTCGGCCTGATTGCCATCGCCCGTGGGTGGTGGCTGTCAAAGTATGGAGCGCGGGCGCCCTTCATCCTCGCGCAGCTTCTGGGCCTCGTGGTTGGCGTCCCGCTCACCGCTGCTCCCGATGCGGGAACTCGCGTCGTGGGGGCAGCCTTGGTAGTGGCTGCAGTCATCGGCATCGCGGTGTCACTGCTGCCACCGGTGACGCGGGCGATTGTCGATATCGACGAGGGCTAGGTGCCCGATGGTGTGCGCGGGTCGGAGGTGTTCGCCACGCCATCATGCGGCGCGAAGTCGACAACGTGATCGAACGCCGCTCGGCGGCTGGCCCGTCGCAGAGCAATAAGCACGCCTCTGCCCGCGATCAGGATCAACCCGGCGGCCAGGAGGGCCCGGGGAATGTCGAACCCGAGCGAGGTGACGACGCTGAAGCGAAGCCACGCGGCAACGTTCTCCACTGCGGGGGCGCCGGGTTGGAATGCGATGGCCGGCGCGAGGTCGACTGTGAATGGCCAAAACCACAAATTGAGGGCGAAGCCGTAGGCGACAGCGGCGAGAAGTGCGTACCCGGCAACGAGGAGCACCTCGCGCCAGGGGTGGTTCGAGGTGAACCGCTGGACGACGGGGATTCTCGCGATGAGACCCGCGCCCATGCCAATCCATGCGGCAGCGATCATCTGAAAGGGGAGCCAGGGGCCGACGCCGCCGGTAATGAGTGCGGAGGCGAATAACGACACCGAACCCAAGACGAAACCGAACCCGGGCCCCAACGCGAAGCCGCCGAGAATGAGGACCGCCCAAATGGGTTCTATTCCGGCTACCCCCGCACCCAGCGGCCGCAATGCGGCGATAACTGCGGAGAGAACGCCGAGCAGAGCAATCGACTTGGCGTCCATGGCGCCGTCGGCGAATTGCGCAAGAACAACCACCAAGACCAGAGGCACCAGGAGTGCGAAGAAGAACGGTGCATCGGTGGCGTGAGCGACCACAGCCGACTCCGGGGCGGCGAGGAACGGCCACAAGAAGGCGATCAAGCCGACTACGGAGGCCAAAGACACGGCGAGAATCGACCGGGTGCCCAGAGGAATGGCTTTCGCGGTGCGGGTGATGGTCTTGGAGCTCATGCCGAGTCCTGCGCGAGTGTCTGACGGACTTGCTCAACGGTCAACCATGGTTGCGGAGCCAGGATCTTGGCGACCTGTGGTGCGAACATCGGCGAGGAGGTGATGACGTCTGCGGTGGATCCATCGGCAACGATTTCGCCGTCGGCGAGGATGATCACGCGAGACGCCACGTCGGCGGCGAGTTCGACGTCGTGCGTTGCGACGATGACGGTGTGACCGGCCGAGGAAAGGTCCGAGATGACACCGGCGAGGCGTTCCTTGGTTGAGTAGTCCAGCCCGCGGGTGGGCTCGTCGAGGCAGATCACCCCGGGCCGAGCCGCCAAGACGAGACTCAACACCAACAGCAGTCGCTGACCCTCGCTGAGGTCGCGAGGGTGCGTGGTGTCGACGATTTCGGGTGCGAGAAGCGCCAGTAGTGCGCGGGTTGTTCCGGGGTCGCACCCAGCATCCTTGTCGGACGCTGCGCATTCCTCTGCGACCGTCGCCGCCTCGAGAAGGTCAGCCGGCTCTTGAGGAACGAGGCCGACTCGGCGGATGAGCTCAGGGCCGTCGACGTCACTCGGTTGAACTCCGGCGATGTCGATCGATCCATCCGTGGGCTTTGTCATACCGACGAGTGAGTGGAGCATTGTCGACTTCCCCGCACCGTTGCGACCCATCAACGCGATGACTTCTCCCCGGTGCAGCGTGGTGGAGACCGAGCGCAAAGCTCGCGTGGTCCCGTAATGGATCTCGAGGTGTTCCGTCGTTGCCGCCACGGTGGATTGTTCGATCACGCGCACCGGCGGTACGTGACCGACGAGTAGTTGCCGCAGCGTAGAAGCCTGGCGGCGTGCGTCTCGGACGGTGATCGGGGTCGGGCTCCAGCCCGCGACGCGTCCGAGGTGGACGACGGGTGGTGCGATGGGTGCCGTCGACATGACGTCTGCCGGGCTGCCGATAGTGATCGGACCCCCGGGGGAACTCAAGGCGATGATCCGGTCGGCGTATTGCAAGACCCGCTCGAGGCGGTGTTCGGCGAGAACGACGGTGACGCCGAGATCGTGAACGAGTCGATGCAACGCGGCGAGGACTTCCTCCGCCGCCCCGGGGTCGAGTGCGGAGGTGGGTTCATCGAGGACGAGTACCCGCGGATGCGCGGTGAGCACCGCGCCGATTGCCGCGCGCTGTCGTTGGCCTCCACTGAGGGTCCGCAAGGGCCGGTGGCGTAGTTCTTGCAGGCCCAGAAGGTCGAGAGTCTCCTCCACCCGGCGACGCATCACGGCGGGAGCGATGCCGAGGCACTCCATGGTGTACGCGAGTTCTTCCTCGACCGTGTCGGTGACGAAACTTGCCATCGGGTCCTGGGGGACCACGCCCACCAGGTCGGCCAGATCGCGCGGTCGGTTGGTCGAGATGCTCCGTCCGTCGATGCGCACATCGCCGGTCAAGACCCCACCGGTGAAATGGGGCACCAGCCCGTTGATCGCCCCGAGCAAGGTGCTCTTCCCCGACCCCGTCCCACCGACGACGAGGATGAATTCACCCTCGGCAACGGTCAGGTTGACGTTGTCCACCACACAGGGTGCGCCCGGGCTGTACCGAATGGAGACGTTGTCGAACTCGATCACGACTCGGCCCGCCCTGGCGGGTCGAGTCTGGCCGGGTCGCCATCGGTCGCGGGTCCGACCGATGGCGGTGGGGGAGTCAGGTACGCCGGAGCCAGTGCCGCCACCAGGCCGATGAGGGCAAGGACCGGAAGCGTCGGCCACAGCGGCGGTGACGTCGATGGGTTCATGCCCGCGGCGTCCTGAACGGACGCGATTACGAACGTCGCAGCGACGACGCCGCCGGCGAGTGCGGTGAGAATGTCCGGCCGGTGCCACGTATTGGGGCGGTAGCGCGTGCGAAGACTCCGGCGACCAGCGAGCGAAACACCCACGACCACGCACACCACTCCCGCGATCAAGATTCCCGCCCCCCAGGTGGCAAGTGATCCGGTTCCAAGAACTCCGTACGTGCCGATCGCGATGGCCGCGAGGCCGACAATGAACACGGTCGCCGTCAGTCGAGACCGCGCACGGCTGACGGTCGCTGATCGGCCGTACCCACGAGAGTCCATGGCCGCCGCGAGTGCGATCGATCGATCCATGGCTCCGTGCAGTACGGGCATGACGGTCCCACTGACTCCTCGCAGACCGGAGTCCGTGCGACCGCGCAGACGTCGGTTGGCACGAATGCGAGCCACATCACTGGCGAGTTGAGGAAGAAAAGTCGTGGCGACCACAACACTGACACCGACCTCATACACCGCTGCCGGTATCGATTTCAGCAATCGATGGGGTGAGGCGAGTGAGCTGGCGGCTCCCACCGCGACGATGATCGCGGCCAGGCGAAGGCCCTCGTAGAGGGCATGGAGTGCGGGTTCGAGCATGAGCGTGCCACCGAGGCGGATGCCCGCGAGCCACGAAGGAAGCGTGATCCCCGGCAGCTCGAGTAGCACCGTGGTTCCCATCGGGGCGACGAAGACAATCTGTGCGACGAGTCGAAACGCGACGACGATGAGTGCGAGCCGAAGGAAGAATCCGAACGATCGCGCCCAGGGAGCATCGGAGCGTCGACGGTCGACCACAACGGCCGTGCAGGTAATCAGCCCGAGCAGCAGCAGCGGGTTCGTGGTCATGCTGGCCGCGGCCGCGACACCTAGAGCCCACGCCCACCACGCCAGCGGGTGCAGCCATCGGGCCCGGTCGTCTCGTGCGAGGTTGGGCTCGGTGGCGTGGCTCGTGCCCATCGTGACCGTGGGTGCCGTCATCGCGTCGCCGCCTGTCGAGAGCGGCGCCACAGCGCGAAGCCGACCACCGCGATAACCGACACCGTGAGCGCCGCGGCGAGCGGTGTTGTGGGGGACGTCTCTTGTGTGGGTGGCTCGTCGGGGGAGTCGCTAACTCCGGACGCAGCATCGATTTGATCGACGTTGTCGACCTCGTCGGATTGCGTCGGCGATGCGTCATCCGCACGGGAAGTAGTCGGGACCTCGACCAAGGGCGCGCACTCGCTCGCCGGATAACCGTCGATTCCACACACGAAACCGGACTCCACTCGCACGTCGGCGACGGCTTGCGCGATCGCCAGTCCGGTCGCGGACTCATCGACGACGACGCAGGTGGCCATGAGTGCGCCGGGTTGCTCACCGTCGGGCGACTCGTCGACTGTTCCGGGGTCGATCACGACCCCGACGCGCTTGGTGTCGTCTTGACGCTCGGTTCCCGCGCAGATCGACTCGAAGTCGGGATCGATAGACGGTTTGATGTCGGACACTTGACCGGCCAACCCGAAGCGCCAGCCTTCCACCGAGCCGTCGGCGGGGACGCGGGTTCCGGCCCCTTCCGATGCGTAGCCCCACTCGGGTGACGTTCCGGCGTCAGCGATCCAGTAGGACCAGTAACGGTAGGTGGTGGTTGCGACCGCGGACGGGGTAGCGACGCCGACCATCAGCACCGCGATCAATGCCACAGCACTGATCGACCGATGAGTCGGCGCCGCTCCCCGAGTGGTCACTGCAGGCTGCGGCTCAGTGCGCGAACGAGGTTGACGCCCCCGAAGTCGCGCGGATTGCTATCGGTCGCCTCGGCCACGAGCAGCAGGAGTCCCACCGCACCCGGCACTAACTCGTTGTCGGCGTAGGCGTAGGAGCGCACGTTGTTCTGCAAGGTCGCCAGTGCTGTCGGAACGGCGGAGGAACCGGTGCCGAAGGCCGTGAGGCCCAGCAGGGCCCAGCCCGTGGAGGTGTAGTCGGCACCGGAGCCGAAGTCGGACGTCAAGGCACCGTCGTCGTCGATGGCCGTAGCTACGAACGCACCGACATTGGCGTTCGTGTTTCGCTTGCGGCAGGTGGGATCGGCTGTGAGGTCTTCTTGTGCGGATACCGGTAGGGCTCCGGCCAGACCCATCAGCCCCTGGGCGGACGCGAGCCCGTTTGCCTTACTGCCCTTTTGATACGCGAGCCCACCACCGCTGGCGCACTTCAGTTTCAGTGTGCCGAGCCACTCCTGGGCGTTCGGAACACGTCCGCTTCGATCCTGCGGTTGAACGGTTTGCAGTGCCATGACCGACAAGGCGGTGGAGTTGGCATCGGATGCGCCGCCAGCGTAGAAGGGGAAGCCCCAATCGTCGTTCTGCACGTTGTTCAGCCACACGATGGCGTCACGTGCCGGTGCGGTGCGACCGGCCAAATACAGCGCGATGGCCGCCATGGCTGTGCTGTTGGTATCCGGACCGGAGAAGTTCTTAGGATCAGAAGGGGAGCAGGGGGTCGATGTGTTCGACCGGAAGGCTTCGAACGATCCGTCAGCACACTGCTGATCTGCCAGCCAGTCGACCGCGGCTGCGGGAATGCGCGCATCGGTGGCAGCCAGACCTGCGATCGCCAGCGATTGACGGTAGACGCCGTCGTACGTTGCGTCTTGAGTTCCAAACAGTCCGGTATCGGCTGCGTGTGCCGGGGCGGTGAGCACAGCGGCGGAAAGTGAGACGGTGCCGAGTGCCGCAAGGACACTTCTGCCGACCCTGGTGGCGGACGAGACTCGGGTAGTCACGGGTATCTCTTTTCTGTAGAGCGGTCCGGAGCGCTGTCCTCGTAGACCGCCCGACAAAAAAATCCCTCATGCTTGGGCATGAGAGACGCGTCAGGGTGATCCCGTGGACTCGTCCCGTTACCTCGACGGATGGAGCCGCTCGCGCTCGCCAGGTGCTCCGACTCGCTCGATTCGAGACCCGGGCCTCGATGAACTCACGGTTGCGGGACAGCGTCGGATTTGCACCGACTTCCCCTGGACGTCGAACGCGTGCATTTAGTTGTGGTCGAATCTGACCACGGCACCGGTGCTCGTGTCAAAGGACGACGGGTATCCGGCGTGGTTGAAAGATGGACTACTCCGGGTGCAGGCCCATCTCGTACGTCACCGACCCGTCTTCTAACAGCGTGACGGTGTCGACTCCCTCATCGACCAGCGTTCGAAAATTCTCACCGATCCAGGACTCGGCGTCGGCTTGACTGGTGAACGCTTCGTCCGTGCCCGAGGCGGGGGACACGGCGGTGCCTGATGCGTTGGCGTAGGTCCAGGTCCATCCCATGGCTTCCTCCCGGTGGGTGTTCGTGTGCTCGCGTCGTCGGACTACGGGCGTGGGTTCGGCGACTTGGTCAGGCGCGGATCGCTGATGACGAGATCCCCGAGGGCGTAGTCGATCGCACTCATGACGTCGTCGGGAAGGGTGATGCCGGCCGCCTTGACGTTTTCGTCGATTTGCTCGGGCCGAGAGGCGCCGATGATCGCCGCGGCCACGTTGGGGTTCGTGAGCACCCAGGCGATGGCTAACTGCGACAAGGTGAGATCCATGTCGCGTGCGATGGGGGCGAGTCGCTGAACCGCATGAAGGACGTCGTCCCGCATCCACCGCTCGATTATCGATGCGCCTTCACCCCCGGACGCGCGCGAGCCCGCTGGTGGTTGCCGCCCGGGTTCGTACTTTCCGGTGAGAACCCCCTGGGCCATCGGTGACCACACGATTTGCCCGATGCCGAGTTCCTCGCATGCTGGCACCACCTCCGCTTCGATCACTCGGTAGAGCATCGAGTACTGGGGCTGGTTGCTGATGATCCGGTCGAATCCCATGTCTGCGGCGATCCGCGTTGCTTCGCGAATCTCGTCCGCCGTCCACTCCGACACACCGACGTAGAGCACCTTGCCCTGACGAACGAGATCATCGAAGGCACGCAGGGTCTCCTCGAGCGGGGTGCTGTAGTCGTAGCGGTGCGCTTGGTAGAGGTCGACGTAGTCGGTCTGCAGGCGTCGAAGCGAAGCCTCGCAAGACTCCATGATGTGTTTGCGAGACAGGCCACGATCATTCACACCCGGTCCGGTGGGCCAGTAGACCTTCGTGAAGATCTCCACTCCTTCGCGTCGTTGGCCGCGAAGTGCTGCACCCATGACCTCTTCGGCTCGGGTGCCGGCATAGACGTCCGCAGTGTCGAACGTTGTGATTCCCGCATCGAGTGCGGCGTGGATCGTTGCGTGCGCGGTTGTGTCGTCCACCTGCGAGCCGTGCGTAATCCAGTTGCCGTACGTCAGGGCGCTGATCTTCAGTCCACTGCGCCCGAGGTGCCGAAATTCCATGACCACAAACCCTAGTGCGCGCGGGTTCTCACCCGAACGGCTGCGACGGGAGACGACGAGGGGCGACGGGAGACGACGAGCGAGTCGGTGAATCCGACCGAGGGCTACGCTCACAGTCCGAAGGACCGGTTCGATTGAACGGTACGTCACGTCGTAAGTGAGGGGTGTCCGATGGCAGATGTCGATGGTGAGTTCGTGAGCGTGAGCGTTGACGCGGACGTCGCGACGATCACGCTGCAGCGTCCACCCATGAATGCGCTGAATGCGACCGTGCAAGACGAGATCCGGCAGGCAGCTGAGGTGGTGTCCGAGGACGCGTCGATCGGCGCCGTCATCGTGTACGGCGGCCCGAAAGTCTTCGCCGCGGGAGCAGATATCGCCGAGATGTCGACGATGGGCTACGTCGACATGGTGCACCGCTCGCGTGGTCTTCGCAGCGCCTTTTCGACTGTCGCCCAGATCCCCCAACCCACCATCGCGGCGATCACCGGGTACGCCCTCGGAGGTGGCCTGGAGTTGGCTATGTGTTGCGACTTCCGGGTCGCCGGTGACAACGCGAAAGTCGGCCAACCCGAAATCGCCCTCGGCATCATTCCCGGCGCAGGCGGAACCCAGCGTCTGCCGCGCCTCATTGGACCCGCCCGCGCCAAGGATCTTGTCTTCAGCGGTCGATTCGTGGGGGCGGACGAAGCACTCGCGATCGGTCTGGTCGATCGGGTGTGTGCTCCGGATGACGTTCACTCAGAAGCGTTGACCTGGGCGAAGGCTCTCGCGAGGGGGCCGCGGATCGCCATGCAGGCGGCGAAGGCGGCCATCGATGCGGGACTCGACGTGGATTTGGATACGGGATTGCAGATCGAGCGTGTGCAGTTCGCGGCACTGTTCGCCACCGACGACCAGAGAATCGGCATGGAGTCTTTCCTGGAGAACGGGCCCGGCAAAGCCGAGTTCACCGGTCGCTAAGGACGGCGGCCGACGAGATGACGAATGACATAGGCGACGCTGTAAGTGACGCTGTTAGCGACGCTGTTAGCGACGCCGTAAGTGACGCCGTGCCGCCGGTGGACGCTCTGGACGCTGCCTGGAGTGATCCGAAGTTGGCGAATGTCGTCTACCACGATTGGGAAGCGGCAACTTACGACGACAAGTGGAGCATCTCTTACGACGATCGGTGTATCGAGTACGCGCACGATATTTTCGATCGCCTTGTCGGTGATCACATGCACCTGCCTGCGGAGACCGCACTCGAGATCGGTGGCGGTACCGGATTCTTTCTGCTGAATCTGATGCAATCCGGTGTCGCGACGTCAGGGACCGTGACCGACATTTCCCAGGGAATGGTCGATCAGGCAGTACGCAACGCGGAGCAGTTAGGCCTGCAGGTCTCAGGTCAGGTCGCCGATGTAGAAGAACTGCCTTTCGATGATGCGTCTTTCGACCTCGTCGTCGGTCACGCTTTTCTCCATCACATTCCCGACGTCGATCAAGCGCTGCGGGAGATCATGCGAGTGCTCCGCCCGGGTGGGCGTTTCGTTGTGTGCGGCGAACCGACCCGCAAGGGGGACTTTGTTGCCCGTCGTTTGTCCCGGCTCACGTGGCGGTCTGCGCGTTTCGCTGCTGCCGTGCCGCTGGTCCCGAACAACTGGGCGAAGTCGTCCGAGGAACTCGAACAATCGTCACGAGAAGAAGCGTTGGAGGCGATTGTCGACCTGCATACGTTCGATCCGGAGCGCCTTGCAGCGGCCTGCATGCGTGCGGGGGCGGTGGATGTTCGGACGTGCACGGAGGAGTTGACGGCCGCGTGGTTCGGGTGGCCCGTGCGCACCTTCGAGGCAGCGGTGAAGCCGGGAGTGCTCGGTTGGTCGTGGGCGAACTTCGCTTACCGTGGGTGGCAACGATTGAACGCTCTCGACCGCAACGTCCTCGCCGCCGTTGTCCCTGACGGGTTCTTTTACAACGTAGGCGTGACCGGGGTGAAGCCGTAGTGCATATTTGTCATCTTTCGTGGGAGTTCCCACCTGTCGTATACGGGGGCCTGGGACGTCACGTCCATGCCGTGGCAACCCAGCAGGCGAGAGACGGCCACGACGTGACGGTGATCTCGCACGTGGGGTTGAGCGTTGACGATGCCACCGCGGAGGAAATCCGCGAGGTGGTGGAGGGGGTGAGGGTCATCCGTGTTGCTCGAGATGCCCCGTTCGTTCCCTTCGATGCGGAGACGCTCATGGGCTGGGTCTCGGGCCTGGAATCAGCGATGACCCGGCGGGCTTTGCACCTGGATCGAACCTGGAAGCCAGACGTTGTGCACGCTCATGACTGGCTCACCGCTCGCGCCGCCGCCACGGTGACTGAGGAGATCGGTGTTCCGTGGGTGCACACCATTCATGCGACCGAGGCCGGCCGTCATCAAGGGTGGTTACCCAATGGCCTGTCTCGCACCATTCACAGCGTCGAACAGTGGTCGGTGGATCACGCGGATCGGATCCTGGTGTGCAGCAGGCACATGAAGTGGGAGGTGGAACGCCTGTTCGGCATGTCGGATGTGGCGGTGATCCCGAACGGCATCGATTCGCCGCCCCCTCTCGTCGATACGACTGCTGCCGCATCCATCGTCACGCAGCAGGGGCGCCCGCTCATCGTTCACACGGGACGGTTGGAGTGGGAGAAAGGTGCACACACGGTGATCGAAGCGATGCCGTTCATCCGCCGCGCCCTTCCCGACGCTCACCTCGTGGTTGCGGGGCGCGGATCCCAGCAGGAGGCCCTGAAAGAACTGGCCCACGACAAAGACGTCGCACCGCGAGTGGATTTTACCGGCTGGCTGCCGGATGCCCAACTACGAGCACTAGTGCGAGACGCTGACGTCGCCGTCGTTCCCTCCATCTACGAACCGTTCGGCATCGTTGCGCTCGAAGCCGCCGTTCTGGGAACGCCGGTCGTCACGTCGAGAGCCGGTGGCCTCGCGGAGTTTTTGGATAACGATCGACACGGGTGGTCCTTCGACGCCGGCAACGCACGCGAACTCGCCAATGCGGTTATCTCGTGTGTCAACGACGCTCAGGAATCACGCGCACGAGCGGATCGGGCCCAAAGCCATGTGCTCGCCGAGCACGGATGGGCGCCGATCACCGAGCGCATCGTGGACGAGTACCGGGCCACTCAGGCGAAGGTCACCACCCGGGGCAGTGGTGCGCGAAAAGCGGTCGGGGCGTGGGTGGACGATGTCGAAATCAACGGAAACCTGTTGTTCGATGTCCAGTGAGATGTCGAACGACGTGCCCGACAACGACGTGCCCGACAACGACGTGCCCGACAACGACGTGCCCGACAACGACGTATCCGGCGCAGCGGCCGAGCCCGTGCGGGAAGACCTATCCGCGGTACAACCGTGGCGATGGTGGGGATGGGCAACACTGCGATGGATCATCGACAAGCGAGCTGTCAGTCCCTGGTATCTCATCCGGTACGTCAGGTTCCTGCGGGTGGTGGTGTTCACCCGCGGGGTGACATTCACCGGTCCCGTTTTTCTCGGCCGAGGTGCGCGTTTCGAAGTTCGGCATCGCGTCGGTCGGATCATCGTCGGTCGTTGGGTGCATTTGGGAAGCGGCACGGTGGTTCGATGCCATGAGGGGACGCTGCGCATCGGTGACAAATGTGTCTTCGGTCAGAACAACACGATCAACTGTCACCTTGACATAGAGATCGGTGAGGAATGCATCGTTGCGGACTCGGTGTATGTCGGGGACTTCGATCACCGAATGGATGTGACCGACGTGCCTATTCGCTCGCAAGGCCTCGTGAAGAGCCCGGTCATCATCGGCCCGGACGTGTGGCTGGGTGTGAAATCGACCATCCTTCGCGGAAGTGTCGTCGGCCGTGGGTGCGCGGTGGGAGCGCACGCGCTGGTGCGTGGAGACGTTCCCGAATTCGCCATCGTCGGCGGAGTCCCGGCGCGCGTTATCGCCGATCGTCGCGTGCGGGAGGCGCAGTCAGAACAGGTGCGCCGGGATGTCGCGGACATGGCTCGCAAGGCTCGCGAAGCAACGCGCGGTCGGATTCGATTACGGGACGCCAATCCCGTGTGATGCGGCACGCCACGTTCGGGAATCCAGAAACGGCAAGCGAGTGTCACGCGTGGTGATCCGCGATTGCCCGGATTCGTGGCCGGCGCTGTGGAGGAGTTCGGCTACCCGCTGAAAATGCCCGTCGGCTCGTTTGCGGGCGTAGTCGGCCGCAGAGTCTTTAGTGATCATGAATGCCCAGTCGCTGGCGAGGGCAAGGAACATTTCGGTCGTAAGAGCGTCTCCGAAGTGATCGCGACCGGTGCGGTGTGAACGACGGTGAGATGCCAGGTAGTCACAGACCGCCTCTTGGATAGTGCGGCCGCGCATGTGGAGCTCGCCCGCTTCGCCTTCCTCCCACACACCGAAGTCCTTACCGCTTCCCCAACTTCCGCTCGGGAGTTCGATCGGTGGGCTGTCCGCGGCNCNNGAACGCTCTCGAGACAGCGTGGTGAGNTNGATNCCAGCCTCNGGCACTTTGTCCAACAGGCGCGNAAGGAACGCGGGGCCCTCGTGCCACCAATGTCCGAAGAGNTCGGTGTCGTAGGCAGCNACGATGACNGGATCAGNGGTGGGGCTGTTGAGCATGATCGTTCGAGCNGNGGAGATGAAGTCATCGACATCACGGTCGATGCTCGCCGCNGTGGCNTGAGGTTCGTANGGAGCCTTCGCATCGGACTGNTTGTCCGTCACTCGGTACGACCGCATTCCCCAGGCGTGATCGAACGAGTGGAAGTCGAGGTACCAAGGATCCCCGGGGTAGCCACTGTCGGGGGACCACACTCGATAGGTGAGCTCGAGATCGCGACCGAANGCCACCACGTCGGTATCGCCGATTCGGTGCGGCTGGTGCAGCGATGCGCCGGCGCGTTGCAGCGTCGGCCCGTCGACCATGAAATGGCTGACTTGGTGGCGTGCGTAGAACTGCTCGAGCCCCGGTCGGTACGCGCACTCCGGGGCCCACATCCCNGTGGGCCGGTGGCCGACCCGAGCGGTCGTGTCCGCGAGCCCGGCCTGCAGNGAGAGNTCGATGAGCGGATCCGACAGGTGCGGCGTGAAGGCGTGGGTGAGTGGCCCGCCNAGNAGTTCGATNACCCCCGAGTCGACCAACGGTCGAAGGGCGGCGGATCCGCCCGCGGACCAGTGCTCNTCNAGTTCGNGTGCTGCNGTGATGGCNAGTTGGTANTTGCGCTNAGCGTCGCGGGCCGNTNACTCGTCGGCTGTCCGAGAGGCTTCGAGNGCCTTGCCNCTGGCGCGCGTNTGCCAGTCCGCGATCCAACGAGCCTGCTCGTGGACCGAGGNCCGGTCGTCCCATTGGGCGGCNAGCACCGGAGTCACGCCGAGGGTGAGTTGATGCGTNAAGCCGCNTTCGGCTCGCTCNCTCAGGAGCGCGAACATCGGGAGGTACGCGTGNGCCCAGGCTTGNCGAAGCCACTCCTCACCGANGGGCCAGGTNCCGTAGCCGAGAACCCACGGCATGTGGGTGTGCAGAACTATCGCNANTCGGCCGACGGNNNGTGTGGTCACCNCAGAGCCTCACCACACGGCGATGAGGTCATGTGCTGACTCATCGTCNTCATCGATGGGTGNGANGGTGAAATNGTTGTGNGTCACCGAGGTNGCGTACGCCAGTGCNTCGGTGTCGAGTTCGATCANTCGCTCCGGGAGAGAGCCGTGNACTTNCTCCCACTGCCCGAGCCGTTGNCCGTGGTGAAGGCCNTACATNNNGGGGCTGCGNTGCCCNNGTTGATGCNCGACTGCTTGTGCGAGCAGAGACCTCAACTCTGCGCNNTCGAATTCACGCACGTGAAAGGGGTTGACCGGTGATGCCCCNGNAGGTANGCCCGGCGAGTGCACAGGGCGGTTGGGTGTGCTGACGATCACGGGNCCTNGAGTGCACCGATCCAGTTCGCGAAGGAATGCCAGGGGATCCCANATGTGTTCGATCACCTGCAGCGAGATCGATGCATGAAAGGACTCATNCNGAAANGGCAGGGCAACGAGATTCCCNACCAGGGCNCTGACGTGNGGATAGGTCCCACGCACGTGNCCCATCGTCTGCACATCCAGATCGATGGCCACGACGNTGGCATCGGGGATCGTTGAACGCAGGTATTCGGAGCCGTACCCCTCNCCGGANCCGGCGTCCANNACGATCGNNCCGCCGGATCGCATGCTGGGGGGANGTTGNCNGACCGATGAGGACACNGTCGCCGAGGAAACCGCAGCCGAGGCCCAGCGGTAGCAGGCCTCATGCCGAGCGAACCAGTAGTTCTCGGAGGGGATTCCNGGCCAGGTGCGCTCCCCGGTGAGCACAGATTCCGCGGCCGCATCGCCGANATCTGGCNGGCCAGGGGGCACNTCAAGCACGGGGCGACCCTAGTCGCGAAGGCGACTCTCANGAGGAGTNCCTGGGGCTAAGTTACTCGCGAGTAACATATACTGNAGAAGTTGCGCGACCACGAGAAACAGCCATCATCGGCCGTGGAAGGACAGGGAGAGGTATCCACGATGAAGATCGCCGTTTGTGTGAAGCAAGTCCCGGACACATGGGCTGAAAAGACGCTGTCCGCTGAGGACTCGACTCTGGATCGGGCNGCCGCNGATGGCGTNTTGAACGAACTNGATGAGTACGCNGTCGAAGAGGCGNTGCAGCTCGCGGAGGCGCACGGTGGCGANGTGACGGTTGTNTCGATGGGGCCGGAGAGGGCTGCCGAGACCGTGCGCAAAGCANTGTCGATGGGTNCAGACGCCGGAATTCATATCGTCGATGACTCTCTGCATGGGTCCGATGCCATCGCGACATCTGCGGTGCTGGCGGCGGCGCTGGCAGGCAAGGGGTTCGATCTGATCGTCTTCGGATCGGAGTCCACCGACGCTCGTATGAGTGTNATCCCAGCNATGGTCGCCGAGCGCCTGGGCATCGCCCAGCTCACCTTCGCCCAACGGGTGTCGGTTTCCGGGTCGGACGTNACCATCGANCGGGTNACCGACTACGGGTTCGACACCGTCACAGGTTCGACNCCNGCCGTCATCAGNGTNGTCGAGAAGATCAACGAACCGCGNTATCCGTCGTTCAAGGGAATNATGGCCGCCAANAAGAAGCCGGTNGACACCGTCACNGTTGCNGATCTCGGGCTNGAAGCNGCCACNGTCGGACAGGCCGCNGCCTGGTCCGCGGTTCAAGANTTNGCNGCNCGCCCACCGAAGCCNGCGGGAACCGTNGTGACGGACGAGGGTGACGGTGGCTCCCGNATCGCGGCGTACCTGACCGAGCAGAAGTTCATCTAGAAGGGATGTTGACATGACAACAGTTCTCGTCCTTGCGGAGCGCGATTCTTCCAACGGCACAGTGAAGAAGACGACGCTGGAGTTGTTGACNTTGGCCCGNCGTCTNGGGGAGCCCCAGGTGGTGTGGTTCGGCGATCAGGGATCCGAGGCNGCNTCGGTTCTCGGNGAGTACGGCGCGAGCGCCGTCCACGTCGTNNAANGCCAGGACATGGCCNANCACCCCGTCGTTCCGATNGTGGATGTTCTNCAGGCTCTTGTCNCTGANCTCGACGCGACGGCTGTNCTCGTCCCNTCGTCGGCCGATGGGAAAGAAGCCGCGGGTCGGCTCGCTGTGCGGATCGGCAGCGGNGTCATCACCGACGCGGTNGATATCAGCGAGTCCGGTGTTGCCACNCAGAGTGTNTTNGGTGGNAGCACGGTCGTGCATTCCACGGTGACGCACGGCATNGGCATNTACACGGTGCGCCCGAACTCGGTNGCCCCGGAACCGGCTCCCACNACCTGCNCCGTCNTCGATGTCGACNCAANNGNCAGCGANGCCGCCANGACCGCTCGCGTNGTCGAGCGCACGGTGGCNGGCAAAGGCGGTCGTCCCGAGTTGACCGAAGCAGCTGTGGTGGTTTCCGGCGGTCGAGGTGTGGGCGGGGCCGAAGGCTTCGAGGTGATCGAGAAGCTGGCCGATTCGCTNGGAGCGGCCGTGGGTGCCTCACGGGCGGCGACGGATGCGGGTTGGTACCCGCATCAGTACCAGGTCGGCCAGACGGGCAAGACCGTCTCTCCGCAGCTCTACATCGCGAACGGAATTTCGGGCGCGATTCAGCACCGCGCGGGAATGCAGACCTCCAAGGTGGTCGTCGTGGTGAACAAGGACGCNGAAGCACCGCTGTTCGAGCTTGCTGACTTCGGCGTGGTCGGAGACCTCTTCGAGGTCGTTCCCCAATTGACCGACGAGATCGACAGCCGCTCGAACTGATCGGTCGCTGTTCCTGGCTACCATCGGATAGTGAGTAACGGTTCCGACGTGGATTCGGCACGCGATGTGACGTTCGCGCATAGCGCTGGCGGGGGCGCTGCTGGGGGAGATGCCGATGGCTCCACCCGGCACTTCGTCGATCACGCGGCAACGACGCCGCTGCTTCCCCAGGCGCGAGAGGCCTGGCTGGATGCTTCTGCTGTTGCTGGTAACCCGTCGTCCCTGCATGCGTCCGGTCGTGCCGCTCGCAGAATCGTGGAACAGGCTCGGGAATCCATCGCCGACGATCTGCGCACGCGACCCTCGGCGGTCGTCTTCACCTCTGGTGGAACCGAATCCGACAACCTCGCCGTCAAGGGGCTCTTGTGGGCCCGTCGGGCGCGACTGGGTGTCGCCGATCCGATCGTGGCCGCATCGGCGATCGAGCACCACGCCGTCCTCGACCCCGTCGAATGGCTCGGCAAGCACGAGGGTGCGGACGTGCGGTGGATTCCGGTCGATGCATCCGGCCGAGTTGATGTGGATTTCATCGATCAGTTGTTGTCGTCGGCGGCGGAGCGAACGGCGCTGGTCTCGGTCATGTGGGCGAACAACGAGGTGGGCACCGTCCAGCCCGTCCGAGAAATAGCCGCCGCGTGCCGGAGCGCGGGTGTGCCCTTCCACACCGACGCAGTGCAGGCGCTCGGCCAACTCCCCGTGGATCTGTCCGAGCTCGGTGCGACGGCCGTGACCATTAGCGGACACAAGGTGGGCGGCCCGTTCGGTATCGGGGCCCTGATCGTCGACCCGTACGAGAGCCTCGTTGCCGTGTCCCACGGTGGTGGCCAGGAGCGAGATATTCGATCGGGTACCTTCGACGCGCCGGCTGCCGCTGCATTCGCCGTCGCGGTGCATCACGCGGTCGAGGAGCAGGCCGCTCACGCCGCGCACCTGCGAAGCTTGCAAATCCAGCTGGCAGAAGGAATCGCTTCTGTCGTTCCAGACGCGATCATCAACGGTCCAGTGGTCGGTGACCCCGCGACGCGCCTACCCGGCAACGTGCACGCTTCTTTTCCCGGCGCCGAGGGGGATGCTCTACTGATGTTGCTCGATGCCGCAGGCGTCGATTGCTCGACGGGGTCGGCCTGCACCGCAGGGGTGCCCGAGCCCAGTCACGTTCTCCTCGCGATGGGTGTCGATGAGCGAACAGCGCGATCCTCGCTTCGCTTCAGTTTCGGTCGAACGTCTACCGATGAAGACGTGGCCGCCATCATTCGCGCCCTCCCCGGCGCGGTAGAGCGAGCGCGTCGTGCAGGGTCGGTATCGACCGACCGCTATCGGGCGGCCCGCGAGAACGAAGTCGATCGATGAGAATCATCGCTGCGCTCTCGGGCGGCGTGGATTCTTCGGTCGCTGCGGCTCGAATGGTGGATCAAGGCCATGACGTGGTCGGAGTCCACCTTGCGCTGGCCCGGTCGGAGTCCACCGGGGGAAAGTCTCGCGGCTGTTGCACTCTCGACGATGCACGAGATGCGCGCCGAGTTGCAGACGCGCTCGGCATTCCCTTCTATATCTGGGATTTCTCTGCCGAATTCGCCGAGGAAGTAATGGATGACTTCCTCGCCGAATACCAAGCCAATCGGACACCGAATCCATGCGTGCGGTGCAACGAGCACATCAAGTTTCGGGCTGTGCTGGACCGAGCATTGGCGTTGGGCTTCGACGGAGTCGCCACCGGTCACTACGCCGTGCTCACGTCCGGGGCAGACGGTCCCGAACTGCATCGCGCGGCGGATGCGGACAAGGACCAGTCCTACGTTCTCGCCGTCATCGAGCAGAACCTACTGCGGCACTGCTACTTCCCGCTCGGGGGTTCGCTGAAGAGCGATGTGCGAGCGGAGGCTGAAGCGCGGGGCTTACGCACGGCCTCGAAGCCGGACAGTCATGACATCTGCTTCATTCCCGACGGTGATACCGCGGGTTTCTTGACCAAGGCGCTGGGGGAGAAGCCCGGCCCCATCGTCGATGTCTCCACCGGCCGTGACGTGGGTAGTCATCAGGGCACGTTTACCGTCACCATCGGCCAGCGTCGTGGCCTGGACCTGCGCATTCCCGGCGAAGACGGGCGCCCTCGGTACGTCGTCGACATTGATGATTCGACGGACACGGTCTACGTCGGCTCTCCGGAGATGCTCGACGTCGATGGCCTGGTCGCCGACCACGTCATCTGGGCAGCCCCGGCGTTGACGGTGGAATGGTCACACGTCAGTGCCCAAGTGCGAGCACACCACCACCCGGTGCCGGCCCAGGCGAGGATGCTCGACGACACCATCGACGTCGCTCTGCTCGAACCCGTACGCGGACTCGCCACGGGACAAACGGTGGTGCTCTACAGCGATTCCCGTGTTCTCGGCTCAGGAAGAATCTGCCAGACACGCACGGTGAGCGGTGTGAAGCGCCCACGAGAAGCGCAGCGAGCGTGAACGAGGGATTCACGTGGCCGTACCCGGCTGTCGCCACCGGGATCGGATCGATGCCAGGTATCGACTCGCGTGAAGCCACGAACATCGTCGTGGGCGAGTTCGGCGCGGTACCCCACGTCGTCGAGTTGCCGAGTCGAGGCCCGGGAGGTGACCCCGTCGGGCGAACGGCCGCCATGTTGGCCGGTGTCGATCGAACGTTCGAAGTCGAAACCACCGTCCGCGGCTGGCGACTTGGCCACACCGGTCAGGCGGCTCTTCGACGTGCCCGAGCCTGGCTGTCCGAAGACCTGGACTCCTTCGAGGAATACGCCGCCTCGCATCGGGGACCGGTCAAGGTGCACATGCTCGGCCCGTGGTCGACGGCTGCGCGGATCGAGGACGCAGCGGGGGAGTCGCTGATTCGCGATCACGGCGCTGTTGCCGAGATCTCCGGTGCCGCGGTTGAAGCCGCGAGTGAACTCACGGCACGGGTGCAACGCGCCGTACCCGATGGCCAGGTCATCGTCCACATCGAGGAACCCGAACTGAGTCGGGTTCTTGACGGTCGGGTGCCGATGAGCAGTGGACGGCTCTTCCACCGGGCTGTTGAGCCCGCGGTCGTGCAGGCCCACCTGTCCATCATCGTGAATGCGGTCGTCGCCGCGAATGCGGTCGCCTGCGTTCGTTGTGCAGCTCCCGGCGCTCCGGTCGAACTCATGCTCGGGACCGGAGCCAGAATCATCGGTATCGATATCGAGCAGCCGATGCGATCGGCCTCTGCGCACGAGTCGTTGCTCGGTGCGTGGGAGTCGGGAGTCGGCCTCCTGCTGTCGTGCGTCCCGGCGCAGATCGACGTCTCGCGAAGCGACACAGGCGTCAGCGCCCCACTTCGCCGACTCATGGAACGAGCCGGTTTCGCGCAGGTACCGTCGAACGTCGCCATCAGTCCGACCTCCGGGCTGGCGCATCTATCGCCCGAAGGCGCCCGAACGGTGATGGACGCGTGCACCAGGGTCGGCGTGGTGGTGCGGGATGAGCATTCGGAGCCGGTCCATGGGTGACAAGGGAACCAAGACGCCAACGCCTGACACACGCCAGAAGTGGCACGAGCTCGTCGATGCGATCAACAACGCGCGCGCGGCGTACTACCAACACGATGCGCCATCGATATCGGATTCCGAATACGACTCCTTGTTTCGAGAGCTGGAAGCGCTAGAGGAGCGCTATCCGGAATTAGCGAGCGGGGAGTCACCCACGCAGACGGTCGGCGGGCAGGCATCGGAAATGTTCGAGGCCGTCACACACCTCGTTCGTCTGTATTCACTGGACAACGCCTTCGATGAGGCGGAACTCTCCGCGTGGCTGGAGCGCGTAGAAAAGGGTCTGGGGCGCCTTCCGGACTTGTTGTGTGAAGTCAAGATCGACGGGCTTGCTGTCGACATCGTCTACCGGGACGGTCGCCTCGCGTCCGTGGCAACCCGCGGAGACGGTGTGACCGGCGAGGACATCACTTACAACGCACAGTTCATCGACGCGATCCCCGAGACCCTCGATTCCGCAGATCCACCCGATCTCGTTGAAATCAGAGGAGAGGTCTTCTTCTCGACGGCGAATTTCGAACGCATCAACGACGAGCAGATGGCCGCTGGCGTAACGCCCTTCGCAAATCCGCGAAACGCGGCTGCCGGAACAATCCGGCAACGAGTGGACAAGCGATGGGTGGAACTCAACGACGCCCGGGAGTCGAGCGGCAGCCGGTCGGCCGCCAAGATCGAACGCCTCGAGCACGAGTACGAGCGGGCGGTGGGTCGACTCGCGGCGCTGGGGTTCACGGCCCACGGGATCGGAGCTCGCGAAGGAATCGATGTCACCTCGCAAAGCGAGACCTACGCACTCCTGGCGAATATGGGCATCCCCGTGAGCTCTCGAATGGCGGTGCACTCCGATGTTTCCGGTGTCCGCGAGTACATCGACTTCTACGCGGAGCATCGACACGACGTAGAGCACGAAATCGATGGAGTCGTGATCAAGGTCGACGACTTCGCATTACAGACCCAATTAGGGGAGACCTCGCGTGCCCCTCGTTGGGCCATTGCCTTCAAGTACCCACCCGAGGTGGTTCGCACACGCTTGCTGGATATCGCTGTCAATGTCGGACGCACCGGTCGCGTCACTCCCTTTGCCGTCATGGAACCGATACGTGTTGCGGGATCGACGGTGTCGATGGCGACGTTGCACAACCAATACGAAGTGCAACGCAAAGGTGTCTTGATCGGGGACATGGTCTTTCTGCGCAAAGCCGGGGATGTCATCCCTGAAGTCATCGGCCCGGTGATCGAAGCCCGGACCGGCGACGAGCGTGCCTTCGTCATGCCAGGTGAGTGCCCCGAATGCGGCACCGCGATCGCCACGGAGAAGGAAGGTGACAAGGACCTTCGCTGCCCGAATGCCGACGGATGCCCCGCCCAACTCCGGGAACGCCTTTTTCACGTCGCATCGCGCAATGCACTCGATATCGAGGGGTTGGGTTACAAGGCGGCCGTAGCGCTGCTTGACTGTGGCATCGTCGCGAACGTCGGTGATCTGTTCTTGGTCGACGCAGACGATCTTCTCGCCTGCGAGTTCTTCACTCGAGATCCGGGCAAAGACGAGAGTGGTCGACAACTCGGCGAGAACGCGAAGGTGATGCTCGCGAACTTCGACGCCGCGCGCACCCGGCCTTTGTGGCGGATCGTCGTCGCCTTGTCTATCCGACATGTGGGTCCGACCGCTGCTCAGGCGCTGGCTCGGGAGTTCGGCTCCATTGATGCCATCGCCTCGGCCGGCGTGGAGCGTCTTGCAGAAGTAGACGGCGTCGGTCAGGTGATCGCCGAAGCGGTGGTCGAGTGGTTCGCCGACGATGAGCATCGAGAGATCATCGACAAGTGGGAGCGCGGCGGAGTGCAACTCGTCGATGCTGCTCTGAGCGAGTCCGAGATGCTGGCTCAGACGCTGTCGGGGGTGACGATCGTCATCACCGGGTCGATTCCGGGCTACTCCCGCGATGAGGCATCAGCTGCGGCCGTGGCCCGGGGTGCCAAGGTGACGGGCTCTGTGTCGGGCAAGACAAGTGCCGTGGTTGCCGGAGAGAGCGCAGGGTCGAAACTGGACAAGGCGGAATCTCTGGGCGTGCCGGTCGTCCCCGCGGAGTCCTTCGACCGGCTCCTCGAACAAGGGCTCGACGGCGTGCTGCAAGGATGAGGCCATGGCCCACATCACCCGCGAACAGGTGCAGCACCTCGCCCACCTGGCCCGCCTGGAGCTGACAGACGAGGAAACCGCGCACTACACCGACCAACTATCCGCGATCGTCGAAGCCGTCGAACGGGTATCGGAAGTAGCTGCGGACGACATCCCCCCGACCTCGCACCCGGTTCCCATGACCAACGTCTTCCGCGAGGACGTGGCCCGCCCAGGTTTGGATCGTGCGGATGTGCAGGCCGGAGCGCCCTCGTGGGAAGACGACCGCTTCCGCGTTCCGCGCATTCTGGATGAGGACTGACATGTCGGTGACCTCCGAAGCCGATCTGGTTCGGCAAGATGCCGCCACGCTGAGCAGCGCCCTTAGCGCGGGAGACATTACGTCGGTCGAACTCACCCAGGCCTGCCTTGATCGAATCTCGGCGGTCGACGGGACGATCCACGCGTTCTTGTACGTAGATACCGACGCCGCCCTCGCCACCGCGCAGGACGTGGATCGTCGTCGTGCCGCGGGTGAAGAGCTCGGTCGCCTCGCCGGGGTTCCGCTGGCGTTGAAGGATGTACTCACGATGCGGGGGGTCCCGACCACCTGTGGATCTCGCATCCTCGAGGGTTGGCGCCCTCCGTATGACTCAACGATCGTCGAACGGCTGCGGGCAGCCGATGTCGTCATTCTCGGCAAGACCAACATGGATGAGTTCGCCATGGGCTCCTCGACGGAGCACAGCGGGTATGGCCCGACCCGCAACCCGTGGGATGTCGAGCGCATTCCTGGGGGATCGGGCGGTGGATCGGCGGCCGCCCTCGCGGCGTTCGAGGCGCCCCTGGCCATCGGCACCGATACGGGTGGATCAATCCGGCAGCCAGCATCGGTGACCGGCACGGTCGGGGTGAAGCCGACCTATGGCGCGGTGTCTCGCTACGGGCTCGTCGCACTCGCGTCATCGCTGGACCAAGCGGGTCCGTGCGCCCGGAGCGTCCTGGATGCAGCCCTTTTGCACGAGGTGATTGCCGGATACGACCCGCGCGATTCCACGTCGATCAATGCGCCGGTCCCCGACGTGGTTGCGGGTGCGGGTAACGGTGACATCCGCGGGATGCGTATCGGGCTCGTCCGAGAGCTCTCAGGAGAGGGCTACCAGCCGGGCGTGCGAGAAAGCTTCGACACAGCCGTCGCGATGCTGACGGATTTGGGCGCCGAGGTGGTCGAAGTCTCCTGTCCCCACTTCGACTACGCCCTCGGCGCTTACTACTTGATCTTGCCGTCAGAAGCATCGAGCAATCTCGCTCGCTTCGATGGCATGCGCTATGGACTTCGTGCGGGCGATGACGGCGAGGCGTCCGTCGAAGAGGTCATGTCCCGAACACGTGAGGTCGGCTTCGGAGCCGAAGTGAAGCGTCGAATCATGCTGGGGACCTACGCGCTGTCGAGCGGGTACTACGACGCCTACTACGGCCAAGCGCAGAAGGTTCGTACGTTGATTTCTCGCGATTTCGCCGCAGCGTTCGAAACGGTGGATGTGCTCGTTTCGCCGACCACGCCCACCACCGCCTTCACCATCGGCGAGAAGGTCGATGATCCTTTGGCGATGTACTTGAACGACATCGCCACCATCCCGGTCAACCTCGCCGGCAATTGTGCGATGTCCGTTCCCATCGGCCTGGCTCGCGAGGACGACCTTCCGGTAGGTCTACAGATCATGGCTCCCGCGCAAACAGATGATCGCCTCTATCGGGTGGGTGCCGCTCTCGAACAGGCGCTCCTCGACAAGCGTGGACACGCACTGATCGAGGAGGTCCCTGCCCTATGAGCGCCTCAGCCATCGAACGGATGAAGTTCGACGACGCGTTGGCTGCGTTCGAGCCGGTACTGGGGCTCGAGACGCACGTGGAATTAGGGACCGCGTCCAAAATGTTCTGCTCCTGCTCGGCGGAGTTCGGAGGCGATCCCAACACGCATGTCTGCCCGGTCTGCCTGGGTTTGCCTGGATCGATGCCGGTGGTGAACGCGTCGGCTATCGAGTCGACGATCCGGATGGGCCTGTCATTGAACTGCTCGATCGCGTCGTGGTGCCGGTTTGCTCGCAAGAACTACTTCTACCCCGATATGCCGAAGGACTATCAGGTGAGCCAATACGACGAGCCCTTGTGCGTCGATGGCTACCTGGACGTCGTGGTCGCCACAGACGATGGTCCGCGGGAATTCCGTGTGGAGATCGAACGCGTCCACATGGAAGAAGACACCGGAAAGTTGACCCACGCGGGTGGTGACACCGGACGCATCCACGGCGCCGACTACTCCCTGGTCGATTACAACCGTGCCGGGATTCCGTTAATCGAAATCGTGACGAAACCGATCGTTGGTGCCGGCGAACTCGCACCGCTGGTGGCGCGGGCCTACGTCACCGAACTGCGTGACTTGATGCGAGCGCTGGGAGTCTCCGACGTTCGAATGGATCAAGGATCGTTGCGGTGCGACGTGAATGTCTCCCTGGCTCCGCCGGGGGAACCGTGGGGAACGCGATCGGAGACCAAGAACGTCAATTCGCTACGCAGCGTGGAGCGCGCCGTCCGTTTCGAGATCGAGCGCCAGGCCGCGGTGCTCTCGAGCGGNGGTCGAGTGGTGCAGGANACCCGNCATTTCCATGAGGACACCGGTGANACCACGTCGGGACGGTCGAAGGAGCACGCAGAGGACTACCGCTACTTNCCNGAACCCGATTTGGTTCCGGTGGCACCGACNNCGGANTGGGTCGANGAGCTTCGCGGNACGCTGCCCGAGGTGCCNTCGGTGCGGCGCGCCCGNCTGCAGGCNCAGTGGNACATCAGCGNCCTCGANATGCAGACGTTGGTCAACGCCGAAGCACTCGATCTNGTGGAGTNGACCATCGATCANGGCGTNGATCAGGCGGCCGCNCGCAAGTGGTGGACNGGNGAGTTCACNCGGATCGCCAACGAGCAAGGAATCGCCTTGACNGACCTTCCGGTGACGGCGNCGCACATCGCCCGGGTCGAGGAGTTGATNGCCGACGGCAGTTTGACCGACAAGCTNGCGCGTCAGGTGTTCGAAGGTNTGATCGCCGGCGAAGGNGATGTCGACNCAGTCGTTCAGGCCCGGGGGCTCGTGGTNGTTGGTGACGACTCCACGTTGCTNGCNGCGATCGAGCAAGCCCTGGCCGATCANCCNGANGTCGCCGAGAAGATCCAAGGCGGCAAAGTTCAGGCCGCGGGTGCGATCGTNGGTGCGGTGATGAAAGCGACGAAAGGTCNGGCCGACGCCGCGAAGGTGCGGACTCTTCTNCTGGAGCATCTCGGNGTCGATGGCTGAGCCCCTCGTCTTNGCGCCCGACTANCTNCTNCCTGTCGACACGCAGGGGGCTGTCGNGTACCGCGAAGGGCATGNACCCGATGNCGAGGTTCTCGAGCGCGTGGGGTTTTTCGTTCCNGCNTACATCGAGCACCCGAACGCGGNCTGGATGGCGCGCATGCCACNACTCGACGTCGTTCAANTGCCGACGGTGGGTTTCGANGCCGTGGTGCCGCAACTGCCGACCGGCGTGACCTTGTGNAACGCGGCGGGAGTTCACGAGCAAAGCACCGCCGAACTCGCTGTCGGCTCGATCATCACCGTGTGGCGTGGACTCGATCGAGCGGCCCGAGACATGGTCGAGGGGACATGGNGTCATCGGCGNGGNCGCTCGTTGCAANANGCNCGNGTGGTGATCATCGGTGCCGGGGGAGTGGGAACGGCCATTGCNCGCACNTTGGAGCCCTTCGGTTGCGTNACCACCGTGCTGGCGCGTACCCGNCGNCCGGGCGTTNNCCCGATCGCNGATCTTCACGACATCTTGCCNCGNACCGACNTCGTGATNCTCGCGGTTCCGCTGACGGANGAGACGGCGGGAATGGTCAACGATGATTTCCTGTCGCGACTTCCTGACGGCTCGCTGGTGGTCAACGTCTCGCGCGGATCGGTNGCGGTNACCGAGGACATCCTTCGGCACGCNGGGCGCCTNGANTTCGCGCTNGATGTCACCGAGCCGGAGCCNTTNCCCNANACCCANCCGCTGTGGTNGACTCCGNGTGTCTTCATCACTCCACACATCGGTGGTGACACNGACGCGTTTCCGCGACTGGCGCAGCAGTTGATCGGCGAGCAAGTGGAANGTTGGCGGAACGATCAACCGCTGCGCAACGTGGTGGCTTCCGGCTGAATTCTGCGGACTAGGGTTCGGTTATGCCAGACATCAAACCCCGCAGTCGCCAGGTAACCGATGGGCTCGAACGGGCTGCGGCCCGTGGCATGTTGCGTGCGGTCGGTATGGGCGATGAAGANTTCGCCAAGCCGCAGGTNGCCATCGCATCGAGCTGGAACGAAATNACGCCGTGCAACCTGTCGCTGGAGCGACTGGCGACNTCAGCCAAGGAGGGCGTCCACGCCGCCGGTGGCTACCCACTGGAATTCGGAACCATCTCNGTCTCNGACGGCATCTCNATGGGGCATGAGGGCATGCACTTCTCGNTGGTCAGTCGCGAGATCATCGCGGACTCGGTCGAGGCGGTTGTCGAAGCGGAAAGGCTCGACGGCATGGTCACCTTCGCCGGCTGCGATAAGTCGCTGCCCGGCATGCTGATGGCGTCGGCTCGACTCGACGTGTCNTCGGTGTTCGTGTANGCCGGCTCNATTCTTCCCGGCCACGTGAAGCTGAGCGACGGTTCGGAGAAGGACGTCACCATCATCGACGCATTCGAAGCCGTNGGTGCGTGCGCGCGAGGCTTGATGTCTCGAGAAGACGTCGACCGCATCGAGCGAGCNATTTGTCCTGGTGAAGGTGCCTGCGGNGGNATGTACACCGCCAACACGATGGCGAGTGCCGCCGAAGCGATGGGNATGTCGCTGCCNGGGTCAGCCGCTCCGCCTGCCGTCGATCGCCGCCGAGACACGTACGCACGCAAGAGTGGTGAGGCCGTGGTCGAGTTGCTCCGCCTCGGCATTACCGCGCGCGACATCATCACGCGGCAATCCCTCGAGAACGCCNTCGCGGTGATCATGGCCTTCGGAGGCTCGACCAATGCNGTNCTGCATCTGTTGGCGATCGCCCATGAAGCCAAGGTCGACCTNCACATCGAGGACTTCCACCGCATCGGCTCGAAGGTGCCGCTGCTNGCGGACGTNAAGCCNTTCGGTCGGTACGTGATGAGCGATGTGGATCGTGTGGGCGGCGTTCCNGTGGTGATGCGCGGCCTGCTCGATGCGGGTCTGCTGCACGGCGACTGCCTCACCGTCACGGGCAAGACGGTTGCCGAGAATCTGGCAGACATCGATCCGCCNGANCCNGACGGAACGATTCTGAAAGCNTCGAACGATGCGATCGCTCCGACAGGCGGCATCACGATCCTGTCNGGCTCNCTGGCNCCNGAGGGTGCGGTCGTGAAGAACGCCGGTGTTCCCGTGGAGGTCTTCGAGGGGGTGGCGCGTGTGTTTGATCGTGAGCAGGCAGCCATGGATGCCCTCGAGGACGGCACCATCCAGGCTGGTGACGTTGTCGTCATTCGATACGAAGGCCCCAAGGGTGGTCCGGGTATGCGCGAGATGCTGATGATCACCGGAGCCATCAAGGGTGCGGGCTTGGGTAAGGACGTGCTGTTGATCACCGATGGGCGCTTCTCCGGTGGCACGACGGGTTTGTGTGTCGGTCACGTATCCCCGGAGGCCGTCGACGGTGGCCCCATCGGGCTGCTGCGTGACGGTGACCGCATCATGATCA
>NZLD01000058.1 GCA_002694095.1 Micrococcales bacterium | reverse complement strand
CGTCATCTTCGAGGACGAGCCGATAGATCATGATGACTGATGGTGAACCGTCCACCTCGACCCTCATCAGCACGGTGTCTGTTTCTCGTTGGCACTCAGGGAAAGCAAGTTCCGGGCTGTCGATCAAGAAGGGGTAGGTGCCGACGATGATTTCCTGGAACTGTTCAACGCTCACGTAACTTTGGAACGATTGTGACGAGAAGGTCCGTGCTGCCGCGAAGTCACCTGTCGCAAAAGCCTCTTGTTGGCCTTCGATTGTTTGACGGGTCCCGTCGAATGTTTCCTGTGTGCACTCAGCCACTTGAACGTCGGGCTGGCTAGGGGTCTGGCTAGGGGTCTGGCTGGGTGTCTGGCTGGGTTGCCCGGTCTGCGATGGCGTGGGCTCGTTGGATGGTGATGGGGTAGACGACGGTTCTTGCGTCTGCGTGGGGGTCGGCGTTGAAGTCTGCGTGCTTTCCTGCCCACCGGTGGTCGATCCCGTCACGCATGCCGAGAGGAGGGCGGCTGCGAGGAGGGGAAAGACGACGCGCATACAGGCACGGTAAGTCAGATTCGGGTGAACCACATGTCGACCACGGCCCTTCCCTCACGAATCGCTCGACGCTCGTAGTGGGTCACCGGACGCCAATCGGGGCGCGGGATCACTCCGCCCTTCCATCCAGTGTGCTCGTCAAATGCCGCGCAGATGGATTCCGCATACTCGGCCCAATCCGTCGCCAGGTGCCAGAAGCCGCCTTCGATGACACGCTCGGCGACGGCGTCGATGACCGGGGGTTGCAAGAGGCGTCTCTTGTGGTGTCGGGACTTCGGCCAGGGGTCGGGGAAGTAGGTCCGCACACCCGATACCGGGCCGGGAAGGGTGGGCAAGAGTTCGAGGGCGTCGGCTTCGATGACGAAGACGTTGTCGATGTCCTCGACTCGACAGCGATCGAGCAGGTCCCCGATGCCGGGTGTGTGCACGTCGACGGCCAGGATGATTTGCTCGGGGAAGGTGCGTGCCATGGCTGCAACCGGTTCACCTGATCCGAATCCGATGTCCACAATGACCGGTGAGTTGGAAGCCCACGCGTCGTCGAGCGTTTCCTCGGTCAGTAAGCAGGGGCCTGCGTGGGCGAGCGCCTGCTGCTGGCGGGGCGTGATTCGGCTGCGTCGTGGTTTGAACGTCTTTATCCCCGGACGCAGGATGGGGGTCGACACGTCGTCAGTGTGGCCCATGACGACCAAGGAACCTACGGTGGCTTCATGCGTCGGACAGCAATTGCTCTCGCAGTGGTGTCTGCGTTGGCCATCGGCGCCTGCTCCTCGGCATCGATCGACGAAGATGCTGCTCTCGCCTGCGGATGGAACGAGGACGGCGAGCCGGTGGTGTCGGCGCTCGAAGCTTCACCCGATCAGCGTGCAGAGTACGCCGAGCGGGCGCGGATCCGACTTGAGGCCGCACGGCGGGTGTTCGCGGCGGACAATCGGTTCGCCCCGCTTGTTGAGGCCCTGTCGGAAACAGCGGCGTTTGCTGCCACGCTGGAGACGCTGAGTGCCGAGGAGATAGCGGCGGTACCGAACGACGAGTGGGATTTCGCGAAGTACACCCAGGCGGTGGCGCGGGATCAGTGCGCACAGCTCGCCCGGGTAGTGGATGGAGGGCGGGAAGCGTTGTAGGTGCCGCAAAGCTCGGGGAAATGCGCCACAGGGCTCAGATTTGCTGTGGGTGGAAAGTCGCCGACGTAATTCGTTTACTACACGACCGATAGCTCCATGGGTGAGTTGACGCGGTACTTGCGGTCACTTTCGATGCGCCAACACGAGCCCCGCCCCACGCCACGAAAGGACCACGGCTGCTCGAGGTCCTCGGGAGGTTCGGCACGAAACGCCGTCTGCTCGTCGATGCCGATGACCGTCGTGGACTCGCTCAAGAGGGGCCGCATGACGATGTCCGGAATCCACTTGCCGTACACGTCGAAGTGGGGAAGAACCCGCAGTTCGGGAACGAGGCCGAGGCCGTCTTGACCTCCGGAGCGGGGGTGTCGAATATCCGGCACGTAGCCGCTGAGGGCCATGGCGCCGGCAGAGCAACCCGCGAGAGACGCTCCTTGCCTCCAGGCTCGATGGATGGCCTCCCACACCGGGGTATCGATGAGTGTTCGGGCGAGATGTTTGGGGTTGCCTCCGGACAGATAGATCAGGCCGGCTCCGCTGATCGCCTCGGAGTAGTCAGCGTTCTCTGCGTCCTGTCGGGTTCGCACGTCGATGACGACCTGCTCGACACCGAGCCGCTCAGCTGCCCGAGCTCCCAAATCGTGCCAGCGGCGGAGTGATTCTTCGCCCTCGAGGGACGCTGCCGTAGCTAACTGCACATAGCGGGGCGGCTTGTCGGTCAGGAGCCACTCCTCGAGATCCTGCATCTCGGGCAGGTACTCGCCGCTACCGACAAGGGCGATCTTCCCGGGCACGGAGCCGCTCAGGACGCATCCCCTGACGAGGGATGTTGGGCGTCGTAGTACTCGCAGAAGGCGTCGTAGGCTCGTGGCCCATACACCGTTGCTGGCCCTCCCTGCATGAGGAACGTGACGCCGATGGCCTCGGCGACTTCCTCCTTGGTGGCCCCGGCCCGAGAGGCGCTCCGAGCATGCGCCGCGATGCAGCCGTCGCATTGGGAGCCAATCGACAGGGTCAACGCGATCAGTTCCTTGACCTTCAGGGGTAGGGCGCCGTCTGCCATGGCACTCGAGTGCAGTTCCTTGAAGCCCGCGTAGACGTCCGGAATGGCCTGGCGCAGGTTGCGTGCCAGGGGCGCGAGGGGCTCTTGAACGGCTGTTCCGTGGTTGTGTTCCATGTTCGAGACAATACCCCAGAGGGTATTGGGGTAGCATGCGCTTATGGAGATAGATCCAGCGATTAGCCGCGATGTTCTCTTGCGCCTGAAGAGGGCGCGGGGGCAGCTTGACGGCGTCATCAACATGATCGAAGACGACCGCAGTTGCGGCGAGATCGTCACCCAATTGGCGGCCGTTTCCAAGGCCCTGGACCGGGCTGGCTTCAAGGTCGTTGCTACTGGGTTGAAGCAATGCTGGGAAGACGGTGACAAGGCGCCCATGACGCCGGAGGAGCTCGAAAAGCTGTTCCTGTCGCTGGCATAACGGCACCTCAGGGCTTCCTGCCCCTACGGGCGGGCGCATGTCGAAAATTTCTCGGCTCGCAGTGCATCCATGGAGGGCGCACAATGCGTACTCCTTAGTAACCGCCCTCCTGGGCGTGCCAAAATTCGTCTGGGGAGCCGACCATGAGCAAGAGTCGTCACCGGGAGTCGTGCACTCCCGTGGGGGACTTGCTGGTGGCGGAGTTGAACCGGTGAGCGACAGTAGAGCCACGACTACGGCGGGCGTGGCGGATGCCACCTCGCCTGCAGAGGCAACGGAGGTCCGGTCGGTGCGCTCGGAAGCTGATGCGGAAATCGCGGCGGCTTTCACGCGTGGGGACGACGGGTCCTTCCGGGAGGTGTACGACCGGTGGTCGCCGCTGGTGTACTCGGTTGCCCGGCGAAGCCTGCGTAACGACGACGACGCCGCGGATGTGACTCAAGCCGCCTTCGTGGCAGCATGGCAAGGCCGGCAGCGTTTCGACCCCAACTCCGGAAGCCTCCCCGGCTGGCTGCTTGCGATCACTCGGAACAAGATCGTGGATCACTACCGGGCCAGTGGCCGCGTTGCTGATCCGGTCGAGGAGGTCCCCGAGGAGATTCAGCAGGATTATGCGGTGGAGGGAACGGTGGACCGTGTACTCCTTGCCGATGAGATCGCCCGCCTCGGTGAGCCGCAGAAACGCATTCTGGAACTTTGCTTTTATCAGGACATGACCCACGCCCAGGTGGCTAGCTTGCTGGACTTGCCGCTGGGCACGGTCAAGAGTCACATACGCCGGTCGTTGGCCCGGCTTCGCGATCGATTGGAGGTGGACGGTGTCGCAGCATGAGGGCAATGGAAATGCCCGAGACAACGAGCAGATGAGTCACGTGGACGAAGACACGATCGCACTCCTCGCCCTCGGGGAGAGTGTGTTGGCGCGAGATGACGATCACGTGCGGTCGTGCGTTTCGTGTCAGGCGAAGGTCGATCAACTCGGTGCCATCGTCCACAGTGCTCGATCGGTAACTGACGAGGACAAGCCGGTAGCGCCGCCGAGTGAGCTGTGGGATCGGATCGCCATGGAGATCGACTCCGACGAACAGGTGAGCAAGCCGGCCGCCCCGCGTGGCGCTCGGATGGGTTGGTTCGCTCTGGCCGCCGCGGTCGGTCTCTTGGCAGGAAGCGTGGGTACTGCGGTGGTGATGAACCAGTCCGAGCCCGCTCCCGCCATCGCACAGGCCACCTTGGAACCCCTTCCGGGGAAGGACTCAAGCGGGGTCGCGCAGGTGCTTCAGACGGCCGACGGCCCCACGCTGGTCATCGACGTGCCCGACCTGCCGGAACCGGACGGGTACTACGAGGTGTGGATGCTCACCCCCGAAGCCGACTCCATGATGTCCATCGGTGTTCTCGGAACTGGCGATGTGCAGGAGTTCTCCCTTCCTGGCGGGATGGACATGGAGACGTTCCCCGTCGTCGACATCTCCCTTGAGCAATTCGACGGTGATGTCACGCACAGCACGGACAGCGTGGTCAGGGGTGTCCTCGAGGCGTAGATAGTGAGGGGTCGTTCGAACGCGACTACCCTTGGCATGCTTGTCTTGTGGCCATCGACGAGGTGTCCCTCGAGGAGTTGAGGCGCCGCTCCAGTGCGAAGTGGCGCACCTATTCGTCGGATGTCCTGCCGGCGTGGGTGGCTGAGATGGACTTCACACTGGCTGAGCCGATCGCCCACGCTCTCCGCAGCGCCGTGGACAACTCCGACACCGGGTATCGGTGGGCGGACGACGTCCCCGCGGCTTTGGCCGAGTTCGCCAGCGACGAGTGGAACTGGCAGATCGACTCGGGCCATGTGACGGTGCTTGCTGACGCGATGAGTTCGGTCGGGCAATCGCTACTCCACCTCACCGATCCGGGGTCGACCGTCGTCATCAACCCGCCGGTCTATCCGCCGTTTTTCTCAACGGTGGAAAAAGTCGCGTCTCGACATTTGTGTAGCGTTCCGTTGATCCTGGACGCTGGTCGCTACCGGTTGGACATGGATGGGCTCGCGGATGCCTTTGCCGACCCATCCGTTCAGGCCTACGTGCTGTGCTCACCGCACAACCCCACCGGGACAGTGCATCCGGCGGAGGATCTGCGTCGTATCGCCGAGCTCGCCGCCGAGCACAATGTCGTCGTTATCGCCGATGAAGTGCACGCTCCGATGACGCTCGCGGGGGCACAGCACACACCACTCTTGAAGGCTGGCGCCGACGTTGCGGATCTACACGCGGTAGCGATTATGTCTGCATCGAAGACGTGGAATATCCCCGGCTTGAAGTGCGCTCAAGTGGTGGCAGCTCCGACCGTGGCCGAGCGATTGCGCGAGCGCTTACCTACCGAAGCGACGTACCTTGTGGGACATTTCGGCGTCCTGGCGAGTCTGGCGGCGTATCGGGAGGGTGCTGCCTGGCGACGCGAGATGCTCGCTGCGTTGGATAGTCGTCGTCGCCAGTTGTTCACCGCACTCCAGGACGTGGCTGGAGCGTCGATGACCTGGCCGGAGGCGTCCTACCTTGCCTGGGTGCGCGTGGAAGGGCTGGGCGACGACCCCGCAGAAGTGATCCGAGAGCAAGGCAAGGTCGCCCTGACATCAGGATCGGCATTCGGTTCTCACGGTGTCGGGCACGTGCGCATCAATTTCGCGACGTCGGAAGCGATCCTCGCCGAAGTTGTGTCCAGGCTGGGATCCGCGGTGGCTGCCCGTGCGTCGTAGCGTTATGCGGCTCGTTCGGTCTGCGGTGATCACGATCGCGGCGTTGGCGGTGAGTCTGCCGGCAGCGGTGGCTGCGCAGGGGGCCCACGCCGATGAGCACCGGAAATTTGATGCTGTGGCTATGGGTGCCTCGGTGATGCTCGGTGCGAAATCTCACTTGAAGGCGGCCGGTGTCACAAAGGTCGACGCGGTTGTGAATCGCCAGGCGTCTGTGGGCCTAGGGCTTGTTCGAGAACGAGGAGCCTCCCTCCCCGAGCACGTGGTCATCCACAAATTGGATGCTGTGGCCATAGGTGACTCGGTGATGCTCGGTGCGAAATCTCAGTTGAAGGCGGCCGGTGTCACAAAGGTCGACGCGGTTGTGAGTCGCCAGGCCTATCAGGGTCCACGGCTGATTCGAGATCGGGGAGCCTCCCTCCCCGAGCACGTGGTTGTCCACTTGGGAACTAACGGGACCTACACCCTGAAGATGTGCCGTCGTCTCGTGCGCGCGGCCGGACCAGCAAGAACCGTGTACTTGGTGACCGTCAAGGTCCCCCGCGCATGGGAAGACGTGAATAACCGGATGCTGCGCCGGTGTCATGCGAAATTCCGGAGTGACCAGGTCGTCCTCGTGGATTGGAACTCCGTAGCCTCCAAGAACCCCGAGTACCTGTACGCGGACGGTTACCACCTGCGCCCTCAGGGAGCAAAGGCTTTCGCGCAGATGGTCCGCGAAGCGATCTTGACGCCACGAGCGCCGTACCTCGACCGGCTATAACCATCTCATTGCCCGTTGGATCGGTCCATTCGTTAGCCACGTCACACCGGCCCTGTGCCATTGCTCACAAGACAGCGTTTACACACGAGTGTCGAGGTGCGAATTGGGGCCCCAAGCGGCAATCTCGGGGTCTTCCCACTCGCCACGGGTTACCCAACTCGATCGGACAACGGAGTCACGATGGCTCTACAGGGATTAGAAGACACGCCCACACGTAACAAGCAACTTCTCGAATGGGTCGAGGAAGTCGCGGAGTTAACGCAGCCAGACAGCATCAAATGGTGCGATGGGTCGACCCACGAATGGGACCGATTGACCGGAGAACTGGTGGATGCCGGCACCCTCATCAAGCTGAATCCGGAGCATCGACCGAATTCATTCCTTGCACGCAGTGACCCGAGCGATGTTGCGCGCGTCGAGCAGCGGACCTTCATCTGCTCGCAACGGGAAGTCGATGCGGGACCGACGAACAATTGGGCCGATCCCAGTGAGATGCGCGCCACCTTAAACGGTGTCTTCGCCGGGTCGATGCGTGGTCGCACGATGTATGTCATTCCGTTTTCCATGGGTCCGCTGGGTTCTCGCATCTCCCAACTAGGCGTCGAAATCACGGACTCGCCATACGTGGTGTTGAGCATGCACATCATGACGCGCGTGGGAACGTCGGCGCTGGAGGAGATCGGGGAGTTTGGAGATTTCGTTCCATGTCTGCACTCGGTGGGCTTTCCGCTCATCGATGATGCTGGAGTTGCCCGAGAAGACGTCTCGTGGCCGTGCAGCGACACGAAGTACATCGTCCACTATCCCGAGACGCGCGAAATCGTGTCCTACGGGAGTGGCTACGGCGGCAATGCTCTGCTCGGCAAGAAGTGCTACGCACTCCGCATCGCGTCGGCGATGGCGCGTGATGAGGGCTGGCTTGCCGAACACATGCTCGTCTTGCGAGTGACGTCGCCCGACGGTGATGTCTTCCACATTGCCGCGGCGTTCCCGTCTGCCTGCGGAAAGACCAATCTGGCAATGCTCGAGCCCTCGATACCGGGGTGGACGGTCGAGACGATCGGCGACGACATCGCCTGGATGCGGTACGGCGAGGATGGCCGGCTGTACGCCATCAATCCCGAAGCCGGCTTCTTCGGCGTTGCTCCGGGAACAGGAATGGACACCAACGCGAATGCTGTTCGCACCTTGGAAGGGGGCAACAGCATCTTCACCAACGTTGCGTTGACGGACGACGGAGACGTGTGGTGGGAAGGCTTGACGCCAGAGCCACCAGCGCACGCCATCGACTGGAAGGGACGGGATTGGACGCCGGACTCGGCGGAGCCGTCCAGTCACCCCAATGCGCGGTTCGCTGTTCCTGCAGCGCAGTGTCCGACGATCGCACCCAACTGGGAAGACCCCGCGGGAGTTCCGATCGATGCGATCTTGTTTGGCGGTCGGCGGGCGACGAATGTTCCCCTGGTGGCGGAGTCGCGCGATTGGGCGCACGGCGTCTTTATGGGCGCGACGATGTCCAGTGAGAAGACGGCGGCGGCCGAAGGCAATCTCGGGGAGCTTCGTCGCGACCCCTTCGCCATGCTGCCGTTCTGCGGCTACAACATGGCGGACTATTGGGGCCACTGGCTCAAGGTTGGCTCGTTTACGCAACCTTCCAACCTTCCTCGCATTTACTCGGTTAACTGGTTCCGTCGCGACGCCGACGGGCGATTCATCTGGCCCGGTTTCGGCGATAACTCACGGGTGATCGACTGGATCGTGCGGCGACTGAGTGGGAAGGCGGAAGCGGTCGGGACCGCCGTCGGTCTCCTTCCCGTGATCGATCAGTTGAATCTCGACGGGGTTGACCTCAGCGACGACGACGTGCGGGAGCTCTTCCGAGTGGATGCGGAGTCATGGAGAGCGGAGGCGGAACTCACCGAGCAGTACTTCGAGCAGTTCGGCGATCGCGTTCCCAGTGAGATGTGGAACCAGTTGAGCGAACTGCGAGCGCGCCTCGGCTAGTCGGAGTCCGAAGCGGACAACGGGTCCGGTCCACCCTGCATGGTCGCAACGAGCACGGACTTGATCGTGTGCAGCCTGTTCTCTGCTTGGTCGAAGACGATGCTGGCGGGGGAGTCGAACACCTCTGAGGACACCTCGACTCCGTCGCTGAGGCCGAACTCCGTGGCAACAAACCGGCCGATGTCGGTGTTGGTGTCGTGGTAAGCGGGAAGGCAATGCATGAAGGCGGCGCCGGGGGCTGCTTTCGCCATCAGCGCTGAATCCACGCGGTAGGGGCGCAGCAGTTCTATCCGTTCAGCCCAGACGTCCTTTGCTTCCCCCATGGAAACCCACACATCGGTATGGACGAAATCGACACCGGTGAGGCCGTCGTCGATCTTCTCAGTGAGTGTGATTCGAGCTCCGGACTCCTCTGCGCGGTCCTGCGCGATCTGCTGAACGTCCTCAGCCGGCCATAGGGATTGTGGAGCGACGATGCGGACATCGCTACCGAGGATCGCCCCGCTGACGAGCAGCGAGTTACCCATGTTGAAGCGCGCATCTCCGACGTAGGCGAAAGAGGTGGTGGCTGAGCGTGCGTGCTCCCTCATCGTCAAGAAGTCGGCGAGCATCTGAGTGGGGTGCCACGTATCGGTCAGCCCGTTGAAGACCGGAACGGTCGCGTGTCGGGCGAGTTCGACAACCGTCGCATGGTCGGCGCCGCGATATTCGATCGCGTCGAAAATTAGTGACAGGACTCGGGCGGTATCCGCCGTTGACTCCTTATGTCCGATCTGGCTTGATGACGGGTCTAGGACCGAACTGAAGCCCCCTTGCTGGGCGATGGCTGCCTCGAAGGACACCCGTGTTCGCGTCGATGTCTTCTCAAAGATCAGCGCGATGCCTCGACCATTCAGGCGCTGCTTCTCTCGTCCTGTGTGACGCTCGTGCTTGAGTTGCTCGGCGAGGTCGATTAGATGCGTCAGTTCCGCTGCCGAGAAGTCCTTCTCGGCGACGAAGTTGCGGCCCCGCAGGTCGATCGTCTCGCTCACCCACCGAACCCTAGCGGCGCTGCGCCGCACCTTGGCGGCTATGCCGCGGCCCTAGGAAGGGTCGCTGGCGGAGTCCTCGGCGAGCTTCTTCTTGACTTCGTCCATGTCTACGTCCCGCACAGCTTGCACCAGGTTCTCCAGCGCCGGTTGCGGGAGTGCCCCCGCCTGGGAGTACAGGACGACGCCGTCACGGATCGCCATCACAGTGGGGATCGAACTGACCTGGAAGTAGCCGGCAAGTCCCTGCTCTGCCTCGGTGTCGACTTTGGCGAAGACCATGTCGGGATTAGCTTCGGCGACCTTCTCGAACACCGGGGCGAACGTCCGGCATGGGCCGCACCAGGATGCCCAGAAGTCGACGAGCACGATGTCGTTGCCACCCACGACGGTGGCGAAGGTTTCTTCTGTCAGACTCTGCGTTGTCATGTATATACCCTAGGGGGTATCAAATCTGATGGTGTCACCGGGGTCGTAGCAGGTTACCGAGCATCCGAAGACGACGTGGTGGGCCGTCGTGCGTGAATAACGAACGCAGATGCGAGGAACATGCCGCGCCACCCAGAGGAGTCATCTTCCAGCGCCACATCCGCACGTCGAAATGCAACGGGATCTTCTGACTGCAGGTAGGGCATGCCTGCGTGATAGTGGAAGTAGTGAACCCGAATATCGTCGAAACCGGCGTCGGCGAATAGCGCGGGAACCGTCAAGGGATTGTCGAAAGTTTCGAGGATGTCATCGCCTGCGTCGGCTGATCGCGCAATGGAACCGGGAACGTCCATGCGAAGGCGTGATGCGAGTTCGTGGTTGACCGCGTCACGTACGGGCCCAGAGACCTCGTGCAGCAGCTGATCCATGAACAGACTGTGGGTGAAGCGATTGAAGGTGGACATGGCGAAGAGCAGGTTCCTGAATTCGATGAACACCTGACCACCCGGTTCGGTGAGGTCGAGGAGATTCTGAAGGCTCGATCCCTTGTCTGCGATGTGCGGAAGGACGCCCATGGCGACGATTCCGTCGAATCGTCCCTGTGTGCAGATTGAGCGATAAGACGCGGGCTCCCGCAGATCGCCGTGAGTGAATCTCTCGGCATCGAGACCGAGGGCTAGCGCCTGGTTCTGTGTCTGAAGAACACATGCATGGTCGATATCGAATCCCGATACCTCGAAACCAGAGTCGGTGAACACCGACAGCGCGGCCCCCTGGCCGACGCCGACTTCGAGAAGACGCCGCCCAGGTTCCTTAAGGAGAGCGGGAAGCATGTAGCGGAATGCAAAAGCGTTCGCCGGGTAATCCGTGGTCGGGTCAGCGACATCCTGCGGGACAGGATCGATGAAGGTGCTCATGGGGAGATCTTGGTCGTGGGTGGGCCGCATGGCGGCTAGGGGGTGAATATCTAGGGTGAACATCTGGGGTGAGTTCGAAGTCTGGGCACGGGATCGAGCACGTACACTCAAGGAGTGACCGATTCCGGGCCCCTTGAGCCGCTTGCCTCGCCGGGTGGCGACACGCTCCTGGAAGAGCGCACCTCCTCGGTTGACGACGGCGATCACGAACGGTTCGCCCACTACGTCGAGAAGGACAAAATCGTCGAGAGTGCTGTCACCGGTAAACCTGTCACGGCGCTGTGCGGCAAGAAGTGGACGCCTGGGCGTGATCCGTCGAAGTTCCCCATCTGCCCTGAATGCCAAGAGATCCATGCCTCGCTGCCGCGGGGCGGAGACTGACAGGTGCGTGGTCCTCTAGTTCTTGCTCTGGGATGCGTCTTGTTGAGCGCATGCGCGGCCGACGACGCCTCCGGCGGCGCCGCGGGCGTCGCACCCCCGCCCGACGATGATCAATCAGAGCTTGTTCTCCTGGATCCGTGTTCCAAGCCGAACTTGACGACCGTCAAGCCGGGGGCCCTGACGTTCACCACGTCGGCGGCGCCGGCCCCGCCGTACTTTCTTTCCGATGAGCCCGCAGACCGGCTAGGGCTCGAATCAGAAGTCGCCTACGCCGTCGCTGAACAGCTGGGTTTTCGATCGCAGGAAGTGACGTGGGAGTTCGCATCGGCTGAGGACGTTCTCACCGGAAGCTTTCTCGACTTCGATTTAGCGGTCGACGGATACGTCGCTCGCCCCGATGAGTATCCGGCCATCGCGTACTCGACCCCGTACTTGGAGACGACCACGGTGCTAGATGTCCCCGATGACGAAGCCCGCCGGGTGCTCCTTGGAGTCAGCCAACAGACGCAGCCCTCAAGTTTGCGCTTCGCCGCACCAGTCCAAGGAACGGGGCGGCCATGGCTCCTGGGCAAGGGATGGATCCCCGAAGGTGGGGGACTGGCGATGTGGGCACGCGCCGGATCAGAGATGCAGGAGGCACGAATCGTCACCGATGCGCAGCTCATCGACGAGCCCACACGGCAATGGCTGGAAAGCATCGCGAACATCGACGTCTCCAATGTTGCCGGTGTCGATCCCCCGGATATCGCGCTGTCCTTCGCCATGGTCCAAGGAAATCCACTTGCGGCCTGCGTTGACCGCGCCCTTGCGGAATTGTCCGAATCCGGCGAGTTGGAGACCATCGTCGAAACCTGGCTGAACCCGGAAATGTGGCGCATCGACGACTAAACAAGACTCTGATCGCCGGACATAGGGGTCGATCGGGCGGTGACATCCCCAAAATTCGAGCTATCGCCCCTAGCATTGGGGCGGCATTTGGGGAGACACCCCGTCGCCGGCATCGGGAGGATGCGCATGTCGAACTCGGACGTAGTGATAGTAGAAGACGACGACCTGATGGGGTCGATCGGCAAAAACTGGTGGATCCTGCTCGCTTTGGGAGCCGTCACCTTGATCCTGGGAATCTGGGCGGTCGTGAACACGGCGTCGGCTGGCAAGCTCCTGGCGGTCATCTTCATCATCTGGCTCATCGTGTCCGGCATCTTCAGCGTCGTTCGCGGCTTCGCTCCTGGGCTGACCGGCGGAATGCGCACCCTCTACTTCATTACTGGTGCGCTGTCGATCTTCCTTGGCTTGCTTGCGACCCGCGCCGACTCCGGTTTGGGTGGCGAGTGGCTGCTGGGAATCTTCATCGGCGTCGCTTTCCTCTTCCAAGGACTCGCCGCTCTTCTCGAGGGCTTCTCGCACAAGGACGGACGCGGCTGGAACATCTTCTTCGGTGTCATCTTGCTCATCGGCAGCGTGATCGTGCTCGTGAACCCGGTGGCGTCCTACGGCGTCGTGGTCTGGATCGCTGGCATCTGGCTGATCATTATCGGCATCTTCGAGATCGTCGCGGCCTTCCGAGTGAAGTCCGTAGCGAAGGTCTGAGTTGGTCATCACCAGCTGACACAACAGAGTCGACGAGGGGCGGGCCATGTGCCCGCCCCTCGCTTGTTGCTGGCATGCATGGTTGGCTGACCTCATGGCTGCCGAGACGTCGCAAACGCTCGATCGAGGGCTGCGGGTCCTCGAGGAGGTAGCGGATTCCGCCGAGGGTTTGACCATTACCGAGATCGCTGGGCGGATGGGAATCGGGCGCACGGTGGTGTATCGACTGGTCGTCACGCTGGAACAGCACGCGCTGATCCGGCGAGGATCCGATGGGCGCTGTCGGCTGGGGCTGGGCGTTCTCGCCATGGGTCGCCAATTGCAGCCCGTTGTTCGAGACGCGGCGTTCCCTGCGCTTCGGATGCTTTCGGACGCCGTCGGATGTACCGCGTATCTCTGCCTCGTTGATGGAGGGGAGTCTGTCGCCGCTCTCGTTGCCGAGCCCACTCGATCGGATATGCACGTGACATATCGCGTCGGTAGCCGCAGTCCGCTGGAGGCTGCCGCCGCCGGCCGGGCCATCTTGGCTGCCAGGACAGCCGGAACGAGGCCGTTGGACCCTCCGTGGGTTGTGGCGAGCGAGGACGGAGCACCGGGGGTGTTTGGACTCGCCTCTCCGGTCACGGGCGTTCCCGGCCTTGAGGCAAGCGTGGGGGTGGTGTCCTTCCGCGAACTGGAGGAATCTGAGGTGGGCCCCCGGGTCTCTCGGGCAGCGGGGGACATCGGCCGGGTCCTGCGCTAGGGCAGACACTCCCGCACCACCCGGGTTCGACGCCCGAGGGTCGCTATGACGCACAATGCTTGGATGCGCCGTCTTCCCCCCATTGTGTTGACCCTTACCGCCCTGATCGCAGGCTTATTGGTGGGGCAGGCCGGTGCAGCGTCTCCTGCGTATGCGAACACTCCCGACAGGGTGATCAGCGGATGGATGCCGTACTGGATGACCTCCCCGAGTCGACCCGTGGGAATCGACAGTGCTGTCGCCAACGCCGATCTCTTCGAGGACGTATCCCCGTTCTGGTACTCAGCGATCGCCCGTACGGGCGGCGGTGTTCAAGTGGCGCTCAATCCCAACTTCACGAACGGCAGTGCCAATGTGGCATGGGCGATGGAACGCTTGCGGGCTGCGGGGATGGTGGTCATCCCCGCTATCGCCGATGCCTCGGGCAAGGGACGCATGGCCGCCACGCTGGCCGACCCAGCTCTTAGAGGTCAGCACGTGGCAGACCTTGTGGCCCTGGTGGTCAACAATGGTTACGACGGGCTTGATCTTGACTATGAAAACTTCGCGTTCGTCGACGGCAGCAAGACGTGGGACGCCACGTTGCCAAACTGGACGACGTTCGTTGCGGAATTGGGTGCCGCGCTTCACGCGCAGGGAAAATTGCTATCGGTGACGGTGCCGGGACCGTGCGACACGCGAAATCGTTGCGGTGGTCGGTACGGATACTGGGTCTACAACATTCCGGGGATCGCTCCGCACGTGGATCGAATTCGGATCATGGCGTATGACTACACGGTGAGGTCGATCGGCCCGATCGCCCCGATTGATTGGGTGCGCGCGAATGTCGAGCACGCTGTCACGGTGATGGATCCCGCCAAGCTGCAAATCGGAGTGCCCACCTATGGCCGGGCGAGGACCAGAACGAAGCCTGGCGGCAGCTACCGGCTGTCCGGCGTGTGTCCGAGCAAGAATGGTTCGGCGTCAGAAAGGCGCGCGTACCGATCGGCAACGTCCATGGCCGCGGTCACGGCCGCCAAGATTCCTGCGCTACTTGAGCGCTACGGCCTGACCGAAGCGGATGTCCGATGGGATCCGGTGCGTCAAGAGAGTTCCTTCCGTTACACCAAGAATGTGGACTGGACCGACTCGTCGGGAACGCCGCAGACATGCCAGGCCAAGCGTCAGGTCAATTTCGTCGGGCCTGACGGTGTGCTCGCGCGCACACAACTGGTGGGTCAGTACGGATTGAATGCTGCCGCCCTGTGGACCATTGGTGGTGAGAACCCCGCACAGTGGCCGGGCATCAGGGGCTATGCGCAGTCCCTTGCCCCGGCTGAAGCGGTTGTCGCTATCGCTGTCACGCCGGCGGCGGTATTCGGCCAGCCGACATCTATTGCCGGAGGGGTGACGTTCAACGGTGCGCCGGTACCCGCTGTGCCCGTGACGGTGGAATTCCAGCCCACCGGCAGCGAAGAGTGGCAAGCCCTGCAGGTAGCGGCGAGCGGACCGGATGGTGCCGTGGCGTTCCAGGTCCTGCTGCCCTCCTCAGGACGGGTCCGGCTGACCGTGCCGGAGACCGCGGGTATAGCCGCATCGCAGAGTCCTGCCGCCGAGGTCGCCGTGGGTGCAACGGTCAGCGCCAAAGCCAAGACGAAAAAGGTTTCGTCGGGTGCCCCGATTCGGGTCCGGGTGATTGTGCGACCAGCCCAAGCGAAGCAGAAGGTGATCCTGCAAGTTCTGAAGAAGGGAACCTGGCGAAAGGTCAAGGGTGCGCGCACGAATGCCAAGGGTCGGGTGACGATCAAGGCGAAGGCCCAGAAGGCGAAGAAGCGGTGGACTTACCGGGTGGTGTCGCGAGCCAAGGGCGGGCTAGCCCCCGGGGTCTCGCAGGAATTCGTCATCCGGGTTAAGAAGAGATGAGCGATCAGTAGGCTGTACGACGCGGGACTAGACGCGCGCTATGTCGAACCAGCGCAAGGTTTCGAAGTCATCGGAAGCACCGGGAACATGAGTGATGAGGTCCGGCTCCGCTAGCGAGCGAAGCAGCGCGCAGGCGGAAGACAGATAGCCCTCGAGAGCCGATTCGGGTGCTCGCTCGTTGTGCACGGTGTAGGTCAGTCGGCCGTTCGCGTCGTAGGACAGATGCTTCAATCGAAGCGGAGGTTCGATCGGTCCGTCCTGGTGTTGCCACAAACCGGATGAGGCATCGAAGCGGTAGTAGGGCAGCAATCGGTGGCCGAACTCCGCAGTGAGATGCACGGCGGTGACGAGGTAATCGAAGACCGGCTCGGAGATGAAGTAGTTGAAATTAATCCTCGTCCATCCCGGCTTGATGCCTTCGCAGCCGAGGCTGATCTCGCGCTCGAATTCGTGGGACCGGTCCACGTCGATCCCGAGCAGCCGGTGACCGTAGGGACCCGCGCAGGAGCAGCCGCCGCGCGATTGGATACCGAACAGATCGTTTAAGACCGCGACGATGAAGTTGTGGTGAAGGTATCGACCGTTCGGCCGACGGACCACGAAACTGGTGATGGATAAGCGTTGGGCGTCGGTGTTCCCGAGGACCTCGATGGCCGGGCTTGTGCTCCAGCTGTCGATGGCGCGGCGCACGAAGTCTTCCTCGCGGGCCTGAATCACATCCACTCCCACGGCGTCCTTGAGGTCGAAGACCAAGCCAGCGCGGATCGATTCGACGATCGCGGGGGTGCCCGCTTCTTCCCGGTGCTCAGGGTCAGTCAGGTAGAGGTGCTCGGTGGGGTTGACGTAGGCAACAGTGCCGCCACCGACGCTGTCGGGAACGGTGTTGGTCACGAGCTCCCGTCTGACGAGCAGGACACCGGGCGTCCCTGGCCCACCGACGAATTTGTGTGGGGAGAGAAAGACGGCGTCCTTGTAGGACAGTGGGTGCTCGACGCAGCGCGGATTCATGTCGATATCGACATAGGGACCGCATGCGGCGTAGTCCCAGAATGCGAGAGCCGAATGCTCGTGCAGGAGTGTGCTGATCGCGTGCGTGTCGGTGACGATGCCGGTCACGTTGCTGGCGGCGCTGAAGGAGCCGATCAGCAGCGGGCGGTCGCTAAATTCCTCGAGCCGTTGGCGAAGGATGTTCAGATCCAGGTGCCCGTCGGCGTCCTCTGGGATCGGGACCACATCGGCGATGGATTCCCTCCAGGGGAGCTCGTTGCTGTGGTGTTCGTAGGGGCCGATGAAGATCACGGGTCGTTCCGATGCGGGCACGTGATCGCTGAGGTGGTACTTGTTGTTGAGGTCGGCTGGTATCCGAAGTCCGAGCAGGCCGATGATTTTGTTGACAGCTGCGGTAGACCCGGAGCCGCAGAAGATCAGACAGGTCTCGTCGCCGGCGTTAACGGCCTTCTTGATGCGCGCTCGAGCATCCTCCCGAAGGCGCGTGGTTTGAAGTCCGGTTCCACTGGATTCGGTGTGTGTGTTTGCGTATCGAGGGAGCACCTCGTCACGAATGAATTCTTCGATGAATCCGAGAGCGCGTCCGGAGGCGGTGTAGTCGGCGTAGGTGACACGGCGGGGACCGAAGGGACCGTGCATCACGTGATCGTCACCGATCACGGATTCGCGGATCCGGTCCAGAATCGGCCGGGACGGGAGATCGTCACGAGGTGGTGGAATGGACTGGCGTGTCCGCTCCAGGTCGATCCCGCAATTGCCCTCGTCCATGGGAGCAGCGTACGGGGGCGTGGCCGCCTTCGCAGGCTCCTGCGAGACTGAGGTCGTGGTGGATGCGTCGATTCCCGTGGAGGCCGCTCCTGAGGAACAGGTGGACGAGGTCGTCGAAACCCAGCGTCCGTGGATAACCATCGTGTGGAACGACCCGATAAATCTGATGTCCTACGTCACGTACGTCTTCATGACGTACTTCCACTTCTCACGCGAGAAGGCCGAAAAGCTCATGAACGATGTCCACCACGAGGGTCGGGCGGTTGTCTCGTCTGGCACGAGAGAAGAAATGGAAAGAGATGTGAGTGCTATGCACTCCTACGGCCTGTGGGCCACGCTTCAACGGGACGATTGACGAGCAGCGACGATGACGTACGGATTCCAACGAACCGCGACCGGCCGCGTTGTCTTGCGCGTTGATGACGTCGAACGCGGCTTGCTGATGTCCGTGGCGCGTCAAGTCATGGACCTCGTACAACCAGCCGAAGCGTCCCCTGATCAGGACCCATTGGCGGCGCAACTGGGCTGGGTCGATGGGGATGTGGGAATTTCCGACGACCCCGCAGTGGCCCGACTCCTACCCGATGCATACGACGATCCCGATGATGCGCGGGATTTTCGTCGATTCACCGAGAACGATCTGCGTCAGTCAAAGATGCAGCATGCAATGACCGTGGTGGAAGAAATCGAGCGTTCAGGAGAAAAGGTCGCAGTGACATCGACCGATAGTTGGCTTGGGCTTCTGAACGATGCGCGCATCGCTATCGGCACACGCATTCAGATTTCTGAAGACAACCACGAAGAGCTCGCGGGGCTGCCTGACGACGATCCCCGATCGGGCTTGTTCCATGTCTACGACTGGCTCACGTTCCTTCAGGAGTCGCTCGTTCGCTGCATGGACCCTGCGCTCTACGGATTTTCCGATGACAACGTCCCTGTGGCGGAGGACGAAGAGTAGCCGGGACGAATGGCGAGCCTCACAGACAAAAGACAGCGGATCGGATGCTGAGCATCCGATCCGCTGTCGTCGTTCGGGTGGAACCCGACGGGGCGATCCCTACCTGCTGGAGGGTGCCTCTTCGAGTTCTGCCGCGTTGAACTCCGCTGAGTCCACCGAGCTCTTCTCGCGAGCGATCTTGTAGATCAGTAGGCCGAACAGACACTTGGCGAGCACGTCCGCGACGGAGTACCCAACCTGGCGCCAGACGAACGCATCGGCACCCTCGATTCCGAACATCGGAATCATGTACGAGATGGGGTAGACGCCCCACGTCGCGAGGAGCAGCCAGCGAAGGCCGTTGACGTCCTTGCCCACCTGGCCAGGCTGTGTCTTCGTCGCCTTTGTAAGCTCGACGAACAAGATGTACAAGATGTACAAGAACGGGATGGTGGACAGCGCGCCCCAGATGGCCTTGGGAGCGGTGTCGACCGCGATCTCGCCCGGGTAGCCCAGGATGATCATCAACGCGGATGCGGGGATGAGCTTCATGAGCAAGGACTTGCGCACCGCACGCGGCAGCGCGAGGACAGCAATCGCCTCGAACAGCAGCAGCGGCACGGTGAGCAGCCAGTCGACGTAGCGGTAGCCCTCGTTGAAGCCTTCGCCATTGACGAGCATGTAACTCATCGCGTTCATCGCAGTAGCCGCCGAACCCTCGTCGACCGCCACATAGGAATGACGGAAGGAATCGAAGATTCGGTAGTAGTGGTACGCCGCGATCAGACAGACCATCGCCGAGACGACGAGAGCCTGGCGGTAGCGCGGAAGTACGCGCCCCTGGACCGCGAGAAGGAAGACGGTCGTCGCCAGCATGGATGCCAGCGCGAACGAAAGGATGTTGTAAACGGTTTGGTATTGCGAGTAATCGAGTTCGAGAACTCCCACTCCAGCCTCCATGCATCGGCGATGGCCGCCGAAAGGCCGCCATCGAGCTTTTCAGTTGATCCGCGCCCCTCCACGAGAAGTGCAGCGCCCCTAGCGTGGTGGTCGTCACAGCCGTGGTCAAGTTGAACAAGACACGAAGAGCAAACTGTGACATAAAAAGGGTCCTATTTGTCCGTTTAGTCGTGAATTGATACGGACGGTTTCCCGCATCATGGTCGTTCCTGAAGCGCTTCTGACTATGTCCGGCTCCCTTCCGGAACTCGATTACAGAGAGGGCTCGAGATGTCCGTTCATGTTCGTATCCCGATGGTTCTGCGCACCCTCACCGGTGGCAGGAGCGTGGTCAGTGCCGAAGTCGGGTCGTTACAGGACGTCATCACGAACCTCGACATTAACTACTTTGGTATCGGCCAGCGGCTCCTCGACGACGCGGGCCTTCGGCGCTTCATGCATGTGTATCTGAACGGAACAGATGTCCGACTCCTCGACGGCCTGGACACCAACGTTGCCGTGGGAGATTCCGTGACGATCTTGCCGGCTGCTGCCGACGGGTTTGTCGCCTAACCGGAGACGAGCAGTTCAACGTCGCCTTCCTAGGACTCCATTCCGTTGACAGGCGCGTGTGAGTATGCCCAACGGCGCTCGCGCACACGCGAAGGGGCACTCGGTTCCCCTTCGGGATGACCCGAGTGCCCTTTCGACATGAAGTGGCCGCCCGTGGGGCTAGGCCGTTTGGCTAAACCACAGTTTCGCCTTATGCGTGTTGACGATCAGGACGACGATCAAGTTGATGACGATCTGCGCCGCACCACCCGAGTCGAAGTGGAAGAACCCGAAAACGATGTTGATGACGGCGAAGACTGAGATGAGCACCTGCGCCGTCTGGCTTCCGGCAAATGTCAGCTGCGTCAGCCAGAAGTAGATCAAGCCCATCACTACGGCGAGGAAGCCGTTGAACAGGAGCCAGAACACGGTTTGGCCCTCGAAGAGCGTCCCGAGCTTGATTCCCAGCCAATACATCAACATCCACACACCGAAAACGATGTTGATGACACCGAGAATGGCCGTCAAAATGCCCACGATCGTGACGCCTGCGGGGCGCTTGATTGCGGAGTCCGACATGTTCCCTCCTCAGGGGAAGTCGCGCAGTCTCCTTGACTGCGCGACTTCGAGGGTAGAGACCAGGACCCCTTCGGTGGCTGCGGCGCGCCGTACGCTTAGCGGGCCATGACCAACAACGCGCCCATCGGGATATTCGATTCTGGTTTCGGAGGCCTCACGGTCGCTCGGGCGATTATTGATCAACTCCCTGCGGAGTCGATTCGTTACGTCGGGGATACCTCTCGAGGTCCGTACGGTCCACTACCCATCGCCCAGGTTCGCGAGTATTCACTCGAAATCATGGATGGCTTGGTCGACGACGGAGTCAAAGCCTTGGTCATCGCCTGCAACTCCGCCAGCGCTGCAACTCTGCGTGACGCTCGCGAAAGGTACGAGGTTCCCGTCATCGAGGTCGTGCATCCAGCCGTGCGTCGTGCCGTCTCGGCGACGCGTGGTGGCCGTGTCGGTGTTATCGGAACTGAAGCCACTATCGCATCCGGGGCATACATCGACGCATTCGCGGCAGCACCGCAGGTCACCGTGTACTCGCAGGCGTGTCCGCGCTTCGTCGAACTCGTGGAAGCGGGAGTGACGAGCGGCGACGAAGCCATCGCGGTGGCACGTGAGTACCTGGCCCCACTCCAGGAGTCCGAGGTCGACACCCTCGTGCTCGGGTGCACGCACTATCCATTGCTGACCGGTGTGCTCGCGTACGTCATGGGGGACGACGTCACCCTGGTGTCGAGCGCGGAAGAAACAGCGAAAGATGTCTACCGGGTGCTCGTGGCCGGGGATCTCCTGCGCAGTGAGGGCGAGGGGTCACCAACCTATGAGTTTCTCGTCACCGGCGATCCGGATGCTTTCGAAGACCACGGTCGCCGGTTCCTCGGTCCGGAAATAGGGCGCGTTAGTTCTCTATAGGTCGATCGACGTCGCGAATAGCAGAGAGCGACAGCGTCACCATGAGCGTGACAACGAGCACTGCCGCGAGAACCGGATAGACGGGGCGGACTCCCCATTGCTCGGACGCAGCCCCCGTTGCCAGCATCACCATTGGTGGAAAGACGTAGAAGGCCGTCAATTGAATGCTGAACACGCGCCCTTGCTCGTGGGCGGGAATGCGTGCTTGCACCAGTGTGTTGAGCAGAGGCTCCATCGGTCCCCAACTGAGGCCGAGAACAAGGCCGAAGACCACCAGCAGGGGGAGTGGTGGCAGGAACGACATCGGAATCACGCTTATTGCCGTCCCGATCAAGGCGGCGCGAATGATCTGGAAATGCGTCCACCTCTTGCTCAGCCACCCATAGGACAGGGCACCGAGAACGGTGCCGCCAGCCAGACCTGCGATAACCAATCCCAGGCCTTTCGGCTGACCGAGGCTTTCGAAGTAGACCGGAAGGATCACGCTTTCCGTTGGCAGATAGACCCCGGCGAGGACCATGAGCGCGATGGTCAGCGTGCGGAGGGCCTTGTCGCTCCACAGCGCAACGAGTCCGCGGGTGAGTCCCACCGCACCGGTGTCGGAGCCAGCGAGGATGCGGGACTCCTGGCCCGCGTCACCCACGCGCATCGCCCAGATGCATGCCGCGGCGATGACGAAGAGCCCACCGGGAATCCACATGGCTTGTTCGGCTCCCATCGTTGCGATGAGGCCAGCACCGACGAGAGGCCCTACCGTCCAGCCCACCGCGAAGAGCGCTTCGTGCACTCCGTTCAGTGCTTCCAGCCGGATGCCACCGGCCCGGGCAGCATCGACGATGAGCGATTTTCGGGCGGTGTAGCCCGCAGGATCCAGACTCGCTCCGACGATCGCCAGGACCAGGATCCAGGCGAGATCGAGACCGACAAGCCAGCCGACCACTGGAAAGGCAAACACGGACACGGCCGACGCGATGTCCGAGAGCACGCTGATCGGCTTTCGGCCGACGCGATCGATGGCGACACCGACAGCCGGGACGACGATGATGGCTGGAATGGTGGAGAGGGCGGCGACGAGCCCAGCTGCCGCCGCCGATTCTGTTTTCTCAAGCACCAGCCACGGGATGATGATCATTACCGCGCCGTTTCCCACTCCGGACACGAGGTTTGCCATCTGAAGGAGAACCACGGGCGTCCGGCTGTTGTGCACGCTGGATAGTGTCACGCCCATGAGCAGATCCGATGGACGCACCTCAGACCAACTTCGACCCGTCTCCTTCGAGCGGCATTGGTCGGAGCACGCCGAGGGATCCACCCTGGTTTCTTTCGGAAAGACGAAGGTGCTGTGCACCGCGTCCTTCACTCCCGGCGTCCCACGTTGGCTGAAGGACTCGGGAACCGGTTGGGTCACTGCCGAATACGCGATGTTGCCGCGGGCGACCACCACGCGCAATCAGCGTGAATCGGTCAAGGGCAAACTCGGAGGCCGGACTCAGGAAATCTCCCGGCTGATCGGTCGCAGTTTGCGTGCGGTTGTAGATATGTCGGTGCTCGGTGAAAACTCCATCGTTATCGACTGTGATGTTCTGCAGGCCGACGGTGGAACGAGAACAGCGGCCATTACGGGCTCTTACGTCGCACTCGTCGATGCCTTGTCCTGGGCAAGAAGCGAGGGGCATATTTCCACCGATCCTCTGATCGACTCGGTGGCCGCCGTGAGCGTGGGCATCATTGATGGTGAACCCAGACTGGACCTGCACTACGACGACGACGTTTGCGCCGAGACTGACATGAACGTCGTGATGACGGGTACAGGAAACTTCGTCGAGGTGCAGGGGACTGCCGAGGGTGAGCCTTTCGACCGCGGACTGTTGGACGAGTTGTTGAATCTTGCCGCCGCTGGCATCGCCGACCTGACGCGTCAGCAGAAGGCTTCGCTGTCGGCATGAAGCACCGCGTCGTGCTAGCGACTCGAAATCAGCACAAGGTAGCCGAGCTCAGGCGAATCCTGGCGTCGTCCGGTCTCGACGTCGACCTGGTGGGAACCGAGAGTTTTCCTGACTTACCCGGTGTGGCGGAGACGGGCAGCACATTCGCCGCAAACGCTCTCCTGAAGGCCAGAGATGTCGCCCAGCGCACTGGGCTGGTCGCCATTGCCGACGACTCAGGATTGTGTGTCGACGCCCTGAACGGGATGCCGGGAATCCTCTCGGCTCGTTGGGCCGGATCACATGGGGACGATGCGGCAAACCTGGAGTTACTCCTTGCCCAACTCGCCGACGTTCCGAGCAAGAGGCGAGGAGCGGCCTTTCATTGCGCGGCAGCCGTGGCCACACCCGACGGCGAGGAGCGGGTGGTCGAAGGCGTGCTCGAAGGAAGCTTGATCACCGAGCCCCGGGGCAGCAACGGCTTCGGATACGACCCGATCTTTACCCCACGCGGCTACGCACTCACCACCGCGGAGTTGACTCCGGAGGAGAAAGACGCCATCAGTCACCGGGGACACGCCTTCCGAGCGCTTGTGCCGGTCCTGGGTGAACTACTCTCCGGTGTGACGACTTCCTAGTTCCAAACTGCTGGACACCGACGTTTCTTGACACCGAAGGATCTAACGATGGCCCAGGTCAGCGACCACTACGACGGCTCTGCTCCGTCATATCACGAGCAGTACGACCCGGAGAAGATCTGGACCAACGCCGAATACCCCGCGAATTACTTCCGGCTCAACAAGGTGATGCGAATCCTGAAGAGTCGCAACGTTGCGAGTGTGTACGAACTCGGCGCCGCGGAGGGAAGCCCGATCGTCCGCATCGCCCAGGAACTCGGTGTGAATGTCCGCGCCAGCGATCTGTCCAGCGAGATGGTCCGCCTGGGTAAGGAGAACTTCCAGCGCAACGGTCTCGACCCTGATCTGCACACCCAAGTGGACATTAACGATCGGGATGCGGTCCGCGCCGAGGCCGATCGGGTGGGTCAATTCGATGCTGTTATCGCGCTCGGGGTCATCCCGCACGTGGAAGACGATGCATGGTTCGTTGAGGCGATGTCGTTTTTCCTCAAGCCCGGCGGAACACTCATTCTTCAGTTTCGCAACGCAATGTTCTCCATGTTTACGTTTAACCGCCTCACCAAGGAGTTCATCCTTGACGACCTGATGGCGCCAATTGCGCAGCAGTTCAAGGACCAGGTGGCTCACGACCTCGATCAGCGACTCGCTGTGGACAAGCCCCCGAAGAGAGAGTGGGACAAGGACGCTCCGGCCTACGACGAGATCCTGGCCCGCTTNCACAACCCNTTCGAACTCTCCGATGTTGTGGCGCAACAAGGCTTCGTCGACTTGTCCTTCACCTGGTACAACTTCCATCCGACGNACCCGATGATCGCGGGTGGTATCGATCCCNCCGAGTACCGGCGGCAGCAGATCGAGCTGGAANACGACGAATCGTGGCGNGGCATGTTCTTGTGCTCGGCAGGAATGATCGTCGCTNCNAAAGCGGCCTAAGGGGCGCGTGCCTCGTGCGGAAGGCGGGAGTTGAACCCGCACGCCCGAGGGCACTGGTACCTAAAACCAGCGTGTCTGCCGTTCCACCACTTCCGCGTNGGAACGAAAGCCTAGGNCACCCGACGTGCGGCGAGNNNCGACCGGNGGACGCTTAATGCAANTNTTTTGCAAGAACGTNNANTTCGCCATAAACTCTCGCTATGCGNCCTTTNCCCNTGNTCATCGCCAGCGTTTCCGCCGCCGCCCTCGTGCTGTCCGGGTGTGGAGGGTCCGACGACTCCGNGCCGGAGTCTGACGGCGACTCGNTTCTCGTCGCCACCACNGTTTCCCCGATCACCTCGATCGTGTCTCGAGTGGGCGGCGACTGCGTCNATNTNCGGGGCATCGTGCCNGAGGGAACCAACTCGCACACCTTCGAACCTGCGCCGTCCGTGGCCGCTCTCCTGAGCGACGCGGATGTTGTGTTCATCAACGGTCTGAAGTTGGAAGATCCCACGTTGGCCATGGCGGAGGCCAACATGGCCGATGGCGCCGAGTTGGTGGAGCTGGGAACGGTTGCCCTCCCCGAGGAGGACTACATCTTCGACTTCTCCTTCCCTGAGGAGGATGGCAAGCCGAACCCGCATCTGTGGACCGACCCGACGTACGCCATCGNCTACGCGGACATCGTTCGTGAGGTCCTCAGNGAGCGCGACCCCGAGTGCGCAGACCAGATGCAAGAGAACTTCGAGGCCTTCGCTGCNCAGGCTGAGGAACTCGCCGAGGCCGTCCGTCTGGACCAGCAAACGGTTCCCGNNGGGGGCCTGAAGCTCGTGACCTACCACGACGCATACGCCTANTTCGCGGAGAACTTCGGTTGGCAGGTGGTCGGCGCNGTCCAGCCCAGCGACTTCGCCGATCCGACCCCGTCCGAAGTCGTCACCTTGATCGAGCAAATCCGNNCCGANGGAGTTCCGACGATNTTCGGNTCCGAGGTNTTCCCCTCGAATGTGCTNGAAGAAGTCGGCAACGAAACCGGCGTGCGCTACGAGCAGTCGCTGCGCGATGACGANCTGCCNGGTGCTCCGGGCGAGGAGANCCATTCNTGGCTCGGGTTGATGCAGTACAACTTCGCCACCATGATCGAGGGCCTCGGCGGTGACGCCNCGAACGTTCGGGCNGTTGACATCACGAGCCCGGTTCCGGATAACGCGGACTATCCGCAGTGACCGGNACCGGTGTCGGCCCCGAACTCATCAGGCTGATCGGAGTCGATGCTGGCTACAACCACCAGGCAGTCCTGCATNACGTGAATATTCACGTCCATGAAGATCAATTCACTGGGATCGTCGGACCGTCTGGGTCGGGAAAGACCACCCTTCTGCGGCTGCTGCTCGGCATCATCCGGCCCATGTCCGGCTCGATCGACCAGATCGAGAATCTCCGGACTGCTTACGTGCCCCAACTCGAGACAGTCAACTGGGATTTCCCGATCACCGTTCTTGAGTGCGTCCTGATGGCCGGACAGCCGGCCGACGGACGGCGCTTCACCTTGCCGTGGGGCACTGCTCGAGAGAAGGCGAGTGCCATGGAGGTGCTCGAGCGGTTGAACATCGCGCAATTGGCCGACCGGCAGATTCGACAGTTGTCGGGTGGGCAGCAGCAGCGCATGTTCCTGGCGCGCGCCCTCTATCGCCGACCGCAACTGCTTTTACTCGACGAGCCCACCAGTGGCGTGGATGTGTCCACCCGGCATGACGTTCTTCATCTACTCGCAGACCTGCACGAGGACGGTGTGGCGATCGTCTTGACGACACATGACTTAAACGGGATGGCGGCTCACCTGCCGCACCTCATCTGCGTCAACCATCGGGTGATCGCCGATGGAACACCAGAGGACGTGATTCGCCCGGAGGTTCTGGAACAGACCTACGGAGCGCGCATGGAGGTTCTCGAGCATCTGGGTATGCGTGTGGTTGTCGATGACGGAGGCGAACGAGGAGATAGAGGCGAACGGGTAGATCGAGAGTCGCAGGTGGAGGCGTGATGGAGGCGATTCTCGAGCCGCTGGGGTACACCTTCTTTGTGAAGGGCCTCTTCGTTGCGGGGCTCTCCGGGGCGCTACTCGGCTTTATCGGCGTGTACATCGTGCTGCGCGGCATGAGCTACATCGGTCACGGGCTCTCCCATTCGATCTTCGGGGGTTTCGCCGCTGTGCAACTCTTCGCCACGCAGTTCTACATCCTCGGCGCGGGGTTGTGGGGAATCGCATCCGCGCTGGCGATCAACGCAGTATCGAGGCGGAGCCGACTGGGTGCCGACGCCGCGATCGGAGTCATCACGACCGCGTCGTTCGCCTTGGGTGTTGCCCTGTTCGCGCGGTTCGGGTCCAGTGGCCCGTCCTTCGAAAATGCACTGTTCGGATCCATCCTGGGGATTTCCGTCGAGCAGATCGTGGGGCTCGTCGCCGTCTCACTGCTCGCAGTGATCTTCGTGTTCGTGCGCTATCGGGCGCTGTTGTTCACCACATTCGACCCCGACGTTGCCAATGTCTCGGGGGTGCGCGTCGGCCGGGTGGAAGCCCAGTTGATGATCATCCTGTCGTTGTCGATCTTGGCCACGTTGACGGTAATCGGTGTCACGCTCGTCGCCGCGATGCTGGTGATCCCGGCAGTGGTGGCGCGAATGCTCACCGACTCGTTCTCTCGCATGTTGGCGTGGAGCAGGGCTGTGGGAACGGTCAGCGGACTGGTGGGTATGTATGTCAGTTACTACGCCGAAGTTCCGTCGGGAACCATGATCGTGCTGGTGGGAACCGCGATATTCCTCGTCGTCTTTGCCTTCGCCGGGAGTGCTCGGCGACGAAAGTCAGCGGGCTTGGACGCNCATGTGGAGCCNGTTNNCCCATCGNCNGCCGCGCGGTAGTCGTCNAGAGCTTCCACCGACGTTCGTGAGTCNNGGCGCTCGTCGTAGGCTTGCATCGTTCANCGCCNGTTTGAGGAGACCCGCATGGCCGACACCACGCACGCTCCACCGNCACTGCTCGTCNATGAGCGAACGCACGTCGCCGCTGCGCGAGAAGAACTGTTGGCGTCTTTGGCCAACCTGAAGGCGGAGGCGGCGCCGGGAGCGCTGGCGCAACGTGCACTCGGTGCAGCNAAAGGATGGTTCACCGATGAGTACGGCGGCATTCGCCCCGAACGAGTCGCCATCGTGGGNGCGGTNGTCGTGGGGTTCGTCACCATCAAGATCTTGGGNCGGCGCGGCCGTTGACCTCGACACAGGAAGAGACGAGCGCCGCCTCGACGGTGCCGGACACGCGGCCACGATTNGACGGCTCAGTACCNATCAAGTTGCTGCATGACCGCGTCCTGGTGCGGGAAGGCGGNGAGGACGGGGAGCGCCGCTCGAGCGGCGGCATCGTGATTCCNGCGACCGCGCAGGTAGGTCGCCGCCTGTCGTGGGCGACNGTCGTNGCNGTCGGCCCGAACGTCCGNAGTGTCGANGTNCAAGATTCGGTGCTNTTCGAGCCAGAGGATCGNGGAACNGTGGAGCTTCAGGGGATCGACTACGTCCTCCTTCGTGAACGCGACCTGCACGCNGTTGCCTCGAGTCGTCACGCAACGTCCGGCACGGGCCTGTACTTGTAGGTATGAGNAGCGCGGAGCGGCCGATCCTNGTCGGTGGTACCGGGCGTAGTGGCTCCACCATCGTTGGGCACCTGCTCGATCACCACNCAGACCTGACCCTGACCCGTCCGATGGAAGTCCGATTCATTACCGGCAACGACGGAATAGCGGATGCACTCGCCGTGGCGATGCGCAAACCCGGCAGCGCGAAGGCCGAAGCGGCGGCACGTGTGGCGGCCACGCGAATCATGGAGCGGTGGTTCAGGCGGGCCCCCGATGTCGGCCTGCATACATCGGTGGAGCGCGAGGAGCTTCAAGGCTGGTGCGAGCGCTACCTGGAGCAGTCGGAGACCGATCCGCTGGGCGCGGCCCAGACGATTACCCGGACCATCATGGCAAGCATCGCCCGTTCGATTGGTGCCGATCGTTGGGTGGACACCACCCCGGCGAACGCTCGAAAGGCGGACCGCGTGGAACTGATCTACCCGGACTCCACGGTGATCGTGGTGAACCGTGATGGCCGGGACGTGGCCGCCTCGTTTGTTCACCAAACATTTGGCCCTGACGACGTTTTCGCAGCCTTGGCCCAGTGGGAGCAGCGCGTGGGGCGCATACACGCCGCGACACAACGCTCACGCCCCGATCGCATATTGAGCATCGATCTTGTCGATCTCGTACGGACTGCCCGCTCAGAGACGATCGAGCAGATTTGTTCGTTCGTCGGAGTGAGCGTCGATGAGGACATGTGCGCCTGGTTCGACGCGAACGTGACACACGAGAGCTCCCATGCGGGACGGTGGCGCCGGGATTTCGATGCGGATACGTGCGCGCGGATCGATGAGGCCTACCTCGCCACCTGCGAGCGTCTGGTGAGTGCCGGAGTGCCGTTGCCGTCGGGCGAGTAGTGCACGCCGATCTCCGGCATGATCATCACGTGATCGATTGCATCGTGGTGGGAGCCGGACACAACGGATTGGTGACGGCTGCGTATCTCGCACGATCGGGGTACTCGATTCTGGTGCTAGAGGCCAACTCATCGGTGGGCGGCGCGGCTGTTTCCGCCGAGGTGTTCCCCGGCATGGGGGCCCGGGTGAGCAAGTACTCCTACCTGGTGTCGCTGCTGCCGCCAGCCATCGCGCGCGATCTGGCCATCGACGTGCCGTTGGCCCGGCGCCGCGTCGCCTCGTACACCCCCGATCCGGCCGACCCTCGCCGCGCCTTGGTCATTCCCTCCAACGATGAGCAGTCCCTCGCGGCCAACATCGAAAACTTCACTGGGAGCGCGAAGGAAGCGGCAGCCTGGCAACGGTTCTACGCCCGGACCACGGCGATGGCCGAGGTGATGTTTCCGTCACTGACGAAACCGCTCGTGTCACGAGAGGACATGAGAGCGCGAATCGACGCGGCCGACTGGTCGGACTTTGTCGAGCGCCCCCTTGGTGAAGTTCTGGAGCACACGTTCGAGGAAGATGTGATTCGCGGTCTTGTTTTCACCGACGGGTTGATCGGTACGTTCGCAGACGCCCACGAGGACTCCCTGCATCAAAACATCTGCTTTCTCTATCACGTGATCGGGCAGGGCACGGGGCAGTGGGATGTCCCGGTGGGTGGCATGGGAGCGATCACCGCTCAACTCGCCGACCGCGTGCGCTCGGCCGGGGGCGTGGTGCGCACCGGAGTCGAGGTGATCGCAATCGAGGACGACGGTGAGCACGTCTCGGTGACGACCCGCGAGGGAGACGACGAGGTGACCTACACGGCACGAACGCTCGCAGCGAATTGCGCGCCGGGTGTTCTCGCGAAATTGCGTGGACTCGAAACAGCGACGATCAGCGATCGAGACGGCGGTGCGCAGGTGAAAGTGAACATGCTGCTGTCGCGCCTTCCTCGGTTGAGGGACGATTCAGTCGACCCAGCGGATGCCTTCAGTGGCACCTTCCATGTGAACGAGAGCTATCGGCAACTCGAGTCGGCCCACCGAACGGCGGCCAGCGGACAGTTGCCTACTCCCTTGCCCGCGGAGATCTACTGCCACAGCCTTAGCGACCCGAGCATTCTGTCCAAGAACCTTCGAGCCGCAGGGGCTCACACACTGACGTTGTTTGGCCTGCACACGCCGCACTCGCTCTTCGCCTCCAACGGAACTCACCAGACCCGCGCTTCCGGACACGGCCTCGATGCTGACGATGCCCTCGCCGCCGTCCACGCCACCCTCGATTCGGTGCTGGCCGAGCCTGTCGCGGACTGCCTGATGACCGATGCCGAAGGAAACCCGTGTATCGAGGTGAATACGACGGCTGATGTGGAGCGCGACCTGCGCATTCCGACGGGCAACATCTTCCACACGCCGTTGGCGTGGCCGTGGGCCGATGATGACCAGCAGATCGGAACATGGGGAGTGGAGACGGATTCACCGCGGATCGTCGTGTGCGGCAGTGGAGCCGCTCGCGGGGGAGGCGTCTCCGGCATACCCGGTCACAACGCTGCTCGGCACTTGACTAGCGTTCTCGGGTAAGTGCATTCCCAACGCTGATTCGAGGTTCCTCATGACCGCACTCACCTCCGACGCACTCGCCGGCAAGGTCGTCCTCGTCGTCGGCGGCACCCAGGGGGTGGGAGCAGCTATCGCTCGCCGTGCGGCTCAGTCGGGAGCGGACGCCGTCGTGGTCAGTGGTCGTAGCGAGGACAAAGGGCGCGCCGTGGCCGATGAACTCTCGTCGCTTGGCACCAAGGGGGCTTTCGTTCGGGCGGACGTCAGTGATGCTGAGGCCGCGCTCAGCCTCGTCGAGCAGGTAGTCGCCACTTTCGGTCGGGTGGACTGTGTGGCGAACGTGGCCGCGACGACAAGTCGCGGAAGTCTGGTGGACACCACTCCTGAGTTGTTCGACACCCACATCAACGTGAACTTGAAGGGCCCCTTCTTCGTGATGCAGGGAGCCGTCAAGGACATGCAGCGGCGATCGGCTCCGGGGACCATCGTGAACATCATGAGCATTGCCGCGCACGGGGGCCAGCCGTACCTTGCTCCGTATGTGGCCAGCAAGTCTGGCCTCGGGGGGCTGACGAAGAACGCTGCTCACGCTCATCGGTTCGACCGGATCCGCATCAACGGAGTCAACATCGGGTGGACCATCACCGAGGGTGAGGAAGTGGTTCAGCGAACCGCCCACGGTGCCACGGATGGGTGGCTCGAGGAAGCCAGTGCGAATCAGCCGATGGGAAAGCTGGGCCAGCCGGACGAGATCGCCGATTTCATCGTGTATCTGCTGTCGGATCGCTCGGGTGTCGTGACCGGTTCCATCATCGACTGGGACCAAATCGTCATCGGCGGACACGACTAGTCGGTCGCGCGATAAACCCGTGCGCGAAAGACCGGCGCGCGACTACGCGAGTTCGGCGTCCAGAAACTTTCCGACTCGCTTGATCGAGTTGCTCCAGGGCCCGTAGAAGTAGTGCCCGGCTCCGTCGTATTCCACGAGTTTGTTGTCGACACCGGCACGGTCCAATGCCCGCTTGGTCGCACGCGCCCAGGAGATCTCGCAGGTATCGTCCGCGGTCCCGTGAAAGGCAAGAATGGGCTCGGTGATCCGGAAGAAGTAGTTGCGTGACGACATTCGCTTCCACGCTTCGGGATTGTCGTCGGGCTCCCCGTACTTCTTCAGTATGCGATCACCGATCTCGTAGCGTTTTCGCTGCCACCTGTTGAAGTTGTCTTCGGCGTTGGTGCTTACCGATGCGTACGTGATCGCCGCGTCGAAAACCCCCGGGGCGATGGTGAGCGCCTGGTAGGCGACACCGCCACCCATCGATCGGCCGAGCAGGGCGATTCGTTCTCCATCGATCCATTCGATGTCGGAGTCGCGGATCGCCAGAGCCGCGTTGATGACGTCCTCGGCGTACCCAAGTCTCATATTTACGTCGCTACGCGGATCTNTATCCGAGCACGCGTGGTTGCGGTAGTCCACATGGAGAACGCCGTATCNGTTGCGGGGCAACCAGTCCTGCTCGCGTCGGAACCCTTGACCGGACACATACACCTTCGGNTCNATGTATCCGTGGGCGAGAACAACCATCGGGAACGGNCCGGCNCCCNTGGGCTCGATCAGAATGCCGCAGATCTTCAGATCNCCGCTGNTGTAGGTCGCCTTGTNTCGGGTGTACNCGGAGTTCNTNCTGAGCGTNCGCCGGATTCGCAAATTCGATCCGTTGTACTCACGCGTCATCGCCANCGGAATGGACGANGACGTGATGTTCNCTGTCTGCGCCGCGGGCGGNTCTTCCGCGTGCGCGGCAGGTGCGAGGNNNGCAGCNAGCAGCGNTGCNCCCANCGCCGATATCAGCACCCTCACGNCATGAGGGTACGTCAGCCGAGAGAGCCTGTCTCGGCCAGGAACCGCGTATCAGAATCGAGACTGCAGTGACTTGCAGACGGCATTCATCGGCGATGTNTCGAACCGATCCATCGAGGGGTCGGGGTTGTCCTGACAGAACAATCCCTGCGGGTTCGGGAACTTCGCGAGGTAGGCGTCGACGACTGCGCTGGTCGCAGCGACGCTGGGCGCCGGNGTGACTGCATCGAATTGACCGAACTCTCCGACGAGGTAGCGCGTGACCCCCGAGGCCTGAGCCCATNCCCACGCGGTCTCACTTTGCGCGAAGAGACGGTCACTCAATTGNCCNGTCTGCTCATAATTCTGGGCCTCGCGAAGAATGTCGCCGTCATGCAGGCTGACGAGGTCGTAGCCAGACATGTCGGGGACGATCCCGGCCTCTTCGTACGTGGTAACGAGGGGCTGCGTGACGAGNAGACCCTTGAAGGACTTGGCCCGCTTAGGTGCTGTCTTCACNATGCGAGCAGCATTCGCCGCAGTAAAGCCCTTATCGGCCTCGTTGGCTGGATCGAACCAGTCGACCTTGTATCGCTCGGCGAACTTNGCNATCTGTGGAACCGCNGCGAGGTANTCCNTGCTGAGGCGGCTTTCGATGCCGTCCGGGTGGTCGAAGTTNGGTGGNCNGCNACCGNNNTGNGANGCCNTNACGCTGGAGTAGTTCAGTAGTTCGACGAAGAGNGCNACAGCNAGACCGGCNCGCTTNGCCTCNCGNATCTCATCGCTGTGGGANCACAGCCACTTGTTTAGCTTCAANCTCANGATGCCGTCACCNTTACCGTGCANNAGGCGACCGGTNGAGCCGTCGTAGTACATCTGCATGGTGTAGCGAACGGCCGTGTAGCCGTCCTGGNCNAGNGTCGNGGGGGAGTAGTAGAAGGCTCCGGGGTTGTACGGGTACTGCCCGATGTTCACACCAAGCCGGTTCGGTGACTCTNTTGATTTCACGTACCGTTTCAGGCCCTTGGTNGACGCACACTTGCTCGNGGGAACTCTTTGNTGGGACCCCGATGAGGGTCCTCCGCTCTGGCNGCCCCCGCCGTTTCCACCGGCANTGCCNGTGGACTGGAAGCACTGNNGGATGACCGCNTCCTGCTCGGCGTTNGCCCGCTGCGTCTGGATTTGTTGGGCTGCCGCTGGGCCCAACTCTCGAGCCACGCACTCGATAACGGAGTCGGGCAAGTTGGGCTGNGCGTGNGCAGGGCTGCTGACGAGTGACGCCGCCAGTCCTAGCGTCGTGGCCATGGCAAGAGTGGAACGTCTCATGGCCTAGACGTTACCTANANCGACCGCAGGNACGACGAGAACCAGNNCATTTGTTACCGTCGANTCATGAATCANCGCANGCGAATTCTTNCTATTGCCGTGGCTNTNGGTGTGGGCGTGTNCGCCCTCTCCGCACCNGNTAGCGCGGCGCCGCGGCCGGTCGGCTCCCTNGGAACCCCCACCGCGCTCGGCTTGAGCGGAGCGAGCCCCCACGCCGACCTNATGGAGGACGGATCGGTTCGGCTGTACTTCCCGAGCCCCCAAACGCGNGGAACNGCCGTGGCCACCTGCACGCTCGCGGGGAACTGCTCGATCGTTGGTTCTATCGAGAGGGCTGCGGACCTGACCGATGTCGTCCTGACTGACGGATCCCGTCGGGCCTACTTCGTCGACTTCGACCCAAACACCAAGTTCAAGGGGATCTACACCGCCCCACTGTCCGCTGACGGCTTGACCCTCGGCGACCGGGTGTCCCTNGGTATTTCCAGTGAGGGAGCGATGGCCTGGGGTGTGCCAGACGCNGTGTTGCTGCCCGACGGCCGCGTTCGAATCTATTGGGTGGAGCCCAGCCCGCANGGNGGNATGGCCACGGAGAACATCGTCAGCGCCACGTCGACCGACGCCACCGGCACCGTGTTTGTTCGCGATNCGGGAACCCGCACCACCGGNGGGCTGGTCGACTTCGAGGTGCTTCGCGCGGAGCCCGGAAACTGGCTCGCGATCATGTCGACATCTCCCGAGGACATGAAGAANCCCCAACGGCTCCTGGTGGGAACCTCGGNTGACGGACTCACGTGGCGGNNCAANCCGAAGTCGTTGACGTCTCGCAAGATGAGCTACCTNGACCCGACGGGCATTCCAACNGGTGACGACAGNTTCCTGGTCTACTACGCNAAGGCGCCGAATGTTCTGGGGGATCGCGAGTACGTCNTGGAGCAAGCGACCCTTCGCGTGGGTGCCAAGGCGANNACGCCGTGCAAGANGNAAAAGAAGAAGAAGAAAAAGAAGAAGTGCTGATCGGCGCCGGTCAGCCTGCTTAGCAACTTTTGCTGTTGTTGTGCAGGCCTACGGTAAGTCGCCGCCTCATGAATTGCTAGTCGCGATCTCGCCGCTTGCGAATCAGGTCGACTGCCTGGAAGGAAAGGACGGCGATGGTGATGGGGATACCGAAAGCAATAAATGCCCACAGAATGAGGGTGCTGTAGACAGGATTTTCGATAAATCCTCGCAAAAGAAAGGCGAGCCATGAAAAGGCTGTAATGAGCCACATATTTCTCATCCATTGGCGGCTCACGCGGAGAAGGTAGCAAAGAAGGCCCTGCGGCGAGGCAGTGTGAGGGAAGATTCGGGTCATCAGAGACAGCCTTTGATGGGCCGCGCGTTCGCTCTGACCTTCATGTTGCGGCGAATATGGCGCTCTGACGGCACTACGTTGGTGTGGTGCTCACTCCGAAGCGTTTGAGGAATCTTGGTATCTGGGCTGCCGTGGTTGTTGCCTTCTATGTGACTCTCGGTGCCTGTGATGTCGGAGCTTTGTGGGGCTGACATTTCCTGGGGGTACGAGACGCGGCAGTGCCTAACTCAGGCGATTCGCACGAGCCAGACCGTGACTACGGCCAGAGACACGAGGGCCAGAGCAGCCGTAATCAGGGAAGCTTTCGAGGCGCGGCGTGACCCGGGCGGCTGTGGGCGCATGCGGACAAGCCCTGTGCTCGTATCGCTGTCGTGTGAGCCGCATGAGAAGCAAATGGTGGAGCCGATGGTCTCCGTTCCACACTCATCACAGATCATGGTCACCCAAGGCTTTCATGGCTAAAGCTGATCCGCAGTAGAACTTCAGAGCCCAGCGTAGAAGATCCGTCGATGGCGAGAAAGAAACGCACCAAGGCGGGTTCTGCTTGCGCTAGGCGCTTTGCTTTTGTTGAATCTGAATCGTGTCCTTTTCTTGGGAAGCGCAAGCCCCCCGAGTTCGGCTGTCCGACGCCCTCATGGTGGTTTTACTGCGGCACATGCGTCTTCAGGCGACACAAGCGGTGCACACCCAAGCGAATCAAGAGCCCGCGAATCCGACCCAATCGGTCATTCCGGGTTTGACTTTGGACACCTAGGGATGGCTAGCGAAGTTCCTTCTCCGCTTCCATCTTTTCCTTACAGTGATGCAGCCTTAGCTCCTCGTCACTAGCCAATTCTGTATCGCAATAGACGCAGGTGTATGAAGGCACGGAAAAATTTTAGAGGACTGTTGAGGGGAGTTTCACCTGAGTGGGCGGAGAACTACGTGATTTGGGACTGGTCAGACGGCAGCCGCGGATGGAATTGACTCAAGAGCGGACGCTGCTTCTCGTGCTGCTTGCTGCTTACGCAGCTTGTCCAAACTCGCCTGCAGTTTCCCGTTTTCTTCTTCAAGAGCCGTTACCTGATCTGTCAACTCCTGGATGGTCTCCTGGCGCTGAGCTTCTTCACTGGAGTGCTTATCTTCCAAGTCACTAATTTCCCGTCGGAACTGCTCGGTAGCCAGTAGGTGCTTTAGTTCGAGTTTTTCCGTCTCATTCTTGGTGTAGCCCAGCATGCCCAGAACGCCAAGGGCAGCAATGAGAAGCACTAGCGCCAACGCCCACATCTCCATGCCCTGATCATAACCCATCTGGTGCCGCTGCACGAGGAGTGGTCACCGGTTGCATGGGCCAATCAGGATCGGGCAAATTGTGGGTGTGAAGACACTGCGGTGGGGCGAATTTCCGGTCCTGAAGTGGGAACATTAGCGAGTGCGCGGGCGTGTGAGTGGCCTTCCGGTCGAGAGATACATCGGGCTTGAGCGCGGCATGGGTCTCCCAGTCATGGTGTGTAGGGATCAGGGAAATCGGCACTGGATCACGGATGGAACCCGCTCGGCGTTGATTTTTCCACCTGAGAGGGACGTCGACGAATTTGATTCAAAGAGGTACATTTTCGACTACAGCATCGATCGGGCGGAAGAGTTGCTGTCAGTCGTTGATCCCATCATTCGAGAGAACTTCCCCTACGACGAGTGGGTCCATGCGAATTGGCTCCTACTCACCGCTTTCCAGTTGCTCTCTGAGTATCCGCGAGGATCGCTTCAAGTGGATCGCATGTCGCTTGAACACGACTCGTCGGACTCAAATGGCCAGCTACAAATCAAGATTCAAGGAACGGAAAAATTGTTTCGGGTGCGGCGCTTCAGACCCCGCCGCCGAGGAAGAATGATCATTGAGATCTACGTGCAGCCTGACGCGAGCGTCACGCTGACCGCTCAGCAAGCAACCCTGGATTTAATGACCCGCAAAACCTGGCAACCGGATCCGCGCGAGATTCAGGGACAGGCGCGCCAGGTGGTAGACGTCGCGCTCGAATTCATGTGGGAGTGCGTCGAAATCGGCGAATAATCGGCCCCTCCGCTCGCCGACGGATCGCTACCCACGGAAGTAGTCGCTGGTGAGTTCGACAACCCACCAAACGAGGAAGCAAAAAAGCAGAACCTTCACGGCCTTTACTGCCGTGGAGGCAACAAGTGTTGTCCTGCCGGACCGTGAAGCGAGGCGGCTCCGTAGCGACACCTTTGCGCCCTGATTCCACGGCTTCCTCAGATCTACGCGTCGTTTGGGAGATAGATGCAGAATTGCATCGGTCGGTATGGCAAGNGCAACTACGCCAGCNGTGATGGCAACNATACTTATNGCTAGATCNGCNGGCACAGGTCGATTGTGCACAATGCCAGCCGGTNGGCAATGAANACCGGGGTGGAGGCGTTCTTTCCGTCTTTCGCATGGTCGCTCAGATGTGGGTAAGCATTGCCGACAATAGAATTGAGGAAGTGGGTGCGATCTGTTTGGANCGATACCCGCGAGGTNTGNNGGGAGGAGAAGGCCAGTGCTAAGCCCAGTGCCCGACGGTGTCACTGTCGTTGCCTCTTTCGAAAAGGCCGAACGNTTNCGTGAGCGCAAAAAGCCCGATCCGCTGCTGATTCTGGAGCCNCTTCAGGAGTATTTCGATGAGAACGGCTTCGGGGAAGGGGATCTGTTGTGGGGGCGCTTGGGGCTTCAGTCGACGTCNGGCACCTTTCATTTGCAACGCGATGAGGGCTTTCAGGTNGTNTTGAAGCGCCGCTTGGGGGGACCCCAGNCGAGCGAAGTAATGGATCTGCAGACGGAGGTCGAATTACTGCAGATGTTGAGGGGGCACGGGCTACATTCNCCCGAGATNCTCCACGTGTGCAACGACNCGTCCATCATTGGCGCACCCTTTTACCTCAGTGCNTTCCTGCCAGGTGAAGCCGCNNTCAAGACGGTACCCAAGGGGCTNGATTCCGTCGAGGANAAGGTGGGGATGTCTCGTCGTGCTATTGACGATTTGGCGCGCATCCAAGTCGAGATTACCCCGGACGAGGTGAAGCGCTTCGACCGTGGAGGTGGTGAACTGAGAAAGATGGTTCTGGAATCAAAGCGGATGGCTCGGCAGCTAAAGATGCGCCGCATTCCGGGATTCGAGATTCTCGGGGAGTACCTCCTCGAGAATTCTCCGGAGCCTCGTCCTTCNGTAATTTGCCACGGTCGTTACGCGATGCAAAACCTNCTGTTCGGGCCTCGCCCCCCTGCGTCCATTACGGGCATTTTTGGGTGGGAACGAGCGACAGCCAGTGACCCNCTCATGGACTTGGGGTACTTCACAGCCACCTATGCGGCGAAGGATNTACCGGANACCCCTCTCGATACCGCGGTGGTGACCCGGGAAGAGGACGGTTTTCTGTCTCGCAATGAACTCAGCAACGTCTTTCGGATTGCCACGCATTTGGAGACCCATGATCTTCCCTGGTTCCAGACCTTCAGCCTGTGGAGAGAAGCGGTTCGTCTCGAGGAAATGTTTGAACGCCTAATGAACAAGGAGGCAGTGCCGAACAAGGCTTTCGCGCTGTCGCTTCGCGATGGNGTACCTCANATCCTCGCCAACGCCGCTCATTTTTCTCAGGTCGAAGGTGTNGAGGCGATAGTAAATTGACATAGCGGTCATCTTTCCCCTCAGATGCGAGGTGCTTGAGCCGATAGGCCAAGTGAACGAGAGTCGGTCGTAGGAGTTCACGTGAGCGTCAATGAGGTCCTCGCGCGCGTTGGGGAAATTAGAGCTCGAATGGAACTCGCCCCCATGCGCGCGCTNGCACCNNTGCCTGCAGCCGTTGCCACAGCGCGAACGGGGCAAGTGCCCGATGCTAGTTTTCAAGCGACCCTGGAGAACGTTCAGAACCAGGCCCTAGCCGGCACCGTGCCTGTGGCACCGACAAACCCCTTAAGTTTCTATCCGGGCGCCGGGTACCTGGCACACGACGCTGACTTGGGGACAAAGATGGCGACTCAGGCCGTCCAGTACGTCGGGACGCCCTACGTGGCCGGAGGAAACAGTCCTTCGACAGGGTGGGATTGCGCGGCGATGACCGAGTGGGTCGCGGAGCAACATGGGGTCAAAATCCCTCCGGTNTCGTGGGAGCAAATCAAGGTGGGCGAACAGATCGGTTCTCTCAGCGAGGCACGTGTNGGAGATCTGGTNTTCTTTCACGAACCATCGGGTCACAGGCATGATCCGTCGCCACTGAAAGTGAATCACGTAGGCCTATATCTCGGTGATGGAAAAATGGTGGAGGCCGCCAATCCCAGCGCCGGGACCCGGATTAGCGATGTTGACGTGAACAAGCTGGTTGGCATTCGGCGTCTTGCGGGACCGGTGGTCGCATAACTTNCCCCACCCCTGACTNNGTGTGGTGAGGGTCGAGAATCAAANTTGATTNTCACTTTCCCTCAGGTTCNANCCCCGCNTGCCGACGAGGCCATTGAGCAGGAGGCTCACCAGATTTGCCATGGATTTGGCCCGGATGCCTAAACGGTAGGTGGGGTTCCCATGGATTTGGGTCTTGTCAATCCAGCGGTACGCATTGCCCTTGATGGATTGATGGCGCGCCAAGAAGCCATCGCCCACAACGTGGCCAACTTGACGACACCGAATTTCACCGCGACGAATGTTGAGTTCGAAAGCGAGCTGAAGTCCGCTCTCGAGACCCCCCACGCCGCAGGGGTAGCATCCACGGCCGANTTCCTCACAACCGAAGCNTCAAGTGCACCCCGTCAGCAAAATGGCAATAACGTGAGCCTTGAGGAGCAGACACTGCTNGGATCCGAGACTAATCTCCGGCTTGAACTGGCTCTTCGGGCGGCCGAAGGGCGATTCAACGCTGTCAAGAACGTTATCGGAGGTCAGTAGTCATGCTGTCGATTTTCGGGGTAGCGAGCACGGGGGTTAACTTCTACCGCAGTTCACTTGACGCGATCGCCCATAACGTGGCCAATCTCAACACAGTGCGNGCGCGAGATGAGCTCGCAGTGCAACGACAAGTTGTCGTGGGGTCCGCAAACGAGAGCCCTGCGCCCNGCANNGTGGGTGCTGGTGGGGTAGTTGGCTCTGGCGTGTCTTTCCGTGTCGCCCATGGTTCCAGCACTGAGGGGCGCTTGGTTCATGACCCTGAGCACGTGCTCGCTGATGAGACCGGCTACGTGCGTCACCCGGATATTGATTTGTCTCAAGAAATGACGGACATGATCATTGCGCAACGCGGCTACCAGGCCAACTTGGCGGTCGTCCAGCGAGCCACGGAGGCCTACCAGGCCGCCCTCAGGTTGGGTAGGTAAGTCACATGTCCTTCAGCATCCCGGGCGTCTCAATCTCCGCACCGCTCCCTCCGATACCGCCTGCTCCCGCGGCTACGGCGCCGACTGTCGACCCTGTNGGGTCCCCTTCAGTNTCGCCCAGTGGTGCCCCGGGGGTTTCTGCTCCGGATACNGGGTTGAATTTCGGTGAAAGCTTGTCCAATGCGATGGAGCGCCTGGGTGCGCTGCATGAGAACGCCGACGCGCTTGCCACCAAGGTGGCGACCGGCGAGTTGAAGAATCCNCATGAGTACCTGATGGCTGCACAGGAAGCCTCGATCACGACACAGGCAGCTGTGGCCGTGCGAAACAAAGCNCTTGAGGCCTTCAATGAGATCATGAGGATGCCGCTGTGATCGAAACCTTGACCATCTTCGGTCGCCGAGCGTTGGCGGCTCTTCGCGGCTTTACTCCGGGACAGATCACCGCGATCGTTATTGGCTTCNTGGCGCTCATAGCTGCGGCAGTGCTCTTGTTTCGTTTATCTGCAGCACCAATGACCCCGTTGTATTCAAATCTCACGAGCGAAGACGCTGTTGCGATTTCACAAGAGTTGGACGCACAAGGCACCAGTTACGAAATGAGTGCCGGAGGAACGCAGATTCTTGTAGCCCCGGAAGACGTCTCGCAGGCACGTCTGGCCGTGAGNGCNGCGGGGCTTCCTGCTGATTCAAATAGTGGCTATTCNCTTCTNGACGAGCAAGGAATGACCACGTCGGAATTCATGCAGAATGTGACNTTCCAGCGAGCTCTTGAGGGTGAGCTAGCTTCGACGATNGAGGGCATTGACGGCGTTCGGTCGGCGAACGTACTNCTTGCGATACCCGAAGATTCCGTATTCACCCAATCNTCGGATAAGCCGTCAGGGTCAGTGCTGGTCGTTATGGGTGGCGGTCAGATGCTCAACGGTGAACAGGTNCAAGCTGTCACGAATCTCGTNGCCTCCTCAGTGCCCGGACTGATGGCAGATGATGTAACGGTNACTGACTCCAGCGGNGTCTTGCTGTCGGGNGGGGGTGCNACGGGTGCGGCGTCTGTNGAACAAGGCAGAAGGCTTGAAGCNAGCTTGATTGATTCCGCACAGACGATGCTNGACAAGGTTCTAGGTCCTGGTTTATCGACAGTCAGTGTGAATGCCGACTTGGATTTTGATCAAAGGTCGACAAAGACGCAGCAGTACCAATACCCCGAGGAATTGCCAGCGCTNAACGGTCAAACAACGACGGAGACGTACACGTCAACGGATAACAGCGCCAGCGACGGCCCTGTTCTTGGAGATCCGCCGCAGGTCNTTGGTGAAGGCACTACAGCCGACGCCCAGTCNGACTACGAAAAGACCACTTCGACACAAACAAACCCGATCGACAGCACCATTACCGAACGGGTNGGNGCTCCTGGAGATATCCGTCGCTTGACTGTNGCGGTACTGGTGGATACCGCGGTTCCCGCAGAAACTTATGGNGAGGTTGAAGCACTGGTNGCCAATGCCGTNGGGCTTGACGTCGAACGTGGAGATGCGATNCAGGTNGCCCAGGTGGCTTTCGANACATCTGCTGCCGAAGCGGCGGCAGAAGCCGCNGCTGCGGCAGAGGCGGCGGAGCAGAGTGCGATGCTCTGGAACATCGGTCGCCANGCNGGAATTGCCCTGTTGGTTGTAGCCATCATGGTTCTNGGAGCTTTGTCGCTTCGCAGGCAACGTAGAACCTTGTTGGACATGGAAGCGTTGGAATCCCGCGGNCCCAGCGAGACNGTNCTGCTGGANCGNCTGGATGAAACNGGTCAACCNGTCTACGCATCGGTTGGNGCCGGNGNATCCGAGGAAGAAGGGGATGAAGAGGAGGAGCTGCCCACNTACATCCAAAGTCCTGGCTCAGCCACNTACGACAGTCTCAAGGATTTCGCCACGAAGGAGCCTGAGCAGGTGGCGCGTGTCCTGAAGACGTGGATGTCGAGTTAGGTACCCNCTCCATGGCCCCGATAAGACCAGAAGAGATCACCGCCCGTTATAAGGCAGCGGTGATCGTCGCTCAACTCGGCCCCGAGGTCGCNAAGCCAGTCTTCGCAGAAATGCAGTCTGAAGAGATTCAAGAGCTCGCCAGTGAGGTGGCTCGACTGAAGGAAGTNGATCCAGCGCTNGCTCTGGAGATTATCCGAGAGTTCGTGACNTTTGCTGCCAGCACTCGGCTTGCTGGAAGNGGTGGTCTCGATGTTGCNCGAGATCTCCTTGAGCAGGTATTCGACGAGAGNGAAGCCGCCGACATGTTCGAGCAGCTCGAAAGCTCTATCGCCGAAGCTCCCTTTAACTTCATGCGCAAAATGGACCCNTCGCAGATCATTTCNTTCATCAAAGATGAGCATCCGCAGATCATCGCCATTGTNTTGGCGTACCTACCCTCAGATCTTGCCTCGAACGTGCTTGCGTCCATGCAAGAAGAGGTGCAGGGCACGGTGGCGGAACGAATCGGCATGATGGGGCGGGTCAATCCGGATGCAGTACGGCTGGTGGAAAGCATTTTGCAGCGCAAAATGTCNAACGTCCTCGTGACAACTGAATCGTCGTACATTGGCGGCATTGATCCGTTGATCAGCATCATTCAGCGGACCGATCGTCAAACAGAAAAGATTTTGCTAGAAGCNATTGAGGAACGCGACCCCAAACTTGCCGAGACCATTCGAGCAAACCTGTTCTTGTTTGAAGACATCNCCAAGATTGACGACCGCTCCTTGCAAGTGGTTTTGCGAGAGGTCAGCCCGCAAGACCTTGCGATGTCTCTGAAGGGGGTCAGCGANGAAGTTCACGAGAAGGTCTTGGGCAACCTGTCTCGGCGTGCGGCACAAATGTTGGAAG
>NZLD01000057.1 GCA_002694095.1 Micrococcales bacterium | reverse complement strand
CGCCGCATCCCTGTATTGCTCTGGCCATGATGACCCCGGTGGAAGCATCTGATAGAGCTACTCCCAGGCTCGCAAGAACGAATACGGTGAGACCAATGAGGAAAAATCGTTTGCGTCCATAGCGATCTGCGAGTTGCCCGAAAAAGATAAGGAGAGAAGCGAAAGTTAGGGCATACGCCGAGTCAATCCACTCAGCTTCGTAGGCAGTTAGGTCAAGATCAGCAGTCAAAATTGGAATTGCCGTATTTACAACCGTTTCATCGAGAACGATGAGTGAAAGGCCAAGAGTCAAGCAAGCCAATACGAGCCAGCGTCTTTTGTTCAGCGTGTGAGCTTCAGACCCATCTTCAGTGAACATTAGATTCCTAAATTTCTCTCACATTATGCCGGATCTCATCGGGATCCTGAGGCGAACGGTATAGCCAAAGAGGGCTCCGAGCACAGACACGAGAGGCTCGGAGACCTATGTGCGGGTTCAGGCGCGCAGCTGGAAATCCATCACCTCCAGCAGGATTCCCGTCAACGAAGTCCTCCGCTTGGTTGTTGACCCTCGCCTGATGCATTCACGAACACCTCGTGTACCGCAATGAGAGATCCGTGAAGCTTTTTGCTGCTGTTGGACACCTGAGGGAAGCAACCTGTGGGCCGATGAGCAATCGAATACCACCCGCATTCGAAGCGCACTGGGGCTCACCTAAGACGTGATGTCCTTTCGGTCGAATCGCAATACCGCGACCCCGACGAGTAGCGCGAAGGCGATCAGGTTGTAGGCCACACCAACGGCCATTTGGTCCCAGACGATCACGGGGTTTAGGGCATCCACCCACGTGGAGCCGTAGTCAGAGGGTAGGAAGCGCCGCAAGGATCCGAGGGCTTCGATCGCATCCAGGATGTTGAAGATGGTTACAACGACTACTGCCGTTCCAACGGCGCCGAGTGGAACATCGGTCAACACGCTCATCAAGAAGGCGATTGCCGCCGGGAAAAGCAGGGTGATCGCGATGTAGGTGGTGATGACGGTGAGCCTTTGCAAGGACTCGATCTGGGTGAGCGCGCCGCCGAATGGGCTGGCAAGTGGTGCGGTGCCGAACGCGATTGCACCGATTGCCCATGATGCAAGCACCAAGGTCAACAAGACGATCGCTGTCAGCAGAAGACCCACGACCGCCTTCGTTCGAAGAAGCTTGCGTCGGGGGACTGGTGCTACGAGCAGATAGCGGAGTGTCGACCAACTCGCCTCGCTTGCCACAGTGTCTCCGAGGAACATCGCCACGATGATCACCAGCAGGAAGCCCGACGAGAACAGCAGCATGGTGATCGTAAAGTTCCAGGCGCCGCTTGTTGCTAGGCCGACGAGGTCGAAATTGCCGCCACCGAATCCGCCTCCTTGACTGCTACCGGCGTCGCCGTTGGAGGAGGGACCGAACCGTACGGCGGCGACAACGATGAGTGGCAAAGCGACCACAAGTAGGAAAGCAACGAAGGTGCGTCGTCGCTTGAGTTGGCGAATGAATTCCACACCAATGCCCAGCGTGTCCTGGGGTGAGTAGCCGAGAGTGGCTGATCTCATGATGTCACCACCTCGTGGCCCCTGCCGACTATCTCCATGAAGACGTCTTCGAGGCGAGCACCGCTTCGTCCTGCGAGTAGCTGCGTAACGGTGCCTTTAGCAATCAGCGTTCCACGGTGCATGACCGCTACGTGGGAGCAAGTCTGCTCGACTTCACTGAGCAGGTGCGAAGAGACCACCACCGTGCGCCCCGTTGCGGCGTAGTCCTGCAGCACTTGGCGCATCTCTCGGATCTGGGGCGGATCAAGCCCATTGGTGGGTTCATCGAGGACGAGGACATCCGGCATGCCGAGCATGGCTTGAGCAATTCCGAGGCGTTGACGCATACCCTGGCTGTAGGTTCGAACCTTCCGGTCAATCGCCGTGCCGAGTCCGGCGATCTCCAGGACGTAATCGAGATTCGGATCCTGCTGCTCGCGACCGCTTGCCTTCCAATACAGCCGCAGGTTCTCTCGACCGGACAGGTGTGGCAAGAACCCTGGTCCCTCGATGAACGATCCGATGTGTGCGAGAGAAGCGGCTCCAGGGAAGACCGGTTGTCCGAAGACGTACGCGTTTCCTCCCGTGGGGTGGATGAGCCCCATGACCATGCGCATCGTCGTCGTCTTGCCCGCTCCGTTTGGTCCCAGAAGGCCGAGGACAACACCCTGGGGGACCTCGAAGGTGACATCACTTACAGCGTGGATCCCCCCCTTGAACTCCTTGGACAGGTTCTCAACCGCGATCGGAGTGTCTGCCAGGTCTTCGCGGGCCAGTGCCCGCGTACCTCCCGGCCGCAACAAGCGAACAGCCAGCGCAATGACGAGAACACTCACTAACGCGATCAGCGGCCAGCGCCACAGTGGAGTTCCACCGGATTCCTCGGTCATGGGGTTTAGCGGGATCGCGACGGATGAAGCCGCGAGCCCGATCGAATACACCGCCGGGCCGGGGGGCATGCGAAACGCCTGATCGGTGGTGCCGATCACCACACTCACCCGTTCACCGGCCGCGACGTCGCGGACGATTGCCGGAAGATCCACATCAATCACCTGCGGAGTCGGCCCCGCCCGGGCTATTCGGATGGGTGCCACGAGGCCATTGGGCAGTATTGGCCGCTCGGTGCCACCGATGATGCGCAAACTGGCGAAGAGGGTGACGTCCTCAACTGGGACATTGCTGGCGATCTCCAGTGTCACGGTTGGAGACCCGATGATGCGCAGTGGCTGGGACAACGGCTCAGAGGTAAATGCCGCCGTTTGGTTCGGTAAGGGCAGTGCGAGTAGGGCGCCGGCAAGGCCCGCGAGACTGCCAGCACCCGGCAGTGAAGAGATAGCGGCGGGGACGCCACCCGCGGGAGCCAGGACTTGCTGAGTCGGTCCGCCGATGGAGACCGATTCCTGCGAAGCACCGAAAAGACCGGGGAAGGAATCACTGGATAACAACTCGGTGTCGGTAGTCCCCTGCTCCCCGAAGGCGGAACCCTCCACCAGTGTTGCATCGAAGGCGTTGGTGACCTCGGGTCCATCAGCCAGGTGGAAGGAGAACCACTCGGCGTTTAACTCCCGAAGCCGATCGCCCTCGTCTACACCGCCGTCGTGTCCGCCAGCATGCCAGACCACTTTGACGGTCTCGTTGGCTGCCGAAATTTGCTCAGCGTTCGCACTGGTCTGAGCCAGCGGGAACAAGGAATCGGACTGGCCCCCGCCAAGCAAGGTGGGCACCGAGATGCGATCGGTGATGCTGGCAGGCGACGATGCCGCCATCAGTTCACGGGCCTTGTCAGTCAGGACTCCATCTGCTGCGGCGGTGGAATATGCAGCACACCAGTCTGGCGCGAAGCGTCCGCAATCAGTTACCTCACCGTCTTGGGTGACCAGTCCGGCACTAAAGAACAGCCCGCTCCACAACTGCTTGAAGACGCCTACCCCCCTGCTTGCGGGAGGGTTGCTCACCGACTGGCCGAACAACGAGGTCTGCAGATCGTTCCAGGTGATGTCCGCGGATACTGCATTCACTCGATTGTCGTAACCGGCAGCCATGAGAGACAACGCCCCGCCGTACGAGCCACCCGCGAAACCGACTCGGGGATCGCTGGCCCCGTCTTGGGTGACGGTGTCCAAGGTGGCGAGGTAGTCGATCACAGCCGAGGCGTCGGCGATCTCGAAGTCCGGCGAGTTCATGGAGATGGTTCCGGTGGACCCGCCGAATCCTCGTGCGGTGTAGGCCAAGACAACGAATCCACGATCGGCCAGGTACTCCGCATCAGTCGCGACCGAAGCCTTGCTGCCGCCGAAGCCGTGAGCGAGGACCACGGCGGGAGCGGGTGTGGTCGATGGCAAGTAGAGATCGGCGTCGAGTCGCACTGGCGTCGAGTCCATCGCGCTCGTCGGTCCCCCGGGCAAGGACAGGGCTTGCGCGGACGTATCCGCCCGGGCTTGGCCGCCCACGGTTGCGATCAGCCCCCAGAAAATCACCGCCGTGACGAAACCCGCGAATTGACGACGATTCACCACCCATTCAGCATACGTTTGCCGAAGCCGAAGCCGATCAAGAGCGAGTCGGCCAGTGCAACCAACTGTCTCGCCATCACGATCTATATGCCGATTTGCCGCATGTAGATCTGGTTGTGCGGCCTATGGAGTTGGTGTGACCCAGCGGCACGGGCTACCGTGCAGCTTCAATTGATCGTATCGAGGCAAACGTGACACTTCCAAAGATCCAGGCCCGTTCGGAGGGGGTAGATTTTCCAGAAGGGGCACGGGTGCGCTATCACGGTTCAGTTTGAAGCGGGCACAGTCCCTTTGTCGGACGAGCGACAGAGCCATCTGGCATCAGTGTGTTACAAAAAATGGCTCCATCGGTAAGCACATTTGTTAAATCCGCTCCGGTGAGATCAGCGTCGCTCAGGTTCGCTCCTCGAAGATTCGCACTCGTGAAGTCTGCGCCAATGGCATTCGAATCGGACAAATTAACCCCAGACAAGTTTGCTCCCACCAGGCTCGCTCCCGAGAGGTCTCCAAATGCCAAATTGGCAGCAGTCATGTTGGCGCCATCAAGGTCGGCGAAGGAAAAGGCGGCGAAGGACAATTCGGCTTTCGTTAGATCGGCTTTCGTGAGATCGCTGAATCCGAAACCAGCGACTTGAAAATTACCCCCTGCACCACGAAGGCGAGTGGCCTTACTGAGAGGCGCATTCATGCTGGTCGCACCCACTCCTTCGAAATTCGCTCCACGAAGGTCCGAGAGCGACAACTCAACGTTTGACAGATTCTGAGCTGAGAGGTTGACGTAGGGGCACATCGCCTTGACTTGCATGCGGCAACCATTGACAACGGTGCCGAGGGGCACCGCAGGTGTTGAGTCCTGCATCGCCTGAGCTCCGGGATATAAGGGATTTGCGGGGGTCATCACGATGGTTGCGTCGTGAGGGCCAAATGATGGTGCGCCCTCGCATCCCGTTGATGACGGATTAGCCAAGTTGCCGTTCGGTAAGACTGTGTTGCACAAAATGGCCCTGTCCAATGCACCATCGTCAATGCGAGCTCCAGCGAGGACAGAGCCACTCAGATCAGTCTGATCGAAGGAGACACCTCTCAGATCAGCAGATTCGAGAGAGACATTGCGCACTATGGCCCGATCCAATGTCACATTTCGTAAGTCGGCCTTGGTGAATGCTGAGTCTACGATTATGGCCTGCCGAAGATCCGCGTCACGCAGGACAGCGTGACTGTTGTCCATCAACACCATTTGTGCTCGCCGGAAATCAGCCCTTTTGGCATTTGCGCCAATCATTGTTGTTGCCGAAAGCTCTGCACCGCGAAAGGACGCTCCCACTACGTGTGCAAACGCTAACGAACCGGCTTTCAGGTTCGCGCGAGTGAAGTCTGCATTTCCAAGGCGGGCATACGAAAGAAAGGCACCTTGTAGGTACCTTCCCTTCAGTGACGCTTCTGGACAGCGCGCGTAGCTCTGGACAACACAAGTGCCGACGGTCGTCCCCGCCATCACCTGGCCCCGAGGATTCTCGTACGTCTCTTGCAGTAGGTAATACGGATTCGTACTTACGACAGTTACGGAATCAGCCCCGAGAGCTGGGGCCGGATAAGAGCCTGCGGCCAGGACTACCGAAAGGATCCCCATTTGAATGATTGAGCGCGTCCTCGGGATCTCCATGGGGAACAATGCTATTCGAGTGCGCGTGCGTTCATGTCCGCATTAGTGACATCTCGCACGACGGACGTGAATCTGGATGGCGCCTATTGTGATTTGGTACTCCNTCACGATGCGTCTTGCCCCATCCACGGCTTCCATCGAACGCACTTGGGTGGCGAAGGTGCGGCAGCACTTTGCGAGCTGTCTTGCAACGCGGACGTTGATGCGGGATCGGTGCCGAGGCTGTCCTTTTCCCCGTCCTCATCCGGNGCGTGGGGATTTGTCCGCGCACCCACCTGNGATATCGTCACGGTGCGAGGTTTCGGGACTTACGTGAGGAGAGATGAGTGAATGCAGCNACCTTACGGCGCGCGCTTCGGGTCATAATCGCCGCTGCCAGCGGTCTGGCCATCGCGGTGCCCCTTACCGTCGCAGCCCCGAGCGCTCAGGCTGCCGGCACGCTTACCGGCCCCTCTTCCGCCGGTGTTTCTCAGTCCGTGACAGTCACCCTGTCCAGCGCCTATGAGGGACTCGTCNACTTGATTGACATCGCCAACAACCAGCAGGTGTCTTCTGCGTCAGCGGGACTTGGCGCCCAGGACCTTTCCTTCGTCTTCACGACACCTTCTGCGCCCACAACGATGGTCCTTAGCGCCATTCAGAACGGCANNCCTCTTTCCAGCAATAACCTCACCCTGACCGTGGGAACAATCGGAACCACCACAACGATCAGCGCCCCCAACACGGCGAAGGTAGGAACGGCCACAAAAATCACCGTGACGGTAACTTCCTCCAATGGCAGCCAGTACAACCCCCCGGGTCAAGTAATTGTCAAGGACACCACCGGCGCGACCATCCAAACAATGGGCTTGACAGATGGTCCAGGAGCGGGTCAGTCATATGCCTACTGGCGTTGGACGCCGGCCACGGCTCAGACCTACACGTTCATTGCGACGTATGTGCCCGCGGCAGGTTCGCAAGCCGCTGCCAGTACTTCNGCTCAGGATGCGGTTGTCGCCAGTGCCTCTGGTGGAACAATCTCCCTAAAGGCGCCGCCGACAATGACCCAGGGTGTACCGGTGACCTTGACGGCCTCCCTTGCTCCAGCCAGCACCCAAGGCACCGTCGGCTTCACGCAGAATGGCGCCCCGATTAGTGCGGCCATCCCGATCATCAACGGTGTTGCTACCTATCAATGGACTCCGAATGTGGCCGGNCAGATCACTTTGGGAGCGAATTACACGACGAACGCCGGAGGATCGGGCTCGACGANCGACGTCGTAACGATTTCGGAGGCCCCGGCTCAGAATGATCAGATCACCTTGGTCCAGCCGGGCTGGGGTGCGTGGGCACCCAACAGTTCTTATCCGATGGGTAACGGCTCCAACTTCGCATTCCAAGCGAGCACCTTGTCTGGGGCTCCGGTCACATTGGCGATCACCGGTCCATGTTCAGTAAGCGGCCTAACGCTGGCAGTGAACCAAGGCAACGGTCAGTGCAATATGACTGCGTCCTCACCCGGTGGCAATGGCTATGCGCCCGTGACTTATCAGTACGCGATACCGCTGATTCCGGGCATCCAGACCCAGANNGNTAATGCTTCCGCTCCCCCCTCAGGTCGCTTCAAGGTGGGCCGCGTCCTGGTTCTGGAGAGCCCCGGACAGGTGGACACTAATGCTGGGCAAAATATCCGGTGGAGGATATTGAAGAGGGATCAGGGTCGCAAGCACTGCAAATTGCTGTATCCGAACAATGGTTCGGTCACCTTGCGCATTCGCAGCAAGGGTGAGTGCACCGTGGTCGGCACCGCACCTNCNGTTGCTGGTGAGTGGCAAAGATTCCGCACCGTTCGCAAATATCGGGGGCGTTAGTTCTAGCTGACCGTCCATTGCACGAGTAGTTCGTCATCGTTGTCCCAGACTGCAACGAATTGGTCTTGTGCGACCTTTACCATGAAGGCCGCTCGTCCACGTTTCTTGACTCGTATTTTCTTCTCAGAGACNGTCGTGTACTCCTCGCAGTCTGCTGAATCACAGGTATAAACCTCAACCCAGAGGGGTTGCCCNTTGGAAAGACGNGTCCGAATCGCTGCTCGCATAAANCCTTCGTCGTCAACANTTGCCCTCAAGACTCGTGTGCCGTANTAGCGATCTGGTTTTGANATTTCNANCCCGGCNGGTGGTANCGACTCNTCCGAGTTATCGGATGNGACCTCTGACGNGCAGGGATTATTGAGGTACATCGTGTTGAGGCCAGCAATGTCACCTGAACTGAGATTGCCACGGTTGTTTGGGATAGCACCTTGGGGATACATGATCGACGTAAAGTCTTTGACGTGATCAAAGCCCATCGCGTGCATGACTTCATGAACAACAAGTGCCTCTCTCCCTGGCCCTTCTTTCCACGAATACCATCCTGGACCAAGGTCCGGCCGAGGCCATTCCAAGCGACGCCAGTCGCGCCCCTCCCACTTGTTGAGGGTCCAATCCACGCTGTTACTGAAGGCCACTGACCCCTCGCCATAGCCGTCCGGGCCACCAATCCCCGCGACATNGGACCCCCATCCCTCTGCGACTAAGTCCCCCCAACGGAAGTTCAGATCTGCGGAATCAGCGTTGTCGATTTCAACGAANTTCAATCCTGTGTGAGGTTCTAAGGTGGCCAATCCGCTTCGAATGTCATTAATCATGGTGTTCCGGTCNGGACCCTCCGAACCCCTGTCAAAATGCCANCGGACTTCCTGACACGGCCGNTATGTTGCNCCCAACCCATCAAGTGGCTTCCACCCATCNTTAAANGCCTGACCCGGNGCCGGCATCCAACGATNGCCCTCCGCCGCCGACGGCGGGGCTGCTGTCAGCATCGTNGCAGTGATGGCTGCGAGCACAGTTACAGCAAAGCGCGGACGTGGGCNCCTAAACACGTTTACCTCCTGCTCNNCAAGATATANCNANAGTCCGCGGAGACTCCAAAGTTGCAAAAGTCGNTACATNNANAGCGCGATGCGCGCANTCTCAGTGACGCTACNGAGTACCGACGAATACCGGGAGGNGGTAGTTGAGCGCTTGAGATNCCTTNGGGTTTACCCGCTGAGCCTCCCANGGCTGGCCTANTCGTGCACTTGGTGCCCTCGCGTCGGAGTAGGAGGAGAGACAGCAGCTGAGGCAATCACGTCATTGTGGAAATTCGTCATTCTGCNCGCCGGCGCGGTCACTCTTCNGNTNAGANTNCCGGTGATGGTCTGATCCGNGNGAGTAGGNGGTCNANACCCCAGAAGATCAAACCGAGCACGATTCCGAAAGCAGCTACGCCAGCAATGTTCATGAGCACGGTCGGTAGACCGTANGCAATGACATTTAAGAAAGGATAAGGGTAAGCCGCGATGAACTCCCCCCTGATCAATGTGTANAGCGCCCAAGTTATTGGCACCACGAGCGCAGTAAAGATGGAAGCAAAGGTGATTTGCCNGCGAGGGCCGAAGAAGAGCCAGATGATTACCGTCAGTGCGGGCACGATGTAGTGCTTCAATGCATTCACGATGACGTCGACGCCTTCTACTTGGGCGTCTGGAGCGAGCACTACTGCGTAGATCAAGCCCGTGATCGAAATCATGACGAGCGCATCCATGAGGATGGCTGACCACANTCTTCCCGATCTCCGTGGATCGCGNGCGAGCATTGTTGCGACGACTCCGACGATAATCAGGCTGAGGTTTGTGAAGTAACTGAAGGAATCNATTACACGTCCTGGCAANCCGGCTATCCCACTCGGATTGTCACCCAANGAGTTNGCGTAAAGGGCACCGACTGGATTTATGTTGAAGACAGTCAGTACCAGACCTAGGGCGAGGCTGAACCAGGTGACGATTGCAAGGCCCGCGTGAGCGCGCCGGCCATATTGGACTCTAGACACCACCACAGCCTAGGAGGCGACACCAGGGTTTGTGACGATGCCGTGGCAGGACTCAATCACGTAACGACGCGGTTTTCCCCTGAAGTCCTCACCGCTACGGAGTACTCCCCATCCATACGTGTGGAGGGAGTACCAAACACAGTGCCTGTCGTCTTTGAATACCAAGAAAATCCATGACACCCCTCGTTTCCCTATGGCGTTGGCGGTCTTTCAATCCTCGGGTCAGGTGCCCATGCTTTGCGTACACCTGTGTCCAACACTGTTCGACGTGGCGCTGCCCAATGTCCCCAGATAGGAGTGCAATCCGGTGTCTCGCAGATCCTTGATGAGACGCTTCACGTACCCGTATACCTGCCGCAGCGGTCCAACAGATTTCTGTCTTTCCCATGTCAAGGGGCAACGTTCCACCTAGACTGTTGGGCAGTTCCGACACAACTGAGGAGTTCACATGGCTAGAAAATTTTTGATTTTGGGCAAATATACGCAGTCGGGTATGGCTGGCGCACTGGCTGACGGGTTCGAATCCCGACGTGAAGTCATGACCGACGCGATCACATCCATGGGTGGACGCCTCATTGATTACAGTTTTTGTATGGGTGAGTACGACTTCACAGTGTTGGCAGAGTATGAAGATGAATCAAAAGCCTTGGCTTTGACTCTGATACCTGTTGCGGCTGGAACGGTCATCGCGAATGTCATTCGACTGCTGACGATCGAAGAGATGGATCAAGCACGTGAGCATTTTGATTTAGTGCACTGGACACCGCCCGGCCAGAATTAAGGATCAGCCCCTCCCGGAAAGATTGAAGTCTGTCACCACAATGTGATGACTGTGGCACGAAGTACGCAATATCGCTGAAGAACTCGATGTCTCATGCAAGTGTGGAGATAGAAACACAAGCTGAATGTGTCACACAAAACTGAATGATCCACACAAATAGTTGTTGGTCGCACGACGTGGCCAGATCTTGAGCAGGGTGGATGAAGATCCGAACCCGTTCCCGTTCCTTTGATACGCGGGTGGATTAGGTCTGATCAATTATGCGAGAGAGAACCAACCAGGTGTCAACGCCAAAAGCACAAGGCCGCTCGTCAGGCCGAGAATGCTGACGCTGAGGAAACTAACCTGTATGGAGCGGCGTTGAATGATTGTGGTCAAGCCGGCGATGAACAAGACAACTGCGAAGAAAACGTTCGCCAAGTTGTAGCGATCACTAGTCGCTTCGGCCTCCTCAGCAGTGAGTCTGAGCTCGTCGGCCTCATCCATGAGAGCGTCACCCTCGGAGAGAAGTTCCTCACTGAATAGGTCGGCAACGTAGGGGTTGTCATCCGTAAAGGGAGTTGCGGGCCTGTCCCCGTCTGGGACGTCCGACCACCACAAAACAGCCTCGTACATGGCGTCATCCATGACCGTCAGCAAGTAGTCGGCTGCGTCCTCGTTGCCCGTGCCTGCTTCAATTGCGAATTGCAAAAAAAGTGACGTTTCGTATCCCGAGGTTTGATCCGCCTGACTGTACCGGTCGTTGGCTCGTGCGATCGTTTCCTGCATTTGTGCGTAGGTGCGAATAACTTGATCGCTTGTGCTTGCTTCTCGATAAGCAGACCATGCCGTGAGGAGTGCGGAAAATCCGAGTAAGAANGCTGCCGTGACNGCAAGAGCACCTTGCGAGGGTACTCGGGAGCGGCTTGTTGTNACGCCGTCAACATTAGACATAACATTTACTTCCNTTTACGACGAGNGAATGCGTCCACAAAACGACCCAAAGGTCTTTAGACGNCTTCCTGCGGTACAACAAAGTNGCGACCTCCGGTNCAGCACTCTACTTCGTCGCGGCGTTCNCACCGGTGTGCNTGCGCTTTCCGGTTGTGGGCGTGACTCAGTGTGCAAATGCGCCTATGTGTTTTGCATGGGGAATAGGCGCNTTGAGAGAGTCCAGAAAATCGACCTCTTTCTTGATGTCATCAAGCAGAGCAGACGCAAGGCTACGGTTCATTCCGTTGCGCACGACAATTCGCTGCACTGTCTGATCTGCCATGTTGTCAGGTAGCGGGTAAGCGGGAACTTGCCATCCGTGGATCCTAAGGCGGTTTTGCAGGTGGTAAAGCGTCCAATTCTTGGTGTGGCCCGGTGTCAGTTTCCAGGCGAAGACGGGGATGTCCGAACCATCGCTCCATAACGTGAAGGCTGGGATTTTTGCGATTTCGTCAGCTAGGAAGCGCGCGACATCCTGACTTTCTGCCTGGACTCGGCGGTACCCCTCGAAGCCAAGTCTGAGGAACATGTAGTACTGGAGGAGAACCTGCGACCCGGGTCGAGAAAAGTTGATGGCGAGGGTAGGCATGTTCCCACCCAAGTAACTGACATTGAATATGAGGTCTTCCGGTAGATCACTTTTTTCTCTCCAGACGACCCATCCAAGACCCGGATACACCAGCCCGTACTTGTGGCCAGAGGTGTTGATTGACTTGACTCGAGGGAGACGAAAATCCCAGACGATATCTGGTTGGAGAAAGGGCGCGATAAATCCGCCAGAGGCAGCGTCGACATGAATGGGAACATCCAAGCCCGTGGCCGCCTGATGGTCATCGAGAGCTTTGGCAATCTCTGCGACCGGCTCGTAAGAGCCGGTGTACGTAACGCCCATAATCGCCACGACTCCGATGGTGTTCTCGTCGATGTAGTCCGTGACTGTGGCCCCGTCCAGGGTTGGATGTTCCTCGGTAACCGGGACGTATCGCGGCTCAACATCCCAGTAGTTGCAAAACTTCTCCCAGACCACTTGAACGCCTGAACTCATCACCAGGTTGGGCGTGTTCGTATCCTTGCCAGCTGCCGTGCGGGCCTGCTTCCACCTCCGCTTGAGCGCCAATCCACCCAGCATGCAGGCCTCACTGGATCCGATCGTTGAAACCCCGATCGTCGTCGTTGAACTGGGCGCGTTCCACAGAGTCGCCATCATCGTTGCGCAGCGCGCCTCAATCGCGGCGCTTGCTGGATACTCGTCTTTGTCGATCATGTTCTTGTCAGCGGAAGCCGCCATAATTTTGTTGGCGTTCTCGTCCATCCATGTCGTGACAAATGTCGCAAGATTTAGGCGGGCATTCCCGTCCAACATCGCCTCATCCATCACGATCTGATACGCCGCCTCNCTGGNGAGCGGATCATCGTTNAGCCGGTCTGTGGGTGGCTTAACGATTTCCGCATCATTGAAGAATTGAGGGTTAGTCATGTCTGCTCCCTGTTAGCTTGAGTGAATATCGGTGACGACAGGCTGCCGCGTTCATNGAGACGCCAACTCGGTAGCGAGTCGGCTTGGTGGCCACTCTTCAGACAGGGCTNTAGCCACTAGGTCGGATTGTGCAGGGGGTGGCTCACTGCCGCTGGGGGGGTGTGAGTCGAGNTCACNAGGGAAGGCGTAACCCTCCGCGCTTGCTGCGATGNCGTTTTGCAGGTCGGCCTCGGAGGCACCGGAAGCCTTCCACTTCACCAGCGATGGGTAGATCGCTCGGATCATTCGAGCCCTGTCAATTGATTCCATCGCCCGACCGAACGCACTGGAAATTTGGAGNAGGTTGCCTAGGCGACGGACATCGTCCGAGACGTTCTCACCCGCACCGTGAAACAGCGCAGGATTAAAGAAGATTGCATCCCCTCGACCAAGCGGCACCTGGACTGCCCTTTCGTTTGAGTATTCCTGGAACTCGGGCAGGTGACTAGCGATGTAACCCGGGCCGTACTTCTGGGAGTTCGGAATCAGAAATGTTGGTCCGGTCTCCATCGGCATGTCTACGTGGGCAACAGCNCCTTGCAAAGTCAACATGGCGGACATCTGGTGAATGTGCCGGGGAAATGCCTGNGCAGATTCCATTGTCTGGAAACCNAGGTGATAGTCACGGTGNGGACTTTGCGCTTTNCCGCCGGGATTCACTTGGTTGAGTTGCGACGTCACCTGATAGCGCGGCCCTAGCCATGCTTCGCAAATCAACGCAAGCATGTCGTTGGCGTAGTAACGGAGGAATGCATCCGGATCTGCGACCGCGAACTTTTCCAGCGCATTCCAGACTCGATCATTGGCTCCCGGAGTGGCGAAATGGTCACCGGCCGCCGTTCCGGCTGCCTTCTCGGCCTCNATGATGCCNCGAAAAACGTCGGTTGCCGCATCGAGAACACTGTCTTGGTCGAAAGCTCCAGAAAGCACTAGCACTCCAGGACCCTCANTCAGCACGCGTACGAATTCCGCTTGGACTTCCAGTCGTNCGGGCNCCTCACTGATGCGAGANCGCAGAGACNTACTGTCGTAAANNACGACTCCCTGATCAATCCTGTCGGCCAACGGGAAGTCACCGAGGTCCACCGGCTGCTCAACAANNGNCGCGAAATCCNCCACGCGGCAATCCNNGANTGAGTAGTACGCCGGGCTGNTGGTGTTGCCGCTCNTGCTCANTGTTGTCAACTCCATGATGCNTGCGGCAGTNGCNCNGTTAAACCNNACNTTGCCACANNCGATCGTGGTGGATCTNCCGGGGGTNACTCGAANGGNCGATTACGNGCACGGGCTCTTTCNANNTTTCGCGCNNGCTCCTTTTCCACGGCACATGNTGGGGCACCACATTGGTGATNGAAAAGAAACTATGGAGTCGNAGGCTTCAATGTCCANNTCACGGTCATGTTTCCGGTGTTACGTCCGTTAGAGGTGAACTCAATGTGAATGTCGAATTCCGGTCGCTCTCCNTCANCAAGGCGCGTGAGTATGTCTCCTCGTGTTGCCGACATNNTCGCGTCAGCGATCACCGCCCCCATGGCGACTGCNCGGTATTGAATCTCAGCGGATACTGCGAGAGGAGTNACTGACTCNAGTTGATCAGCGAAGTTTGCTAGCACCAGTGCCCCGGAAGCGGACTCTCCGAGAGTGAACATCGCCCCTGCGTGCGGACCGCCGAGGTGATTGCGGAAAGCCGGCTGATCCGGCAGGGTCATNGTCGCATTGTCGGCCGTGAGATCAACGAACTCCAAACCGAGAGTCCCCACCATTGGTACCATNGACGNNAGCGAATCTTTGATTCCTTGNAAATTCATAGACATACTCGCAGCCTACGGTCTAGTCGGGGTTCTCATCTTGTTTTTGCAAGTCAAAGACACGTGACGGTGGTGTCGTGAGTTCGAACCACCTTGTCGTGATTCGTTCTCGTTGGCTGTAGCGCCACTCTCCGGCTCGTCTCGAAGTGACGATGTACGAGACTTGCTCCCTGGCCTTTTCTGCAGAGATTCGCGCAACTTGGAATCGCACCATCACATATCCAGGTTCTCGTACTCGTTGCACGTGAGTTCGTGTCTCTATTGGGTTGTCTCTCGGGATGCCCCAACTTTGGTGATTTCGACGAGATCCTTGTGGTGACCAGTGGCCGGCGGAATTTCCGCACCATCGGGATACGTATGCACCGACGTACTCCCCCTTTAGATCTCTGTAGGAGTCCGCATTTATGGAGCCGAGATCAAGCCATTCGCAGGGATGCCCATAGTCGTCGAGGCGCACGACTGTCGGCATTAGAAGTTGAAAATTTAGGCGGTCTGGCAACTGGTGAGGTATGTCTCGAAAAGTCTTGCCCTCGGGCTGAAGCCACGTGGAATCTGGATCAAAATCGTCAAACAAGGGTCACGCTCGCAAAGTCCACCGGTGAAATCCTCTCGCGCCTTCCAGTGTGTTCTTCTGTCTCCCTAGCAACCGCGGACGATGCGATGGCCATGGCGACCGGTATGCGCGTGCCCTGACAGACTTAATGAGCCCGCCAAGTGTGGCGAAAGCGACATGTTCTGACTATGCCAAACAAGTGGTCGTGGTTCCCATCAAGACTCGTCAATGGCAAATCTGGCCAGATCTTCTGGCTGGCGAAGGCAGATCCAAAAGCATCCTGTTTGCACTTAGGTAGGACAGGTGTGAGGCATCACTCGAGATGAAACCAACCAGTGGGTCATGCCACAGGTACGACGTCGCGCCCCCGGGTCGTTTGTTCAGCTGGGGCGCAAGGCGCAGGTGAATCTGCAGAACTTGACTATCGGCCACCTACTCGTCGATCGGGCCCGACGTTGGAAAAGCTTTGCACAACGTGACCGTCTGAGAGGTCAGGATCATCTGGAGGCATAGCTCGTTATAGGCCTGAGCGTCTGCGACACCCTTCTTGTTGAGGGCGCGAATTGCGGAATACGCTGCGACGTCTTGCAGTGGTG
>NZLD01000056.1 GCA_002694095.1 Micrococcales bacterium | reverse complement strand
ATCCCGTCCTCGTTGCTGCACCAAGCCCATCTCTTCGGCCTGCGCCAGGCACGTTCGCGCCTGAGAAGCGGAAACACCGCTGCGCACCGCGATGTCGTCCAGGCTCATCCCCTCGGCGGACCAGCGCAGCGTCGGCACGGCATCAAGCACTTCCTGCAGAACCCGACTGATCGGTCGCTCATCAGAGTGCACCGCCGATTCGTCGTGGGTCGCGTGCCCGCGGGAACGGCTGCGCGAATCGTGCGGCACAGCGCCGTGCGCTCGCTCGAAGTCCGGGAGCACTGCGCGAACATCGGTCACATCCGCGGCGAGCATCGCTACGCCCTCGTGCACCAGCCGATGGGTGCCCCGGGACATCTCGGACGTCACCGGTCCGGGGACCGCGAGCACAGGGCGATTCAGCTCGGCGGCGTTCGACGCTGTCGTCACCGAGCCCGACCGGTGTGCTGCCTCGACCACGCAGGTCGCGCTCGCCAGGGCGGCAATCAGGCGATTGCGCGTGAGGAAGCGTCGTCGTCGCACCGTTTCTCCGGGTGGCGCCTCGCTCACGAGCAGGCCACGATCAACGATCTCGGCAAACAGGCCTTCGTTACCCCGCGGGTAGGGCGTATCCACTCCACCGGCCAGCACGCAGATCGTCACCCCATCAACGGCGAGAGCACCCCGATGCGCTGCTGCATCAATCCCGTAGGCCCCACCGGAGATCACCGTGACATCGTCCTGCGCCAGTTGAGCAGACCATTCCCGCGCAATCCACTCTCCGTAACGCGTGCATGCGCGCGCCCCCACGATGGCAACCGAACGCAGCGCCATCAGTCGCGGATCCGCCTCACCCCAGCACCACAAAGCCAGTGGTCGATGGGCTCGGAGTTCATTCATCCGTCCCGGCCATTGGCCATCACCCGGGACAACAACACGCGCTCCGATATCTCGACCTCGATCGATGAGCGCGTCCAGGTCCAATTCCTCCAGGCGACGCCGCAAGGCGTCGGCTCGCGGGATCTTCGGGCGTTGACGACCAGCATCAAGGAGCGCCGCCACCGTCGCTGTCGGTCCGGTTGAATCGATGGCGTCGGCCAAGCCGGCCTCCCCTGGTTCGCAGACGGCCGCCAAGGCAATGCGGGCACGGCGAAGAACGTTCGGGTCCGTGCACGCGGGATCGGCTTCGGGGCTGGTCGATTTCACGGCACTTCATCTCGTCGGGGCCGGTGCACGTCGATCAGTGCACGCACGTGCCCACAGCGAGGTTGGATAGTCACCTCAACGGTGATGACGGTGCCGGTCATTGCCGCGGTCACCGCTCCGTGCGCAGGGGCGAGCGCCATCTCACACGACCCGTAGGTGTTCGACGACTGGCTGACCTGCCGGTGGGATGGTCACCGCGACGACATCGAACCGCAAGGCCGGCGCGTGGATCGATCGTTCGTCGAGCCACGCCAGCGCCAGGGAGCGCAACTGTCGGATCTTCCGTCGGGTCACTGCCTCGACGGGAGCTCCGAAGGCCAAGGCCCGGCGCGTCTTCACTTCGACGATGACCAGAGCGTCGCCATCGCGTGCGATGAGATCGACTTCTCCGACCACCTCGGAGCTGTGGGGCCGCCAGTTGCGATCCAAAATGAGCATCCCCGCAGTGCGCAGATGGGTGGCTGCGATCTCCTTTCCGCGTATGCCCAGCGCTGGTCGGTGATCGACATGGTCCGCAGCGGGCATGCCGACAGCATTCGTCACCCATCAGCGGGCACGCCAGAAGGCAGGAGACTTCTGTGGATGGATCCGCCTGGGGTGTGTGGACGGTGCTACGTGGGGAGCAGATTCCAACTACGACGGTGGAACGTCGTTACCCCGTGGGTGGCGATGGCAGATCGATGACCGGCGGTTCCGTATCCAACGTTTCGATCCCATCCATAGACCGGATAGGACACATGAAGGTCGCGCATCAGGCCGTCACGTTCCTCCTTAGCCAGGATCGACGCCGCTGCGATGCTGATGCAGGTTGCATCGCCCTTAATGACCGTACGCACCGACCACCGGGGATCCACGGGCGTGATGAAGTCGTGCCGTCCGTCGAGGAGGACGCAGCCCAGGGCCCTTCGATCACTGATCGACGCCACCGCCTGCGCGGCACCCTCACCGAGCGCCTGCGTGATGCCGACTTTGTCTATTCGCTCGGCTGGTATGTGCACCACGGCAGCGTCGATCGCCCACGCACGGATGGCCGGGCACGCGTCCTGACGTCGCTTCTGGCTCAGGGCCTTCGAGTCTCGGATGTCCGTCGGTGGCGTTCCGCAGGTTCGATCCACAGCCACCGCACCGATGGTCACCGGACCGGCGAGCGCTCCCCGGCCGACCTCGTCGACGCCGATCACCACACCTGCCCCCGGCGGCGCCAGCAGTGACCATTCGAGGTCGAGCGTCGGGGCTTGGGATGTTGCCACTATCCGAGTGCAGGGTTATTGAAGATGGAGGGAATCGACTCCAGGGCTAGGCGGGAGAACGGCCACACCACCAAAACGACCCGACCCACAGCATTGGACTCCGGCACGGCACCTTCGGACAAGTCGAGGTGGTAGCGCGAGTCCCGCGAGTTGGCTCGGTTGTCGCCCATCACGAACATCGACGCGGGTGGAACAGTCACGTCGAAGCGGACCTGGTCCGTGCGGCCGACGATGTAGTCCTCATCCAGCGGTACTCCATTGACGACGATTCGACCCTCCGCGTCGCAGCACGCCACCCGGTCACCCGCGACACCGATCACCCTCTTAACCAAATCGTCACCGGAATCACTGGGGAGAACACCGATGAAGGTCAATCCATCCCGAACACGCGCGCGCCAACTGTCTCCCCCGGGCACCGGATCCGGTAGCCAATCGCCGGGATCTTTGAAGACAACTATCTCTCCCCGGCTGACTCCGGAGATTTCCCTTGTGATCTTGGACGCGATGATCCGGTCCCCCGGTCGCAGCGTGTCCTCCATGGAGGCGCTGGGAACGTAGAAGGCCTGGATGAGGAAAGCTCGTAGCAGCGCCGACAGGGCAAGGGCGACCACAACGATGATGACGATCTCGCGGAACCCTCGCCAGAACGGGTGGGCGACTTCCTTCTTCCGGGCATGCTTGCCGCGTGGCTTCTTCCCCATCAGGTGATCACGTCATCCTCGGCGCAGATCCATCACTCAACAACGCCGACGTCACTCGGTCGTCGCGTAGTCGGGCAGGGGGATGTTCTGGATCCGCGAAATCGGCCACACCACCGTCATGGCTCGGCCAACCACCGAGGACTCCGGCACGAAGCCGCCTCCCGGGTCACCCATGTGCGAGCGAGAGTCGGCCGACGCGGAGCGGTGGTCACCCATAACCCACAGCATGCCGTCTGGGACTTCGACATCGAAGGGTTGCAGGCTCGGCGCGTCTCCCGGAAACAGGTAATCCTCAACAAGCGGAGTGCCATTGACCGTGAGTTGCCCCTGTTCATCGCAACATGTGACCCGGTCTCCACCGGTTCCGATCACCCGTTTAATGAAGTCGGTCGAGTCGGGGGCGACAAGACCGAAGGACTGGCCGACCCAGACCAGCGCGCCGGTGATCGGGTCTCGGTCTGGCGCTACCTGAGGCGGAACGAACGACCCGGACCCATCGAAGACGACGACGTCCCCGCGTTGGATATCACGAACTTTGAACACGGCCCTGTTGACCAGAACCCGATCACCAACCTGGAGCGTGTTCTCCATGGAGCCGGACGGGATGGAGAAGGGCTTGACCAAGAACGTGGTGATGAGAAGGACCACTCCCAAGGCAACGGCAATCGTTACCGGGATGTCCCACCAAGGTTGCCGACCGCGATCGGCCAATGTCAGTTCTCCGAGGTCGTGGGTGCGACGTCATCCGACGGCGCGGCGTCATCCGTCGACACAGATTCCTCCATCGACACAGATTCGTCCGTCGACACGTTGTCTTCCGCTGGTGCGGCGTCGTCGGTCGACACGGCGTCGTCCATTGGCGTGGGGTCGCCTAGTGGCGCCGCATCGGTTGTCGGTGCCGCAGCGGCGGTCGGTGCCGGTGAGTTGTCTCGACGCTCACGGATCTTCGCGGCTTTACCGCGCAAACCACGCAGGTAGTAGAGCTTGGCGCGACGAACGTCACCGCGGGTGACGACCTCGATCTTCTCCACAATGGGCGAGTGCAACGGGAAGGTGCGCTCGACGCCCACGCCGTAGGAAACCTTGCGAACGGTGTAGGTCTCACTGGCTCCGGAACCGGAGCGGGCGATTACGACGCCCTGGAACACCTGCACACGGGTTTTGTTGCCTTCGACGACCTTCACGTGAACCTTCACAGTGTCGCCAGCGCGGAAGTCGGGAATGTCGTCGCGCAAAGAGGCGGCGTCGACGGGATCGAGGGTCTTCATCGTTGCTTCTCTTCCTGCAAGCGCCACAAGTCGCCCACGGTTGTGTGGAATGGAGCCGTCCTCATGCGTCCCTTGTGGCAGACGTCGAACCGGCCGGCCAAGTGTGCCACATCCTCCCCGTACCCCCGTGAACGGGCGGCTGAGACAAGGTGAGACGACTCGATCGGCGTCAGGGGTTGGGGAGGTCGGGGCGCCGGGCACGCGTTCGTTCCTCGGCCTGCTGCCTGCGCCATGCGTCAATCCGCGCATGATCACCAGACAGCAGCACATCCGGGACCTCGAGGTTCCGCCAGGAGGGTGGCCTCGTGAAAACCGGGCCTTCGAGGGCAGCGCCGTCGACCTTGCTAAAGGAGTCGTCCACCGCGCTGTCCGCATTTCCCAACACACCCGGCTTGAGGCGAACCGCCGCTTCCACCATGGCGAGCGCAGCGGCCTCACCGCCGGCGAGAACGTAATCGCCAATCGAGTACTCCCTCACACCCGCCCAATCGTCACGACCGGCGTAGTGCTCGGCCACCCGCGAGTCGATTCCTTCGTATCGCCCGCACGCGATCACGATGTGCTCGATGTCGGATACCTCCGCGGCCGCTTCTTGATCGAATCGAAAGCCCGAGGGGCTCGGGATTACGAGAACGGGAGCTTGCTCCACAGATGTTCGGATGGCATCCAAGGCCACACCCCACGGTTCAGCAAGCATCACCATTCCGGGGCCACCGCCATACGGGGTGTCATCCACGCTTCGGTGCTTGTCGGTCGCGAATACGCGAAGGTCGTGCACCCGAATGTCAACGATGCCGGCTTCTCGAGCTTTCCCCACGAGGGACAGCTCCAGCGGTGCCAAGTACTCGGGGAAGATCGAAACGATGTCGATACGCATCAGTCATCGTCTCCGGACTCCAGGAGACCCTCCGGCGGGGTGATAACTATGCGCTTGGCGCTCACATCGATCTGGGGAACGAAAGCGGACACGAACGGGATGAGCACTTCTCGCTCATCCGGAGTTGCGACAACCAGGAGGTCTTGCCCCGGAAGGTGCGAAACCTCACGCACGACGCCGATCACGCCGGCGTCGGCAGCGCCGCCGGCAGTGCTGCCGTCAAGAACGACCTCGCACCCCTCGAGGTCGGAGTCGTAGAACTCTTCCGGGTCCTCCGGGCGCTCGTCGGCCGGACGATCGACGCTCACGAGCGCATTGCGCAATTGCTCCACAGCGGTGCGATCCTCATACCCCTCGAAGGTCACCAGGAGACGGCCGCTGTGCCAGGTAGCAGAAGCGACCGTCAGATCGAGTCCGGAGTCGGTGAGCAGTCGCGCGCCCACCGCGAAGCGCTTATCTGGCTCGTCGGTCCGAACCTCGATGGTCGCCGCGCCTTTCACCCCGTGCGGTCGACCGATGCGCCCGACAACGACGAGCACGGTGGGACTTAGCGTTCTGCCACGTCGAGGAAGTCGACGCGTACGCCACGGCCACCGTTGATCGACGTGATCACGGTTCGTAGCGCTGTGGCTGTGCGACCACTTCTGCCGATGACGCGACCCATATCCGCAGGGTTCACGCTCACTTCCAGCGTGGTTCCGCGGCGGCCCGAACGNNCGGACACTGAGACGTCGTCGGGGTTGTCCACGATGCCGCGGACNAGATGGCCGAGCGCCTCGTCGAGCATTACTCGGNCGCTTCCTCGGCCGCTNCCTCGGNCGCTNCCTCCGCAGCTTCNGCAGCNGGCTCTNCGGCNGGNGCGTCNGNCGGCGGATCCGCAGGTGCNTCNGCCGCTTNCTCTGCAGCTTCTGCAGCGGGCTCTTCGGCAGCTTCTTCGCTTGCNGCGTCTTCCTTGGGCTTGGCTTTGGCCGGTGCAGGTGTCTTGGGCTCGGAAGCCGCTTCCTTCACCGCTGCCTCGTAGGCGACCTTCTTATCTGCCTTGGGCTCGGCTACTTGCAGCGTGCCTTCGGCACCGGGCTCACCCTTGAACTTCTGCCAGTCGCCGGTGACTTTCAAAATGGCGGCGACGGCCTCGGTCGGCTGCGCGCCTACCCCGAGCCAGTACTGAACCCGCTCNGAGTCCACGCGAATAATGCTGGGGTCCTCGAGCGGCTGGTAAATACCGATTTCTTCAATCGCGCGGCCGTTACGAGCCGTTCGCGAATCCGCGACGACGACGCGGTACTGGGGTGCGTGGACCTTGCCCACGCGCTTCAANTTGATCTTGACTGCCACGGGTGGCTGCTCTCCTGACGTGTGGTGGACGGCTTCGCACCGGCGTGGGGTGCCGTGCTGGGCCGACTCTCGGACCGACGCGGGCGAGGTGAGAGGGCCTNGCCTTCGTCGAGAACGTNCTGAGTCTGCCAGAAGTGGCGGCGTGNAGGCCGCCCGGGGCTAGGAGAGNAGCTTCTTGAGATCGTCNGGGAGATCGGATAGGTCCGGCGGCGTCATCGGTGCTGCGTCCGCCCCNGTAGTNGCGGACTGTCCCGCCTCCTGGGCCGCCCTCTTCGCCGGGTTTCCGCTCCGGCCCTTCTTGGCTTTGCGTCCNGCCTGCTTGGGCATCTTNCCCTTGGANTTCTTNCCGCCNCCTGCCCCCGGGGCACCCGGCATGCCNGGCATNCCCGGCATGCCGCCGCCTTTGCCCATCTGCTTCATCATCTTCTGNGCCTCACCGAAACGATCGATGAGTGAGTTGACGTCGCTGACNTGAGTGCCCGAACCGTTCGCGATGCGNGTCCGGCGCGAGCCATTGAGGATNTTNGGGTCCTGNCGCTCCGCGGGGGTCATCGACTGNATGATCGCCGACACCCGATCCAATTCGCGATCGTCNACCTGGTCCAACTGGGCCTTCATGTCCCCCATGCCGGGCAGCATCCCCAAGATCTTGCCCAGGGATCCCATNTTCTTNATGGATTGCATTTGNTCGAGGAAATCCTCGAGGGTGAAATCTTCGCCCGAGGTGACNTTGCGGGCCATCTTNTCGGCTTGNTCGGCGTCGAACGCCTTCTCGGCTTGCTCGATCAACGTCAGGACATCGCCCATATCCANGATGCGATTGGCCATCCGGTCAGGGTGGAACGCCTCGAAGTCGGACAACTGCTCGCCGACCGACGCGAACATGATCGGTTTGCCGGTGACGGTGACGATCGACAACGCCGCACCACCGCGGGCGTCACCGTCGAGTTTGGTCAGGACGGCGCCGTCGAAACCGACCTGCTCACCGAATTGCTCCGCCGTCGTGACAGCGTCTTGACCGATCATCGCGTCGACGACGAGCANNACATTCTCCGGCTGCACGGCATCGCGAACNCGACGCAGTTCATCCATCAACTCCGCNTCGATGGCCAAGCGGCCGGCNGTGTCGACNATGACGATGTCGTGCAGGGCGCCCTCGGCATGTNGACGCGANTCGCGGGCCACCTGCACCGGATCNCCNACCCCNTTCCCNGNCTCAGGGGCGAAGACGGGAACGNCCGCCCGCTCCCCCATCACGCGCAACTGATCNACNGCGTTGGGACGCTGCAGGTCCGCGGCCACCAACAACGGCGTGTGACCGTCGGCCTTCAAGTGAGCGGCGAGTTTGCCCGCAAGCGTCGTCTTGCCCGCACCCTNCAGGCCGGTNAGCAGAATGAAGGTCGGCCCCGTCTTGGCGAACTGCAGCGGCCTGGTCTGACCNCCGAGAATGTCGATGAGTTCTTCATGAACGATCTTGACGACCTGCTGCCCCGGATTGAGCGCACCGGACACTTCCGATGACAGTGCTCGTTCTTTGACTCGCGCCGCGAACGCGCGGACCACNGGTAGGGCCACGTCGGCTTCGAGCAGCGCCGTGCGNATCTCCTTGACGGTGGCATCGATATCCGCCTCGGACAGGCGACCTTTGCCCCGCAGACCCTTGAAGGTCTCGGACAACCGGTCCGACAGCGACCCGAACACACCTGCTCCTCGAACGACGACGACACTCACAACGCGCCGAAAGCGCCCNGTCAGACTAACGCGCCTCCACGGCCGCTTGAACCGTGGTTCGCACAGCGTGCGCGTGATCGTCACTCAGCGGTGCGCCGAGGCGATCGGTCACGAAGAAGGCGTCCACGACCTCCGACCCGAGCGTGTCGATCTTCGCACCCGTTACCCGGCAGTCGGCGGCAACGAGNGCGGACGTGATGCGGTGCAGCAGGGCCGTCTCATCGTGGGCGCGCACCTCGATNACCGTGTGAGTNGCCGCCGAGTCCTCGACGATGACCTTCGGCGCGGCACCGGTNGNANCCGATGCCGGCGANTCGCTGCGTCGACGCAGTCGATCCTCGACATCGAGATCGCCGGCGAGGGCTGCTCGAAAATCCGAAGCCATCGCCCGGACGTCCGGAGGATCGCCGAACAGCGGCTTGACGAGCCATTCTTGCGCGGCCCTGTCCGATTCGGTTCGGATGCGCGCCCCTCGCACTTGCAACCGGTGCAGGGAGAGAACTCCCGCGACGAGAGCGAGGAGACCGAAACGATCCGGAGCGGACACCACGATGGAGAAGCCGTCCTCGACCGGCTCCAGACGAAGCGACGGTTCACCCCGTTCGGCCAGCGCGTTCACCACGGCGGAGGACTCCTGCACGGTCGATCGCGCGTGCCCTTGCATCTGCGCTCGTGATTCGGTGACTAGGTCGGTGATCAATCGACGACGCCACGAACTACGCACCGACGGTCCGGTTGCTTCGGCGTCGGCCCAGGTCAACGCGTGAAGGAGTTCCAGGCTCTCGACGTCGGGCACGAGGTCCACGACCGTTGCCACGGTGGTCGGGTCGTCGAGGTCGCGACGGGTGGCGATNTCCGGCAGCAGGAGGTGGTGGCGNACCAGCAACTCGAGGGTGGCCACATCGNCGGGGTTAAAGCCCATGCGCTCNGCGATGTCACGTGTCATGTCGGCGCCGACGACGCTGTGATCACCCGGGTAGCCCTTGCCGATGTCATGCAGGAAGGCCCCCACGAGAAGCAGATCCGGTCGGGCGACATCTCGTGCTCGCTGTCCGGCATGCACAGCCGTTTCGACCAAGTGACGGTCCACCGTGAACTCGTGGATGGGGTTGCGCTGCGGGAGGGATCGGACCGCCTCCCATTCGGGAATGAGGCCGGAAACAATTCCCTCTTGATCCAGGGCCTCCAATACCGGCACCGCAGCCCGACCTGCACCTAGGAGCGACACCCACGATTGGCGTACGTCGTTGTTCCACGGTTCTGGGATCGGAAGGCATTGCGAGACTCGCTCCACCGTGGACGGCGCCAGCATGACGGATGCTTGCGCAGCAGCGGCGGCGGCCCGCAACAGCAAACCGCGATCGTTCTCCGGTGAAGCACCGCGCGCCAGCGCGACTTCTCCCTCGACGAGCACCACCCCCTCCGCCAAGGGAACGCGCTCGGGGCCCTTCGACGGTGAGGCGGACCGACGCGTTAATCGCCGCAGCACCCGGGGCGCCAGCGATGCGGGCTTTCGCGTTGCCCGTAGTGCGCGATACCACGAGACATCGCTCGCATAGGCGATGTCGCGTGCCGCCAAGTACACGGTCCGCAGGAGATCGTCCGCCGTCGCCTCGTCACCCAAGAGTTCGGTCATCTCTGCGGCGATGTCGTCTTGTTCCTGCATGGCCAGGCGGTCTCGCAGCCCCCTGGCGTGCAGGGCGTCTCGCACGTCCAGCAGAGTCGAGACAGCAGCCGGCCATTGCGTCCGAGGGACTTCGACCGTCCACGACGCTGCGAGAGCCCGCAGCAGCACCGCATCGCGCAATCCCCCGTAGGCCTCCTTGATGTCCGGCTCCAACAGTTGAGCGAGATCTCCTACGCGTGAGCGCCGTGCCATGGCCGTTGCGTGCAATTCCACGAGCCGATCTCCCGCACTCGCCCGCCAATCACCCAAGATCCCCGTTCGCAGCGACTCCCCTAGCTCGGTGCTTCCTGCCACAACCCGTGCGTCGATAAGCCCGAGCACCACCTTGAAGTCTCCTTGCGCGAGAGTTCGCGCCTGGGCGATCGTTCGCACGGAGTGATCGAGCGCGATTCTCGAGTCCCATATCGGGTACCACAACGACGATGCGACATCTTCGACACGAAGTGCAGAAGGCTCGTGAACCAAGACGACGTCTATGTCGCTTCCGAGTGACATCTCTCGTCGGCCGTAACCGCCGACAGCAAGCAGCGCGAACTGTGTGGNATCCGCGCGGTGCNGGGTGATCGCNTCGGTCAGCAGACCCCTGAGCCAACNATCCGTGGCATCCGACAGCAGCGCTCGGCGCTCGGACCCTTTCAGATCCGAGCGCCGAGCGATGTTTTGCCGTTCCTCGACGAGCTGGCTCATCGAACTAAAGGGCCTCCGCTCCTCGTTCTCCGGTCCGGACACGAACGACCGTGTCGACGGGAACAGACCACACTTTGCCGTCGCCGATCTTTCCCGTTTGGGCGGCACCCACGATGGCGTCCATCACATCGCCAGCGCGGTCATCGTCGACCACGATCTCGATGCGCACCTTGGGTACCAACTCGACGGTGTANTCGGCGCCACGGTANACCTCCGTGTGNCCGCGCTGCCTGCCGAAGCCNGACGCTTCCGACACCGTCATCCCGTGGATGTCGAGCGCCTCGACGGCNCTCTTGACGTCGTCNAGCTTGAACGGCTTGATGATTGCGGTAACCAACTTCATGACTACTCCACCTCCTTGGCGCGGGCNGTNTGCCCGACACCTGCAAACGCACCGCCAGCGCCGGAGTCGCCCAACTCGTAGGCCGTCTCCGCGTGCTCCGCGACGTCGATGCCATTGACTTCGTCCTCCTCGTCAGACCGAATACCAATCGTGGCCTTCAGAGCGAGGGCGATGATGCCGGCCAGGATGAGGGAGTAAACCATCACGCCCGCTGCGGCGATGATCTGGACGATGAGCAGGTTCAGGTCGCCGCCGTACAGCAGGCCGTTCTGACCACCTTCCTCGACCAGGTCGGAGGCGAGGAACCCGAGGGCCAAGGTGCCCACGAGGCCACCGACCAAGTGGATCCCGACAACGTCGAAGGAGTCGTCGAATCCGAGCTTGTACTTCAAGGTTACCGCCCACGCACAGACCGCGCCGGCAACCAGACCCAGAAGGATGGCTCCCATCGGAGTGACGTTGGCACACGCGGGAGTGATCGCCACCAGGCCCGCGACGATGCCCGANGCAGCACCNAGCGACGTTGCCTTCTTGTCGCGGATCTTCTCCACAATCAGCCACGCAAGACCAGCGGCGCAGGTCGCCAACAAAGTGTTTGTCGCTGCGATTGCTGCGGTGTTGTCGGCTGCGTACGCCGAACCCGCGTTGAAGCCGAACCATCCGAACCACAGCAGACCGGCGCCGAGCATGACCATNGTCAGGTTNTGNGGGCGCATTGGCGTCNTCGGCCATCCNCGGCGCTTNCCCAGGATGATGCACACCGCAAGGGCTGCCGCACCAGCATTGATGTGAACGGCGGTACCACCGGCGAAGTCGATAACNCCNGCATCACCGATGCTCAACTCGCCGATCCAGCCTCCGCCCCACACCCAGTGGGCNACGGGGAAGTAGACGAGGGANGCCCAGANGGCGGCGAAGATGATCCACGCGCCGAACTTCATCCGGTCGGCGAGGGCNCCGGCGATGAGNNCGACGGTCAGGCAGGCGAACATCGCCTGGAACACCACGTCAACCATNGTGGGGAAGGNGTCGCCTTCTCCCGGCGGAGCGAGTGCNGCCTCNAGTCCGAAGTAGTCGGTGAAGCTACCGACGAAGTAACCGGCAGTGGAGCCGTAGGCCATCGAGTANCCAAAGATCGCCCACAAAATGCCNACAATGAACAACGCGCCCACGACCATCATGAGCATGTTGAGAACTGATTTCGACCTNTTCATTCCTCCGTAGAAGAACGCCAGGCCGGGAATCATCAAGAACACCAGCGCGGATGATGTCAGCAACCACGCGGTNACGCCCGAATCCATAAGTCCTACCTCCTGTTGTGTGNCCCTAGCGGCGCTAAGGCAACAGGTGTGGGATTTCAGGAAGTAACGCGAAAGGTTTCGCGCGGGTGACGAAAGGGCCCCGCATGTTTCGGGTGCGTTACATCCGGCGTTTAGGCCAGGAGTGCGTCGACGAACTCTTCTGCTTCNAANGGCGCGAGGTCATCGGGGCCCTCCCCCANGCCAACGAGCTTGACCGGCACCNCGAGCTCGCGTTGNACNGACACCACNATTCCGCCCTTGGCGGTNCCATCGAGCTTGGTCAACACGATGCCGGTGACGTCCACNACCTCGGCGAAGACCCGGGCCTGNACGAGGCCGTTTTGGCCGGTGGTGGCATCGAGCACNAGGAGNACCTCGTCGACCTGGCTGTTCTTCTCCACCACCCGCTTGACNTTGCCNAGNTCGTCCATCANGCCCGTCTTGGTGTGTAAGCGCCCCGCAGTGTCNACNACCACNGCGTCGAGNCNGGCGTTGCCGGCNACCTCGACCGCCTCGAAGGCGACCGANGCGGGNTCTCCTCCTTCCGGGCCTCGAACCACGACGGCTCCCACNCGNTCGCCCCACGTTTGCAGTTGCTCCGCGGCAGCCGCGCGGAAGGTGTCGGCGGCGCCGAGGAGGACNGTGCGTCCGTCGGCCACAAGAACTCGGGCCAACTTTCCGCTCGTCGTGGTCTTGCCCGTGCCATTGACCCCGACCACCANGATGACCGCGGGTCGTCCGTTGACCTTGGTCTGCACAGCGCGATCCATGGTCGGATCGACNAAGGCCAGCAACTCGTCGCGCAGCAANGAGCGCACGGACTCCGCATCNCGNGCACCCTCNACCTGGATGCGACTGCGCAGCCGNTCCATCAANTCGGTGGTCGCCGCGACACCGAGGTCCGCGGTGAGCAAAATCTCTTCGACCTGCTCCCAGGTGTCCTCGTCGACATCGTCTCTGGCGAGCAGCGAGAGCAGNCCCTTACCGAGGGCGTTNTTGCTTCGCGCGAGTCGNTCGCGAAGTCGGTGCAGGCGACCCTTNGTCGGCTCNGGNGCCTCGACCTCCCAGACCGCCTCCNTGGAAACCGCCTCCGTGGTAACCGCCTCTTCAGCATCCGCGTCNGNTTCTNGCTCGTCCAGCACGCTGGTTNCGACATCGGTGACGCTTCGCCTCGGTGTGTCACGCGGAACCGANTCGTCGTCTCCNACGCCCGGGGCGTAATCNATNCCGGGCCGCGGCTTGNNNGGCGCNGAGGTNGTCGANCCCCGCCCNCGCATGAGAGCGATGCCCGCGCCAATNACGAAACCAAGAAGCACGACGGCGATNACTANGTACCAGGTCAGCGACTCCATAGTTGATCAGTCTCTCAGGGGTNGGCCGTCACGCACTGACGGCTTCGCGAATNCGCTGCCCGATGACCTGNGTGACGCCATCCCCGCGCATNGAGACGCCATANAGGGCGTCNGCGATNTCCATGGTGCGCTTTTGGTGGGTGATGACGATGAGTTGAGAACTGCTGCGCAACTCATCGATCATGTCGATGAGTCGGCCGAGATTCACGTCGTCGAGGGCGGCCTCGACCTCGTCGAGAACGTAGAACGGGCTTGGTCGCGCCTTGAACAGCGCCACAAGAAATGCCACCGCGGTAAGGCTGCGCTCGCCACCCGAGAGCAGGGACAACCGCTCGATGCGCTTACCGGGTGGGCGAGCCTCGACATCGATTCCCGTCGTCAGCATGTTCGCCGGATCGGTGAGGACGAGCCGACCTTCACCTCCGGGGAACAACCGCGCGAAGACCAGTTCGAACTCGCGCTCCACGTCCCGGTAGGCCTGCGTGAAGACTTCTTCTACGCGTGCATCCACTTCTTTGACGATGTCGAGCAGGTCGTCCCGCGAGCGCTTGAGATCGTCGAGTTGCTCGGTCAGGAAGCGCTGGCGCTCCTCCAACGCCGCGTACTCTTCCAGGGCGAGCGGGTTGACTCTGCCGAGCAACGCGAGACCGCGCTCGGCTTCCTTGAGTCGTTTCTCCTGCTCGCTTCGTACGTAGGGGTAGGGCGCAGGCTCGGGCTCGCCCTCGGGTATCTCGTCGCCCGGCGCCCGCGGGGACGGGGGAACCATCTGGTCGGGGCCGTACTCGTCGATCAGGACATCGGCCTCCACCCCGAACTCTTCGAGAGCCTTGGTTTCCAACTGCTCGATGCGCATGCGTTGTTCGGCGCGGGCTAGTTCGTCTCGATGGACGCTGTCGCGCAATCCATCTGCCTCGATCGCAAGCGCCCTCAGTTGCTCCCGAACCCCGGACAATTCCTCGCTGCGCTCACGAGCAGCCTTCTGCAACTCATCGCGTCGTTGCTGCGCCGCTGCAACCGATCGTCCTACGTGCGCGCGCACGGTGGTGATCGCCTGGACAACCGCCTCGGCGACAAGCAGGTCGCGGGCTCGCCTCTCGCGTCTTTCCACGGCCGCTCGGCGACCCTGTCGCTCAGATTCGGCATCGGCCTCCAGTGCGGCTGCTCGCTCACTCACCGCGGCCGTCCGCTCCTCCACCGTGCGCATCGCCAACCGGGCATCCACCTCCGAAGCACGGGCGGCCTCGGCTGCGGTCTGCAATTCCATTTGCTTATCGGGTCCGGTGTCTTCTTCCGGCGCGGACTCCATGCTGGCCAGTCGCGCGCGCAACTCGACAACGGCGGCCTCATCGGCTTCGAGGGCCTGCGTGGCCGCGGTCAGCGCCTCCGCGAGGCGCTCGGCCTCGGCGGTCGCTGATCGCGCCGTCTGCCCCAACTGCCCGAGTTGTTCGGCGACAGCGGCGAGTTGGGCGTCGGATTCATGAAGCTGCTTCAAGGCTGCTTCGACCTCTCCGGAGGCGGCCTCCTGTCGATCCCGGGCGGCCGCAAGATCGAATCTCAGTCGTTCGCTGCGCTGGGTCAAGCCCTCGACCTCGGCACTCGCGTTCTCGTAGGCCGCGCGTACCTCGACGAGGGAATCCTGAGCACCCGATCCGCCCCTCAGCGTGCCGCGTGAGACCACGTCCCCACTGCGTGTCACCCACGTCAGCTGTGGTGCCTGTCGGTGCCCGGCAACGGCCGCATCCACATCATCGACGAGGACTGCACCGGCGAGAAGGGTCTCGACAACGGGCCGCATGCCTTCGTCACTGCGCACAACTTCGCGAAGCCAACGACCAGCCGGCGCCGTGTTCGCTTCGTCCGTCGCGGTCTCAAGCGCCTCGTCGACGATGACCAGGGCGGCGCGACCGGAGTCAGACTCCTTCACCACGGCCAAAGCGTTCATCGCAGCCGACCGTCCTCGCACAACGATCGCGTCGGCGAGATCGCCGAGCATGGCTGCCACTGCTCGCTCGGCGCCGTTGTCGATATGGATCTGCTCAGCGAGGGCGCCCACCACCCCCGGCACAGCCGCGTCCATCACAACGGATCCGGCGTCCGACCGCTTCAAGCTAAGTTCAAGTGCCTGGCAGGTGGCTTCGGCGGCGGCTCGCTCGCGCTCCACGCGAGCCTCCTCCTGTCGCAGCCTCTCCACCTCGGCGTCGGCGTTCTCCAGACTCTGCTGCGCGCGTTCATGTTTCTGGTCGAGCCCCACCTCGCCTTCACCGAGGCCGACGATGTCGACCTCGACCCTGGCGAACTCTCGCTGCGCCGTCTCCGCGCGCTGCTGCGCCTCGTCGATCTGGTTCGACAAGCGCGTGATCTCCGCCGCCCGCGCGTCGCGTCGTGACACGGCCGCGTTGACCTTGCCCTCGGTCGTCGCCAACCCCTCGCGCCGGTCGGCCCTCGACGCCTCGACGGCCTGAATTCGCCGCTGCTCACCTGCCAGAGCTTCCTCGGCGCGCAGTCGAGAGGACTCGGCCACGGCGAGAGCGTCGCGCAAGGCCTGCACTTCGCGACCGAGCTCGAATTCCTGGGCCCGTAGCGATCGAGCCTCGGCATCAAGTTGCTCGGGGTCGCGCCCGGACACGGCCAGCTCCTCGTCTTCTGGCTGGAGGTGGCGAACGGTCGCCCGCGCCAGTTGATCCAATCCATGGAACCGCTCTTGGGCCGCAGATAGGGCGAACCACACTTCCTGCGCACCCGACAGCAACGGACCTTCCGTGCGCTCAGCATCGTCGGCCGCCTGCTCGCGAGTTTGCAACTCCGCGATAGTGGACTCCACGCTCGCCTGCCGCTGACGCAGAGCCGTCTCGTCGGCCACCTCGGCCTCGAGAGTTTCTCGCACCTGGTGAAGATCGTCCGCCAACAGTCGAAGTCGAGAATCACGCACGTCGGTTTGGATAACTACGGCGCGGCGGGCTACCTCCGCCTGCTTACCCAGCGGCTTCAGTTGACGACGAAGTTCGGTGGTGAGGTCCTGCAACCGCGTGAGGTTGCCCTCCATCGCATCGAGTTTGCGTAGGGCCTTCTCTTTGCGCTTGCGATGCTTGAGCACTCCAGCGGCCTCTTCCACGAAGCCGCGACGGTCCTCAGGTGTTGCGTGCAGGATGGAGTCGAGTTGTCCCTGCCCGACAACGACGTGCATCTCGCGACCGATACCGGAATCGGACAGCAGTTCTTGAATATCCAACAGCCGACACGTTTCACCGTTGATCGCGTACTCGGATCCTCCGTTGCGAAACAGCGTGCGGGAGATCGTCACCTCGGTGTACTCGATGGGAAGGGCCCCATCGGTGTTGTCGATGGTGAGCGCCACTTCCGCTCGGCCCAGTGGCGCGCGGCCGGACGTTCCGGAGAAGATGACGTCATCCATTTTTCCGCCACGAAGGCTCTTGGCTCCCTGCTCACCCATGACCCAGGCGAGGGCATCGACGACGTTCGACTTTCCCGAGCCGTTCGGCCCGACGACGCATGTCACGCCCGGCTCGAACTCCAAGGACGTGGACGACGCGAAAGATTTGAAGCCCTTGAGCGTCAGCGACTTCAGATGCACGGTCCGGCCAACTCCATTCGGGTGCGTTCCCGCCGGAGGGCGGAAACTCGGTGCGGGGAAGGCGCCTGTAGATGCTACCGACGGACTATCCGGTATCTGCACCACCACGCGGGGCGTAGGCATCTCTCGGCGTCATCCGCGCCAAGTGATCTCCTCTGTAATCCGCATTGCGGCGCGCTTCACCAAGCGGATTCCGGTCTCCGTCTGGTCGGCGAAGCGGAATTCAGGGGCACTGATCGACACCGCGGCGATTGGTCGGCCGTGCACCCCCCGGATGGCCACCGAAATATTGATGATGCCTTCTTCGTACTCCCCCCAGGTAACCGCGGCGCCGCTGTCACGAACCTGCGTCAGTGCAGCCTCGAACTGCTCTTGCGTCCGAACTGAGCAACGATCGCCTGCCTCCTGCAGCCGTTCATCCGTCAGCCAGCCCTCCCAGGAATCTTCCGGTTCCCCTGCCATGACTGCGCGTGCCGTTGAGGAGCTCGCCGCGGGGTAACTGCTGCCCACCCGGCCATAGGCCCCCAGTCCGTGCGGACTGATCTGCGCCGCGATAACGATGGTCTGACTCGAGCGCAGCACCGAGAGCATGGCCGTCTCGTTCAGCGTGGAAGCGAGAGAGCGAATATGCGGTCGGGCGATCTCCGCAAGTCGTTCCTCCAGGGTGCGACCCGCCAAAACAGCCAGCCTCCAACCCACGAGGTATCCGCGAGAAACCGGATCCCGGCGAACAATTCCCGCCTCGGCCAACGTTGCCAAAGCTCGCGAGATCTGCGTTAGGTCTCGATTCAAGCGGCGAGCAATCGTCGAGACGCCCAGCGCCTCGGCCGTGTCAGCGAGCAACTCCACGATCTCAATGTCCCGCGCGAGCCCGCTGGTGTTTTTTCGAGCCATAGCTCCAAATGATTGCGAGAAATTTGCCATATGCGCAAGAGACATTGCATTTCAGTCTCGCGGGCCATGACCATTCCGCCGCGAGGAAATCGCATCGGCACAAATCCGGATCCCAGGAGTTAGGCATGCAGATTGGCGAGGCATTCATCAGCAGCGGCCCGAATGCGGCCCACGTCAATACCGTTCTAGGCAAGCGCGGCGGTCCCGCAGGCCATGCATGGGCAACTGCCCTGGCCACGCCCACGCCCGGTCACCAGCGCTTCGCGGTAATCGTGCGCCCCGGAGTGCCTGTGCAACCGCCCACCCTGTTCGTCAACAAGGCGACATTCGTCAACGACAACCACGGCCTTCTGCACTGGGGGCCGGCTCAAGCCGGAATAGCAACTGGTGTCACGCGCGCAGTCCGCGAGAGCATCATCGAAGACCCATCTGACCTGACGCTGATCTGCGCGGTATGGGTCAATCCCGCCGCGGACGATCCCGACGCCATCTACCGCAACAACGCAGAAGCTTCTTACGTCGCCCTCGGTCGTGGTGCCAGCGGAGAACCCACTGCCACCGAGATCAACCAAGCACTTCCTCCCAGCAATCCCTTCTTCACAGCGCCAGAGTGACCATGACCCACATTCACGAAACCAACGCCATTGACCTGCACTCACACGACGCGGCACCGGCCACGGCGAAGTCCGTCGCAGTCATCGGGCTGGGCAACATGGGCGGGGCCATGGCCGCGCACCTCATCGATAGCGGTTTCACCACCATCGTGTTCGACCTGGCTTCGGAGCGGGTCGACAAACTCGTCCAGTTAGGCGGTCACCCGGCTGCCACCGCCTCTGAGGCAGCGACCAACACCGACTACGTCATCACGATGCTGCCAACCCCATGGATCACCGCCGATGTGATGTTGGAAGGCAACGTGGCTGGTTCCATGAAGCCAGGGGCCATCTGGATCGATACTTCGACATCAATTCGATCTGCTCTGCTGCCGGTCGAAGAGTTACTCGATGATCGGGGTGTGCGCTACGCCGAAGCTCCGGTGACGGGGATGTCACACGGTGCGCGCAACGGTACGTTGGAATTCTTTGTCGGCGCGAGCACCGATGATTTCGAGGATATGCTGCCGCTCCTGCGCGTCATGGGGAATCCGGAGCGCATCTTCCATGTCGGACCGCGCGGTGCCGGGTATGTAGTCAAGCTGATCATCAACCAATTGTGGTTCGCGCACACTGTCGCGCTTGGGGAGATGATGGCACTCGGCGTCAAGAGTGGAGTCAATCCAGGTGTACTCCACTCTGCGATCGCTGGCAGCCCGGCAACGTCGTTCTTCAACGAAAAAGGGCTCACCCGCATTCTGTTTGATTCCGACTACGACGACACCTTCTCAATGGCGTTAGCCTGTAAGGACTCGCGCCTTACCGTCGCACTTGCAGACGAACTGAAGGTTCCTTCCGCGCTGAGTCGGGTTATCGATACCTACTACGAGGAATCTCGCTCGGCGCACGGTGATTACGCCGGGGAAATGAGTCCATTCCGACTTTTCGAAGAAGCGGTCGGTATGGATTTCCGCGCCGACCGTGGCGACGACATCCGTATCAGCTGAGCCGTGCGGAACGGCTTGCTACAGGTCACGAAAGGACGTCTCAGGAGGCGGGGGCGCGCTGGCATCGGGGGCACCGGTAACTGGACCGGTTCATGAAGGCCTCCCGCCGGATAGCCGCCCCGCACCGTCGGCATGGCTCGCCTTCTCGGCCGTAGGCGTCCAAGGCACGCTCGAAGTAGCCCGACTCCCCATTCACATTGACATACAGCGAGTCAAAGCTGGTGCCGCCCTGGGCGAGTGCTTCGAGCATGACTTCGCGGGCGTTCGACACGACGGTGCGGACCTGCGCGGACGTGAGAGCCGAGCCCCGCCGACGCCCATTGATCGAGGATCTCCACAGGGCCTCGTCGGCATAGATGTTTCCGATTCCTGAGACCACCGACTGATCGAGCAGAACACGCTTCACTTCGGAGTCCTTGTGACGAATAGCACGGACGGTCGCGGCTGCGTCGAAATCGGGGTCGAGCGGATCGCGGGCAATGTGGGTGATGCTCGACGGCACCCCGTCGAGCACCTCGTCGACGTGCATCCCGCCGAACGTCCGCTGGTCGACGAACCGCATCTCGCGATCATCGTCGGCGAAGCGGACGCGCACGCGCAGGTGCGTTTCGTCGGCCTCGCTCGGCGGCTGCATGAGCACCTGGCCGCTCATGCCGAGGTGCACGACGAGCGCCTGATCCTTCGTGCGTGTCAGCGGGAGCCACAGGTACTTGCCTCGGCGACTGGCACAGCGAAAGGAGTCTCCTTCGAGCGCGACGCGCAATTCCGGCGCGCCCCCCTCGCAGCGACGGATCGATCGAGCGTGCAACACGTCCACGCGACTGATCGTTCGATTCGTCGCCCACGCGTCGATGCCCCGACGCACCACTTCGACTTCGGGAAGTTCAGGCATCGGTGGTGCCGCCGAGAGCGGCGTAGGCCTCCGCGGCCGCCTCTTGCTCAGCGACCTTCTTGCTGCGACCGTGTCCCGTTCCCAGAACGTCGCCGCCGATCACCGCCTGCGCGGTGAATTCCTTGGCGTGATCGGGCCCGGTGTCGGTGACCCGGTACTCGGGAACACCTCGCTCGAGTTCGGCAGAACGTTCCTGCAAGGACGTCTTCCAATCCAGTCCAGCGCCGAGTTGTGATGACTCGGCGATCAAGGGGCCGAAAATGCGCTCAATGAAGGAGCGGGTGGTTTCCAGATCGGTCGACATGTACATCGCCCCGATCACCGCTTCCATCGCGTCGGCCAAGATCGAGGACTTGTCCTGTCCGCCGGTGCTCTCCTCGCCCTTGCCCAACAGCAGGAAGGAACCCAAATCGAGTTCCCGAGCGACCTCCGCGAGCGCGGATGCGTTGACGACGGCTGCTCGCAGTTTGGCAAGTTGCCCCTCGGGCTCGTCGGGAAAGTCCCGAAACAGCCGTTCGGTGACGACAATGCCCAAGACGGAGTCGCCGAGGAATTCCAGGCGCTCGTTGGTGGGTAGTCCACCGTGCTCGTATGCGTAGGATCGATGAGTGATGGCTTGCCTGAGAAGGTCGGCGTCTATGCGCTGGCCCAGTGCCCGCATCAGGGAATCCAACGACTCCACTGATCCCTGTGCGTCGGGGGCCACCCGCACCACTTCCCTTCTGTGTCAGGTCGCGTGTGTCAGGTCGCGTCGTCGGCCATTCCACCCGAGCGGGGCCTGCTTGCTGCCCTGACGATAGCGATCACGTCGCCCACCGTCTCGACATCGTCCAAGGCGCGACCGTCTCCCGAAAAACTCACGCCCAGGTGATCGGCCACCATCAGCCAATCTGTTGCCGATCCGCGCCAGTCGACGACGCTCAACGGAGTGTCGGCCCGAATGCTCCGTGGATCGACGTCAAACGCGCTCGCGAACGCAACAACATCGCCAGTGCCGCTGGTCGGCTCGCCGTCACCTGGCTCCATCATGCGAGTTCTCCACGTGCATTCAGTTCCGGGAAACCGGAAACAGACGCGCGAACACTCTCGACGATGGACCCCTCATGCAGCATCGCGGCTCGACGAATGCACCCATGGATCTCATCCGCGCGCGATGCACCGTGTCCGACCACGATGTTGCCGTCTACCCCGAGGAGCGATGCGCCAGACAGCAGATGGGTCGACCGCAGCACCTCACGGGCTGGGTCGATCGACCCGTAGGCGGTTCCCATCGCACCCACGGACCACCGCAGGGCTCCTTCCATCGACTTGAGTGCGACATTGCCGGTGAAGCCGTCGACGACGATGACATCGGCTCGCGCTTGCGCCATCAGATCGTGACCCTCGACCGCGCCCACGTACTCGGCCGCAAACTCCTCGGCGAGACGAATGTCGGTCTGCTTGCGCAGGTGATCACCCTTGCCTCTTTCGCCGCCGATGCTCAACAAACCGATACGCGGCGATTCGATGCCGACGATTCGTGCGTAGGACGCGCCCACGGCTGCGAAGCGGACGAGATCTTCCGCAGTTGCGTGCGGCGCGGCGCCACAATCGAGCAGGATCACCGGCCCATGGGCCGCGGGTAACTCGACGGCCAGACCCGGACGACCCATACCTCGGACGCGACCAAGACCGAAGGCGCTGGCTCCAACCGTCGCACCGGTATGCCCGATCGACACAAAGGCATCCGCGCGTCCGGATCGGACCTCCTCCACGCCGACCAGACTCGACAGGTCCTGGCGTTCGCGGAGCATGTCCAGCGTGTCGTGACTCGATGAGGACATCGGAACCGACTCTTGCGCGTGGGCAATGGTGATGTCGCCGTGCGCATCCACATCGATGCCTCGCTCGGCGAGAAGTTCCCGGGCGAGGTCGTGTGGTCCTACCACGCATATCTGAATCGATGGTGGGGTGCTGTCTGCGGCACGCCCATCGGTGTCGCCGACCAGGACAGCCGTAATGGCGTCGGCTACGACGGGAGCACCTTCGTCACCGCCGAGGAGGTCGACGGCAACCCGCGCCATCGGAAGCCCGATCCGAGTTAGACGTCCAGAACGCGACGCTTCGCGTACGTCCCGCACGTGGGACAGGCGGTGTGCGAGGGACGCTTTTCCTTGCAGCGCGCGCAGGTGACGAGGGTCGGTGCGCTCGCTTTCCACTGCGAGCGACGGCTCCGCGTGTTGGACCGGGACATCTTGCGCTTGGGGACAGCCACTGTTCTTCCTTAACTTGGGTGCGCAGAGCGTAACTCAATGCCGTCTGCACCGATATGACGGCGCTGATTGTGCCCTATCGCTCCTCGGGCATCGGCGGCGGGCTTTCGGTCAGCAACTGTTCCAGCGCGGACCACCGAGGGTCAGCGACGGGATGGTCGTGAGGCGCTCCATCGAGTTCGACCCGTTCCCCGCAGGTGGGGCAGATGCCCTGACAGTCCGGAGAACATAAGGGGGCAAGGGGAAGGGAGAGTACGACGTCGTCGCGCAGCGGCCCATGCATGTCGATGGTGTCGGCGACAACCTCGGGTGTTTCTTCGTCGTCGTCCTGCGGATCCTCAATGAGGACACCGCGGGCATCCGCGGCGGGATATCGGAACATCTGCTCTATTGGCACCATCTGCGACCACTCCACCGAGTCCAAGCACCGTGAGCACTCCGCCACGACGTCGACGTCCGCGGTGCCGCTCACCCAGATCCCTTCGACGACGGATTCCACGNAAACATCNATCTCGATGGGCGATCCTTCGGGCACGCGAGCCATCGCGACGTGCAGATCGCCCGGAGCGGGAAGCTNGAAACTCAACTCAAGAAGCGAACCAGGTTGCCGGNGTAGNCGAGAGACGTCGATNGTTGTGGGGCTGTCACCGGGTGATTCCTGGACGGGACGACCNGGANCCNCTCACCGATAGTAATCCTCGTGTTCCGGTTCCGCTGCCCCGTCGAAGAANTCATCGCCGCCCACCGGAGCGAGGTCTTCGTACATCTGACTGCGAATACGCTCGCGACCTCGGTCGACCGTCTGCAATGTTTTCTGCAAAGTGATTTCGAAGCTCGCCAATTTGGCATCGATNAAGTCGTCTGTCTCCTGCCGCATACGGGCGGTGTCCGACANNGTCTCCNTGCGTAGCGCTTCGGCTTCTGCGACGGCAGCGAGGTACACCTCGTGCTCGGACACCATCTTGTCCGCTTCCGTTCGCGCTCTTTCCAAAATGCGGTCGGCCTCGCGTCGCCCGTCNTGCACCACNGCCTCGCGATCGGCAAGCANCTCGTCCGCTCGATGCACCGACTCCGGGAGCATCTGCCGAATCTCCTCNATCAGGTCCAGNACCTGAGATCGATTCACCACACACGATGCCGACAGGGGCATGGACTTGGCATCCTCAACGAGAACGTTCAACTCATCGAGTCGTTCCTGGACGTCCACTCGCTGCTCCTTCGGTCGTAGCGCGGNTTCTTCCAGCGCNGCTGGCTCCGGCTGGCCATCGNCCGCCGNGCTANGCACATTGTGGCTCAGAACTTCTCCGGGAAGCGGTCCAACACGGCCTGTGGCACCAAACCGGACACATCNCCGCCGTGCCGGGCCACCTCNTTGATCAGNCTGGAGGACAGNTAGCTGTACTGCGGATTGGTCGAAACAAACAGGGTTTCGACCTCCCCCAGCCGGTGGTTCATCTGGGCCATCTGCAGCTCGTAATCNAAATCGCTGATCGCCCGGAGNCCTTTCACGATNGCCTCGATGCCGTTGTCNCGGCAGTAGTCCACCANGAGGCCGTGAAAAGAGTCGATCCGNACNTTGGGCAGATCCGCGGTNACGTCGGTGAGGATCTCNATGCGCTCCTCGACANTGAACATGCCGGCCTTGGATCGGTTGACGAGAACCGCGACGACGACNTCGTCAGCGATCTTGGCTGCACGNGTGAAGACGTCGAGATGACCGTTGGTGACCGGATCGAAGGACCCGGGGCAGATCGCCNTCATCACACCTCCACCATCNGCATTGNTTGCCNGCGNCGCCTCCAGGCGCCNCCNTCACGCACCGCNCACGNGACCGTACCAAAGCGCGCTGTCTCCGTAGACCCGATGATCGATGANCTCAATCTCGGGCGGAAGCGCNGGCGCNTCGTGGTCCTNNGGCGCTGNACCGTCCCGGCCAGAACGTCCCCCCGGTGCNCTCCCCCGCGCCTTCGCTCGCTCGACGATGACGAGTGCATCCGGGGCGCACCATCCCGATCGCACTGCGCTGGCGAGGTCGTCCGACAGCGAGGCGTCGTCGTAGGCGTAGGGAGGGTCGGCGAAGATCACGTCNAAGGGCCCCCCGGGCGGTTCGGACGTCACCACAAGGCCGACATCNNCNCGGCGGCACTCGACTTCNCCNTCGGCGTCCAGGCNNGAGACATTGCCCATCATNACCGANNCNGCCGNNGCGTTCTTNTCCACCAGNAGNACGCGCGGGGCACCTCGACTCCACGCCTCCAGNCCGACCGCTCCCGATCCCGCCCACAGGTCGGCAACGGCGACGNCGTGCCACCCGCGTCCGGCGGCGCGCAGTCGAGATTCCACGCTGGCGAACAACGCTTCGCGCANTCGGTCCGAGGTTGGTCGGGTTCCAGCCGAGGGGATCNTNACACGACGACCGCGGGCCCGCCCAGCGATGATCCGCGTCACGACTTNTCCAGAAATTCGGCCTGCTCGGCNTCCCATCGGGTCATCGCTTCGCGCAACGCCGGATAGGACTCCAGATCGGGGTCCGTCTCGAGCAATTCCTCGGCGGCCGCGCGCGCCCGGGCAATGACGTCNGCGTCCTCGACCACGCGCAACAGACGCAGCGACGATCGAACACCCGACTGGGAACCGCCCAACACATCGCCTTCTCGACGAATCTCCAGATCGCGTTGGGCCAGATCGAATCCGTTGCGTGTCGAGGCCACCGCGTCGAGCCGTTCGCGNGTGGNGGTGCCGTCCTCGGCGGCGCTCACGAGCAGACACACGCCCGGCAGACTTCCTCGACCGATGCGCCCGCGAAGTTGGTGCAACTGCGANATACCGAATCGGTCGGCATCGAACACGATCATCANGGNGGCGTCGGGAACATCGACGCCGACCTCGATGACGGTGGTGGACACCACGACGTCGACTCCGCCGGACGCCAAACCCGCCATCACGGACTCCTTGTCTTCTGCGGACATGCGCCCGTGCAGGGCAGCCACCCGGGCATTCGGGAGTCGAGNCACCGCCTCNTGGAANGTNTCTTCGACGGTCGCGANGCTGACGTCGGCCTCCCCGGCCATGTCCGTNGTGGAGCCCTCTTCGACATTCGCGGCATCGATCCGAGGGCAGACGATGAACACTCGGTGTCCCGCCGCGGCCTCCTCCGCNGCCCGCTCCCACAACCGGTCCACGTGGCGCGGCTGCGTCCGCGGNTTGATGACGTGGGTGGNCACTTCTGCCCGNCCCGCNGGAACTTCGTCCAAGGTCGACACGTCGAGGTCCCCGAACACGGTCATCGCAACAGTGCGTGGGATCGGCGTCGCCGTCATCACCAACACATGCGGATGCGTGCCATCNGGGGCTCGGCGGGCCAGGGCNGCACGCTGCTCGACGCCGAAGCGATGCTGTTCGTCGATNACCACCAACCCCAAGCGCGCAAANTGCACGGATTCCTCNANTAGGGCATGCGTNCCCACGATCACACCGGCNGCNCCCNACTCGATCGCNTCCAGGGCCTNNCGTCGCTGGGCCGAACGCGCCGAGCCGGTCAACAGCACAACCGTCGTTCCGTCGACCGTCACCCCGGATCCCAGGAGCGAATCCGCTTCCGCAAGCGNGCCGAGGAGCCGGCGGATCCCTGAGGCGTGCTGGGACGCGAGAACCTCCGTNGGTGCCAGCAAAACCGCCTGGCCGCCCGCAGCCACNACGTCCAGCATCGCGCGAACGGCAACAACCGTCTTCCCACTACCGACATCTCCNTGCAGCAGCCGCTGCATGGGTACCTCTCGGGCGAGATCGGCGGCGATTTCGTTCCCCACCGCCNNCTGNCCGNCGGTCAGGGTGAAGGGCAGGCCCGCATCGAAGGTCTCCCGCAGGGCTGATCCCGCCGGGGGCACCACCGAGGCTCGATACGTGCGAGCAGCATGACGGCGCTGCACCAAGTTCGCCTGAAGCACGAATGCTTCCTCGAANATCAACCGCTCCCGTCCACGCTCGATGTCCTGCCAGGTAGTCGGTCGGTGCACACCCTCGAGTGCACGATGGATGTCCGGCAGGTCCATGTCTGCGCGCATCGCCGCTGGAATCGGATCCGACATCATCTGATCGGCATCCATCGAATCNAGCACGATGCGTACCGAGGATTGGATCTGCCAACTCGTCACGGATTTCGTGGACGGNTAGACCGGGATGATCGCNCCCGCGAAGCTCTCGACCTTCTCGGCATCAGAGCCGTCCCCGAGCAGGACATATTGCGGGTGCGCCAATTGNCGCTTNTCTCGGTAACTGCTGATGGTCCCCGCGAACAGGCCCCGCTGCCCCACGCGCAGCTCACGCTCACGCCAGGNTTGATTGAAGAACGTGATGACGAGCGAGTCGGTGCCGTCACTGACGAGNACTTCNAGGAGCGAGCCGCGCTTGTTGCGCATCCGTCGGGCCGTGACNGAGGCGATGTCCGCCACGATCGTCACGTGATCGCCGTCGGTGAGCCCTGANATNGCGGTCAACTCGCCGCGCTCGGCGTAGCGACGGGGGTAGTGGCGCAGGAGGTCCCCCACCGTGGTCAGGCCCAACCCTCGCTCCAGCGCTCCTGCCGTGCGCCCTCCGATNACACCGCGAAGCCTGGTTTCNAGCCCTNTGTCCNCGGCCACGAGGCGACGNTACCGGGGGCTGGTCCTGCCACGGNGGAATGAGTCGGCTACTCTTNCGNGGCNNNNGNNCGNCGANNAGNNCNCGGACGTCACAGCNATCAATACGACNACNAATGCAAGGAGTGCACCGTGGCTGCCAACTGCGATNTCTGCGGCAAGGGNCCNGGCTTCGGCCACAACATCTCGCACTCCCATCGGCGTACCAAGCGCCGCTGGAATCCCAANATNCAGCGGGTGCGCGCCGTCGTCGGCTCCACCCCCAAGCGCATAAACGTATGCACGTCNTGNATCAANGCNGGCAANGTCACCCGCGCCTGACGGCACCTCTCACGCGAAGTGCGTGAAACCTCCGGGGCCTTCGAGCCATTCGGGCTCTGACCCATCCACCGTCACCTGCGCCGTCCCCTTACTCACGCGTCCGATTTCGAGAAAGCCATCCGGCAATTCGACGCCCTCGGGCAGGCACGCGACGAGAGCGTGGTCGTCTCCCCCGGTCAGCATCCAGATTTTCGGATCCACGTTGTAGGCGGCCGCAGCAGCCTGCAGCGGCTCGGCGACCTCGAGTGTGGTGGAGTCGAGATCAATCGCGACGTTCGACGCAGCCGCTATATGACCCACGTCGGCGATCAGTCCGTCGCTGATGTCGATCATCGCCGTGGCTCCCGCGGCGGCGGCGCGCGGACCACAGGTGTAGTCGATCACCGGGAAGCGGTGCGCATCGACCAAGACCTTCGGCGAGCGAAATCCTCGACCGAGAACCGCTAACCCCGCCGCCGCCCACCCCAATCGTCCACACACCGCCACACGATCACCCGGCTGGGCCCCCCCGCGCGTGACCGGGGCTTGGCCATCGAGAGATCCCAATGCCGTGACCGAGAACACGATGGAGTCTCCCTGCGTGGTGTCGCCACCGATGAGTAGCGCCCCCGCGCTGGCAGCCTCTTCTTTCAAGCCCGCCGCGGCTTCCATGATCCACGCACCCGCAAGGTCGCCCGGCGCCACGAGTCCGACCAGCAGAGATGAACACTGCGCACCCATCGCATTAATGTCGGACAGGCTCGCGGCGGCGACCCGGCGACCGACATCGATCGCATTCGACCAGTCGCGGCGAAAATGCGTTCCCTCGACCAGTACATCGACGCACGCCACCACCCGACCATCCGGAAAGCCGATGACCGCGGCGTCGTCTCCGGGACCAACCTCGATCGCCGGAGAGGCCGGAGTGTCCGACACCAGCCGCTCGATCAGAGCGAACTCTCCGATGTCACCCACTGTTCGGTCGGTCTTCCCGTCGGCCATCGCTCCACCTTCGAAGTACGCTCGCTGTGTGCTCGCGTCAGCCTACGTCTTTCGACGCACCCCACGGCCCAGCGCGACGCGGCGCACCATCGTTCTTGCTCTTGCAGCGTGCGTCGTTGTGTCGGGGTGTTCGACCGCTGTGGTCGTTGACGCGCCCCCGGCGAGCTCCGCGTGCGAGCAGATCTTGGCAAACACACCCATCAAACTTCTCGGGCAACTGCAACGAGAAACCCAGCCGTCCGATGCTGCAGCAGTCGCATGGGGCGACCCGCCTATCGTTCTCGCCTGCGGCGTGGAACCGATCACATCACCGACAGCGCAAGTGATCGCGGTCGATTCGATCGAGTGGATCGCCTCACCGGTCGGCGAGAACGACGGCACCGTCTTCACAACCGTCGACACAGCGCCCGTTCTCCAGGTCCGGGTTCCCGCCGCGTATCGACCGGAGATTGATGCCGTCGTGGACATCACCGCCGCACTCTCTCTCGATGGACTTTCGTGACCCAACGGTTCCCGAGAACCTGTGACAGGATCGCGAAGTGCCTCGCATCACCGCCCCGACGGTCACGGAGCATCGCGATCAACGCCGTGCCGACCTCGTGGCCGCCGGCCAGGAACTTCTTGTAACCGAAGGGCCTGATGCCGTCACCATGACGGCTGTCGCCGCCCGGGCGGGACTTTCGAGAACGGCCGTATACGAATACTTCACCTCCGCCGACGAGTTGCTAGCCGTCGTGCTCAGTGACCAGATGGTCCTGTGGCGGGAGGCGCTTCGCCAGCGACTGCACGCGGCCTCATTCGAAACGGGAGATCTCGACACCGTCAGGATCTACGTCGAAGTCGCCATGGGGCTCGTCGCCGACGGACATCACTCGCTTCTGGTGCTGCTGACGATGCATACCCTCGCGAAGGATGTGCGTCATCGGTTGTCCGCAGCCCACGCCGCGGTCGCCGCTCCTGTAGGTGAGGCGCTCGCGCAGATCGGCATTCGAGATGTCGACCAAGCAACGAACTACGTCCACGCGGCGATCGAGGCGGCCGCGCGCCGACTCACGCCCGGTCAGGATGCGCGAGCCGAGATCGCTGCGGTCGCTGCGTTCACCGTGGCCGGGGTGCGAGCCCTGGCTGCCACCTCGTCACAGTCCTAGCGAAGGCCCGTCGGCCGGGTGAGCGCTTCGCGGACCAAAGAGTCGACGAGCTCGCGGTATGACACACCGCTGGCNTCCCACATGCGCGGNTACAGGGATATNGGTGTGAANCCGGGCATCGTGTTCACNTCATTCACCACGATGTCGTGGTCGGTGACGAAGAAGTCNACGCGCGCCAATCCTTCGCACCCCAGNTCGACGAAGNATCGCCTGGCCGTTTCGCGCACGCGGTCCGATATCTCNGCGGGGAGGTCGGCNGGGACCACCAGATCGGCACCGTTCGAGACGTACTTGGCGGCGAAGTCGTAGAAGTCGTNGCCGTCGNGGACGGAGATCTCGGCGACCTGACTGGTGTNGATGGCCCCNTCGGGTGTTTGTCTCACCCCACACTCGATCTCACGAGCACCTTCCACGNCCGCTTCGATGATGACGCGGGGGTCGTGCTCGCGAGCGGCGCGAACCGCCTGCGCGAGAGAGTCGCGACCCGTCATCTCGAGGTCGACTCGCGTTATGCCGACCGAGGATCCTGCTCGCGATGGCTTGACGAACAGCACCGCAGACATTGCCATGGCGCGATNCATCGCTGCATCGACATCTGACCGAGGATCGATGGCTACCCACTCCGCGACNNNGATCCCNGCCGCCCGCAAGTGCACCTTNGCGGTGATCTTGTCCATACACATGGCGGATGCGAGCACTCCNGAGCCGACGTACGGCANNNCGACGAAGTCNAGAAGCCCTTGGATGGTGCCGTCTTCACCCCAGGGGCCGTGCAGAACCGGGAAGACCACATCGATCGCTTNGACGCGGCCGTCGATAACCGCGCCCGGCCGATCGGCGGTCGCGCCGATCGTCACGGTCGACGACCCACCCTCGATTCTCGGCAGGTCNTCCGAGCGCAGATCAGCAGGTCGTCCGGTGAAGTGCACNATCGTCGANTCCNNNGTNANGGCNATCGGCAGGACGTCATGACCTGCAGCTTCGAGTGCTTCCCAGACGGCAGCGGCGCTGATGCAGGAGATCGAGTGTTCGCTGCTTCGTCCCCCGAANATCACCGCTACCCGCGCTGTGGACATGGGCGCACGCTATCGGGCGCACCACTACGGTCTAGGCATGACGCAGCGCCCTGAGCACTCCGCCTTGGATCTGTCCACGCTCGCCGTGACCAAGGGCCGACCNCCACGGGAGCCCGACGCTCCCCTGAACACACCGATCGTTCCCGCNTCGTCGTTCATTGCCGGCGGGCCCACGGAGTACGCNCGCGAAGGTGGCCCGACCGTGTTTGCCTTCGAGGAGGTGATCGCGGCTCTCGAGTGCGCCGAGCGGACACGGCCCNCCCAGGCNGTGGCGTTCTCNTCCGGGATGGCCGCNGCCGACGCTGTCCTNGACCTCNTTCCCGTTGGAGGGCGGGTGGTCGCACCGACGACCACNTANACCGGTGTCGCTGTTCGGTTGCGTGAACTCGCCGAGCGGGGCCGCATCGACTTGACGTTGATCGACGTCACCGACACCGATGCCATCNTGGACANCCTCACGACCGGAGTGCACACGCTGTGGCTGGAGTCTCCGACTAATCCCCTTCTGGAGGAAGCCGATCTCGCGACCTGTCTTCCGGCCGCGCGGTCCGCCGGCGTCCGAACCGTCGTGGACAACACCTTCGCGACGCCGATCTTGCAGCGACCGTTGGAACTCGGGGCGCAGGTCGTGATGCACAGTGCGACCAAGAGCCTGTCCGGGCATTCNGATCTACTCNTNGGCGCTCTNGTCACCGAGGACCCGGAACTAGCGGAGGAACTCCGCNCCCGACGCATTCTTCTCGGTGCCGCACCGAGCGCTTTCGANGCNTACTTGGCTTTGCGCGGCGTNCGAACACTGNCCCTTCGGATNCAACGGGCTGAANCAAGCGCGCAGTTTCTTGCNNAGAAGCTCCGNANCGAANCTTCGATCAGCCGTGTTCGACAAGCCGGAACGATGGTGTCGATTGAATTCGGCGGAGATGCGGCTCGCGCGGACCGGGTGTGTCAGGGAACCCGGTTGTGGGCGCACGCCACCAGCTTGGGCGGGGTCGAGTCGCTGTTGGAAAGGCGCCGCCGCTGGCCCCTGGAGGCCGAGCACGTCCCCGAAGATCTCGTTCGATTGTCNGTCGGTATCGAGGATCCGTCCGACCTNTGGGCTGACCTCGCGCACGCGATANACGCTGGTTGATTCGCGACNCGTCAGGGTCCGAGGTCGGATTCGGCTCGGGTGTCTCGAGCCATGAAAGCGGCGGCCATGACCGTCGGCGAATGATCGTGATGCAAAACATTGACGACCTGCTCGGTAATCGGCATCTCGACCCCGTGCTCGCGGGCCAACTCGAGAATTGGCGTGCAACTCTTGTACGCCTCGCACGTCTGTCGCGTGATGTCGATGGTTTCCTGCACCGTCAGACCCGAGCCGATGTTCTCTCCGAAGGTTCGGTTGCGCGAGAGCGGTGACTGGCACGTCGCCACGAGATCTCCGACGCCAGCCAAGCCCTGGAACGTCAGCGGGTCGGCCCCCAAGGCCACTCCGAGTCGAGCCATTTCGGCCAGGCCGCGGGTGATCAGTGACGCCTGGGAGTTCTCTCCGAGGCCCATCCCCACGGCCATGCCGTTGGCGACCGCAATCACGTTCTTGACCGACCCACCGATCTCCGTGCCGATCACATCGGTAGTCCAGTACGGACGGAAGTAGTTGGTGGTGCAGATGGCCTGCACCCGCTGGGCAGCATCGGCGTCCACGCAGGCCACGGTGGACGCGGTCGGTTGGCGCTGGACGATCTCACGAGCGAGGTTGGGGCCGGAGACGATGGCTACCTGGCTTGGGGGTGCGCCGAGCAACTCGTCGATGACTTGACTCATGCGCTTACTCGTGCCGATTTCGATTCCCTTGATGAGCGAGATGATGACGGCCGATTCTGGGATGAACGACTTCCAGTGCGAAACGTTGGCCCGCACCACCTGCGACGGGATAGCCAGCACTACGTAATCGGCTCCCTGCAGCGCTTCTTGAGCCGTGAGGGTCGCCCGCACTTCGGCCGGGAGTTCGATACCCGGGTGGTACGTGCGGTTTTGATGGATCGTCGTGATCTGCTCGACGGTCTTCGGGTCCCGGGCCCACATGGTGACTTCGCAACCGGCGTGCGCGAGCACCATGGCGAACGCGGTGCCCCACGATCCGGATCCCATCATGGCTACTCGGGTCACTGGTCCTCCTCGTTGAGAGCGTCGGTCGCCTCGCGTTCCTGCCGGCGGGCCTTCGCCGGGGAATACCGTTCGACCGGCGCCTTCTGGTCGCGAATGCCCTCGAGAAGCTCGGTGATGGCCTGGACGATTCGATCCGTGGCGATATCGAGTGTCGCGTGATCGAGTGGACGACCGGCGAGGTCGGACAAATCCACCGGCTCCCCCGCCCATACACGCATGGTCTTGCGAGGCAACAGGCGGAACTCTTTCTTGTAGGGGCCGATCACGTCACATGCTCCCCATTGCGCCACCGGAATGAGTGGACGACCGGTCGCCAAGGCGATGCGTGCCGCGCCACTCTTGCCGACCATCGGCCATAGGTCGGGGTCCTTAGTGATCGTTCCCTCGGGGTAGACGACCACGCACTCACCGGCCTCGATCGCCGTGACTGCGTCACGCACCGCCGCAATCGCCTCACGCGTCTCCCGATAAACCGGGATCTGTCCGGCACTTCTGATGATGGCTCCAACGATTGGGACCCGGAACACCGATTCTTTTGCCAGGAACCGCGGGGGACGATCGTTCTCCCACAGTGCGTGCGAGATGACGAGGGGATCAAACCAGGAGATATGGTTGCCCGCGACGATGATTCCTCCCGCGTCGGCATTGAGGTTCTCCATGCCCCGCCAGTCACGCTTGGTGAACCAGGTCATCAGCGGCCACAGCAGGAACACCGCTATCCGGTAGCCCGGACCGAGTTTCCAGGACCGGCGCACTCGGGGCACTCCTCCTCGCGACACCCGGGCAGGCTAGCGGGTCGGTGGCGTTGAATAGGGACATGCCGAACAGCCCCAGGCCCGGTGAACGATGGACGGCCATTGTTCCCGTGCGCTCCCTGACGGAAGGAAAGTCCCGATTGCTGACCGGTTCTTCCCCGGCACCGAGCCTGATTGAAGCATTCGCCCGCGATGTCCTTCGAGCCTGCGGTGAGTCGGCAAATATCGGCCGGACCATCGTGGTCTCCCCCGACGCCTCTATCGAAGCTCTGGCGCGCGAAGCCAACAGCGAGTTCGTACCTGAACCTTCGGCCAGCGGAATCAACGAAGCCATCGCCTCGGTACGGGCGATCTGCGCGCCGAATCAACCGGTGATCGGCATCCTCGCCGACACCCCCTGCCTCACCGGCGCCACCTTGGACGCCGTCCTGACTCACGCTCGCGACTACGACGTGTCCTTCGTGGCCGATGCTGCGGGAACCGGCTCAACGATGTGGTGTGCCCAAGTACCCGGTGCCCGCTCCTTCTTCGGTTCACATTCCCGCGCTCATCACCGAGCAAGCGGTGCCGTCGAGCTGGGTTCGACCGCGAAAAGTGGCGACGACGCCTACCTATGGACGCGCGCCCGACGCGACGTCGACACTGACGTCGACCTGTGGGACGCGCATCGAATCGGCCTGGGCCCCGCGACGACACATGTATACGAACAAAGGGCCGCCTCCACGGGCGACCCCTTGCACGACTGATGTAGCCAACGAGCGCTTCTTCGCCGCAGGCGCGCTCGCTTCGCCACCGACTCTCACTTCGTCTTCAGCGCCGCGCCGTGCGGATCCGCGGCACGGGTTACTCGTTGCACGTCGCTATTGAGTGACCGGGGCGAAACTCGGTCGATGCGCCTCAAACTCTGCGATGGCATCCGCGTGCTGCATCGTGATGCCGATATCGTCCAACCCTTCCATCAAACGCCACCGAACGTAGTCATCGACCTCAAAATCCGCCGTCAGATCACCGGCGCGGACCGTCCGTTCGTCAAGATCGACCGTGACCTCGAGGGAAGGATCCGCTTCAATGAGCGTCCACAATTCCTCAATAACACTCTGGTCCACCTGGGCGGTCAAGAGTCCACCCTTGCCTGAGTTTCCGCGGAAGATATCGGCGAAACGAGAGGACAAGACAACGCAGAATCCGTAGTTCTGCAGGGCCCATACCGCGTGCTCGCGGGAGGATCCGGTGCCGAAGTCGGGACCGGCAACCAGGATGCTGACACCCTGATATTCGTCGCGATTCAAGACAAAGTCGGGGTCTTTGCGCCAGGCGGAGAAGAGTCCGTCTTCGAATCCATCACGGGTAATCCGCTTGAGGTACTCCGCCGGGATGATCTGATCGGTATCGACGTTGCTCCGGCGCAAGGGTGCGGCCGTTCCGGTATGCCGGATGAAGGGTTCCATGGTGCGCTCCTCGCCTACGCCAGATCCGCGGGTGACGACAGGTGTCCCGTTACTGCGGTCGAGGCGGCAACCGCTGGAGAAACCAGGTGCGTGCGCCCGCCGGGACCCTGTCGTCCCTCGAAGTTTCTGTTGGACGTCGACGCACTTCGCTCGCCGGGCGTCAGTTTGTCAGGGTTCATTCCCAGGCACATAGAGCACCCGGCTCCGCGCCATTCACCACCGGCCTCCAAGAACACCTGATCCAGACCTTCGGATTCCGCCTGCAGGCGAACCCGTGCTGAACCCGGCACAACCATCAGGCGCATGCCGTCTTTGACCTTGCGGCCTCGCAAAATGTCCGCGGCGACCCGCAGATCCTCGATGCGACCGTTGGTGCATGACCCGATGAACACCGTGTCGACGGCAACGTTACGCAGCGGTGTCCCGGGGGTGAGATCCATGTATTCCAGTGCACGTTCGATCGCCACCCGATCGACATCATCGGTGGCGTCATCCGGTGACGGCACCGACGCCGACAGCGGTAGACCTTGCCCCGGGTTGGTGCCCCAGGTGACGAAGGGCGCGAGAGTGGAGGCGTCGATATCGACGACCGCATCGAACTCGGCGTCGTCGTCGGTGAACAGGGTCTTCCAATACGCGACCGCGTCGTCCCACTCCTGTCCGCTCGGTGCCTTCTCACGGCCCTGGACGTAGTCGAACGTTGTTTGATCCGGGGCGATCATGCCGGCCCGCGCGCCTGCTTCGATCGACATATTGCAGACCGTCATGCGTCCTTCCATCGACAAGCCGCGAATCGCCGAACCGCGGTACTCGAGCACATACCCCTGACCGCCGCCGGTCCCGATCTTCGCGATCACCGCCAAGATGATGTCCTTTGCGGACACCCCTTCCGGCAGGTCACCCTCCACGTTGATTGCCATCGTCTTGAAGGGCTTCAGCGGCAAGGTCTGAGTCGCGAGAACGTGCTCAACCTCGCTGGTTCCGATGCCGAAGGCGAGAGCACCGAAGGCTCCATGCGTGCTGGTGTGGGAGTCGCCGCACACGATGGTCATGCCCGGTTGCGTCAACCCCATCTGGGGACCAACAACGTGCACGATGCCCTGCTCGACGTTCCCGAGCGAATACAACGGGACACCGAACTCTGCGCAGTTCTTTCGCAGTGCTTCGACCTGCGCGCGCGAGACTGGATCGGCGATCGGCTTGTCCACATCGATAGTGGGAATGTTGTGATCTTCCGTGGCCACCGTGAGATCCGGACGACGCACCGGTCGGCCGGCAGCTCGAAGACCGTCGAAGGCCTGAGGGCTGGTCACCTCGTGCACCAAATGCAGGTCGATGTACAGCAGATCCGGCTCACCGTCGGCAGACCTGACGACGTGGTTGTGCCACACCTTCTCGGCCAGAGTGCGACCCACTGATTCCTCCATGTCAATTCGCGCGTCAACTTCGGTACGCAACCTCGTGGAGGCAGCAGTCTACGGAGCAAACGAAAGGGCCCTCCCCTGTGGGAGGGCCCTTGTAGCCCCGACGGGATTCGAACCCGCGCTACCGCCTTGAGAGGGCGGCGTGCTAGGCCGCTACACAACGGGGCCGTGCCGAGCAAACGCTCGTCGCTGGGGTACCAGGACTCGAACCTAGACTAACTGGGCCAGAACCAGTCGGGCTGCCAATTACCCCATACCCCACGAGACCGCAATAGTGTAGTCATGAGGCGTGGAGCGACCGAATCCGGTCAAGCGAGCGATCGGCGCCCAGCAATTCCATCGATTCGAATAGTGGCGGCGACACCCGACGTCCGGTGATGGCCAGGCGGACTGGCCCGAACGCCACCTTCGGCTTCAATCCGCGCTCGTCGATCAGCGCTGCCCGCAAGGCACCCTCGATCGCCTCCGTGGTCCACTCGTCGAGTCCAGCGAGGGCCGCCTCGGCCGCCTGGAGAACGTCACCGGCCTGGTCTCCCATGATCTTCTCGGCGTCGCCGGCATCAATCGTTATGTCGTCTGTGAACAAGAAGCCCACCATGGCGCTGGCCTGCCCGAGGGTTTCCAATCGTTCCGAGATCAGTGGCACCACGGCGCGGACCAGATTCATGTCCTCAGCGGACGGTGTCGAGCCGATGACTCCATCGCGCTGCAGGTACGGCACCAGGCGCTCGACGAGATCGTCGATGGCCAGGTGCCGAATCCAATCGCCGTTGATGGCCGTGCACTTCTTCACATCGAAGCGCGCGGGATTGGGATTGACGCGCTCGAGGGAGAAGGACTCAGCCATCTGCTCCTTGCTGAAGAACTCGACATCGCCCCCCGGAGACCACCCCAACAGCGCGAGGTAGTTGATCAACGCCTCGGGCAGGTATCCCTGGTCGCGATACATCTGCAACGACGACTCCGGGTCGCGCTTCGATAGCTTCTTGTTGCCCTCACCCATCACGTAGGGCAGGTGGCCGAACTGCGGAACCGGCCCGTCGAACACCCCGAGGTCGATCATCGCTTCATACAGAGCGATTTGCCGGGGAGTCGACGACAACAGATCTTCGCCGCGCAGCACGTGCGTGATCTTCATGGCGGCGTCATCGGTGGGGTTCACCAGCGTGTAGAGCGGCTCCCCATTGGCACGCTGGAGAACAAAGTCGGGAATCTGTCCGGCTGCGAACGTGATCTCACCGCGGATGAGGTCGTTCCAGGTGCAGTCCCGATCGGGCATGCGAAACCGCACCACCGGGACGCGACCTTCGGCGCGATAAGCAGACCGAGCCTCATCGCTCAAGTCTCGACAGTGTCCGTCGTAGCCAGGGGCGCGCTTCTCAGTCATCGCCTGCTGACGTCGTGCATCCAGCTCTTCGGTAGAGCAGAAGCATTCGTACGCGTATCCACCCGCAACGAGGGCGTCCACCATCGCGGCGTAGTCCGCCCGTCGCTCGGATTGTCGGTACGGACCGAAGGGGCCTCCCACTTCCGGTCCCTCATCCCAATCGAGTCCGAGCCACTGCAGCGAATCGATGAGTGCTTGGTAGGACTCCTCGCTATCTCGGGATGCGTCCGTGTCCTCGATACGAAAAACGAAGGTGCCGCGGGTGTGTCGTGCGAACGCCCAGTTGAACAGGGCGGTGCGGATCAACCCCACATGCGGATTGCCCGTGGGNGACGGGCAGAAGCGAACACGAACATCGCTCACNGGGNNGCNCTCCTCACCGGGTTCGTCAACGTTCCGATTCCCGAGATNCCGACACTGACANAGTCTCCATCNGCGAGCNGGCCCACGCCNTCGGGCGTTCCCGTCAAGATGACNTCACCTGGNAGNAGCGTCATGCACGAACTCACGTACGACACCACCGCCGGNACGTCATGCACCATCGCGTCGATGCCCCCGTGCTGACGTTGCTCCCCNTTCACGCGCACNGTGATGTCCGCATCCGCGGGAGAGAGTTCGGTTTGAATCCATGGGCCCAGCGGGCAGAAGGTGTCGAATCCTTTGGCCCGAGCCCACTGNNCATCGGACTTCTGCANATCTCGCGCGGTCACGTCGTTGGCACACGTGTATCCAAAAACNACCTCNTCNACCCGATCGANGNGAATGTCCTTGCACATTCGNCCGATGACGACGGCCAACTCCCCTTCGTGCTCGACCTGTTCGGATTGCCACGGCAGGTNGATCGGGTCTCCNGATCCNATCACCGCNGTACTNGGCTTNAGAAACAACAGCGGCTCGTCGGGGGCNTCGCTGTNCATNTCNGCGGCGTGTTCACGGTAGTTCTTCCCGACGCAAACGATCTTGGANGGGATCACCGGTGCCAAGAGCCGNACGTCCGCCAGTTTCATGACGCTTCCCTCGGGNCGNATATCCACGAACGGGTGGCCCTCGATGGGTGCGACGATCGACTCGTCCGTCANCTGATCGTCATCGTCGAGACCGTCGACAGCTCCGAACCAAATGTCCTCGCCGACGGCGAANCGGCAGATCAGCACNGCCCCACCCTAATGACGAANGGACNTCACGCCTGCGAGCGCATCAAGCCGTATGTCAACGCATCTTCGAGCGCCCGCCACGAGGCTGCGATGACGTTCTCGTGCACCCCGAGCGTGGTCCACTCCCGCTTTCCATCNGAGGTCGACACGAGAACGCGGGTCACACTCGCGGTACCCGAGGTNTCNGCGTCGCTCTTNTCNAGGATGCGGACCTTGTAGTCGATGAGCTCGAGTGGCTCGAGTTCNGGATGCAGGGATGTCACGGCAGAGCGCAACGCCTTGTCCAGGGCGTTCACCGGTCCATTGCCTTCGGCAGTGCTGATCATGCGTTCTCCGTTGGCGCGGACCTTCACGGTTGCCTCGGTTCGCACATCACCGGAGGCGTCCTGCTCGACGATCGTCCGCCACGACTCCACCTCGAATCGAGATTCACTCTCGTCAGCGCTCATCAGAATCAACTCGAACGACGCGTCGGCGGCTTCGAANGTCCAGCCCTTGGACTCCAGATCCTTNACCGTTTCCACGATGTGGGTGACCCGCTCGGCGTCGCCGGCGATGTCGTAGCCGAGTTCCTTGCTCTTCATCTCCACCGANGCCCGACCNGCCATCTCGGTCACCAGCACCCGCTGATCTCCNCCGACGANGGCGGGGTCNATGTGGTTGTAGAGNTCNGGNTTCACCTTGAGNGCTGACGCGTGNAGNCCNGCCTTGTGGGCGAAGGANGAGACNCCGGCATAGGCCTGATGGGTGTCNGGCGCGATGTTCGCAATTTCTGCNATCGCGTGCGAGATACGCCGNGTNTCCGCCAACTTGCCCTCGGGCANACACTCGATACCCATCTTNAGNTGAAGGTTCGCCACCACCGGGAACANGTCCGCATTGCCGGTGCGTTCGCCGTACCCNTTCGCGGTGCATTGNACGTGCGTCACACCCGCGGCCACGGCGGTTACCGTGTTGGCCACCGCGCTGGCGGTGTCGTCTTGGCAGTGNATCCCNAANCGAACGCCGGATCGAGNAGCCACATCCGCCACGATCTCGGCAATCCCCANCGGCAGCATTCCGCCATTGGTGTCACACAAGACCCCGACATCGGCGCCGGACTCGGCGGCGGNGACCAGCAGGCGCACTCCGTAGTCGGGGTCGTGCTTNTACCCGTCGAAGAAGTGCTCCATGTCCACGAAAACCCGCCGACCTTCACCGACGAGGAAAGNGACGGTGTCTCGGATCATNGACNCGTTCTCATCGAGCGAGGTTTTCAGNGCTTGCTCCACGTGCCACACGTCGGACTTCGCCACCAGGGTGATGACCGGNGCACCGGAGTCCAGCAGGGCCCGCACCTGNTGATCCTCAGNCACNGNCACCCCNGCCTTGCGGGTTGCNCCGAAGGCGACCAACTGCGCATGCGTCAGCGACAGTTCGTTTTGCGCNCGNGCGAAGAACTCGGTGTCCTTGGGCAGGGCNCCGGGCCATCCGCCCTCGATGAAGCCAACGCCGTAGTCATCGAGCAGCCGGGCCACCGCCAGTTTGTCGACGACTGAGTAGGAGATGCCCTCGCGCTGGGCACCATCGCGCAGGGTCGTGTCGTAGACGTGAAACGCATCGCGCTCGGGAAGGCGCTGGGGAAGCGATGACGTACTCATTTCTCCTTCTCTCCCACCATCAAAAAAGCCCCTCGCTTGGCGAAGGGCAGCGCGTCGAGAAAACTCGACGCGCTAAGTAATGGTGACGATGCTGGTGATGACTGTGTTACGCACGAGGCACATCCTGCCATACCCCACAAAGGCGCAGGGTGGTGTTGTTGAAACTGCGGAAATATCTGACGGCTCGTTCGAGGACGAGCCCTCAAACCTGCACTTTCCCCTGACGACCCGAGTGGGAGCAAGGACGCCCCGACTATTCGGCGATCTGCAGGTGGACGTGGCACACGTTCTCCACTCCCAGCCCTTCGGTTTCACGCACCGGCTTCTTCAGCGGAAGGAAGAAAGTGCCTAACT
>NZLD01000055.1 GCA_002694095.1 Micrococcales bacterium | reverse complement strand
TCCAATCGGCCAGAGAGTTCCACTGTGCAGAGGGCCGGACTTACGGCCACTAACCGTTGAGAGTCGGCGCGATGAAGCGATCCCACGCTGCTTCGACGAACTCCGGGTGCTCCATCTGGGCCATATGCCCGCTGTCCGGGAGAACCACCACGTGGGCGTTCGAGAAGTGCTTTGTTGCTCGATGGGCCGTTCGAGAGTCGACGAGCGGATCTTGGCGCCCGTAGACGAGCAATGTGGGGGCCAGCACTCTCTCCGCGAGTTTCCAGGGCCGCTGGGGGCCGGGATCAAGGTATGTCCGCATCAGACCTCGCAAGGAACCCAAGAATGCGTCATTCGCGTACGGTCGCGCATCGCGGGCTTCCACCTCACCGATGGCCTCACGAAATCGATCCGCCGGCATTCGGGAGGGGTCGGCAAAACCGCCGTCGATCGATGCCTGCACGCGTTCTTGAGGACTGGTCGTCTCCACGAACTTGGGAACCACCCGCTCCCCGATCCCAGGAACCGAGATCACCGGGAGATGGAGATTCCCCTTCGTGGCGTACCTCAAATTCGGCAACGCGGGAGAAATCAACGTCACCGATCGCACAAGATCCGGTCGACGCGCGGCCAATTGCACGGAGACGGCGCCACCCATGGAATTTCCGAACAGGTGCACAGGGCCCAGATCGCGCTCAAGGATGAAGTCAGCCGCGGCTCGCGCATGCCCACGGGGCGTCATGTCGCCGTCGCGAGGAGGCGGTGACGAGCCGAAGCCGTGCAGGTCCAACGCGTAGCAATCCAAACGGTTACTCATTCGACCCATGAAGTCCGTCCAATTCAAAGCAGAGCCGCCCAGCCCATGGAGTAAAAGCGCCGCGGGAGCATCCGTCTGCGACGACGGGGCGTGCCGATAGAACAAGGTCCGCTGAGCCAGCAGCGCCTCGTGTCGATCGAAAGGCCGTTCCGGCCGCAGCACCGTCGTCACGATCGAAGATTACGACGGTTGAATCCCCACAAGCCAAGGGCACCGGTGATGAGGGTCGCGCCCAGCAGAACGGCGAAGGACGTCCACGGCATCGACTCTGAGAGCGCTTCGTCAATGTCGTACCAATACCAAGGGGTGAGAACCCGCCAGGGCTCCAGCCACTCGATCGATTTTCCGAATCCATCAAGGAGGTAGGTGACGAACGCCAGTCCGGCCGCCACTCCTACGCCGGCGGCACGGCGACCGATGCTTGCCGACACCGTCATCGCGAGCATTCCCAGGAAGAGAACGAAAGCGAACAACTGGGCCGTCGCGGCCCACAGATTCGCTGCGGGAACCTTCAGTTCCGACCAGTCCGCTAGCGCGATGACGGGCACCGCAACGGCGATCGCCAGAACAGCGATACCCGACGCGACACCGCCCACTTTCTGCACGTACAGCGCTGTCCGGCTGATCGGCTGGGCCAGCAGCAGGTCGAGCGTGTGGTCCTCTTCTTCGCCCGCCAACGTTGATGTTGATCGTCCGATCGCGTAGACGAGGAGTAGGGCTGGCATGAAGAATGCATACATCTGCGATGAGAGGTAGCCCACCGGGCTGGCCAGGTCCGCTCCGCCCAGCAGCGCCTCCAGGGATTCCGGCAAGCTCCCATAGATGTCCTCAAAGGCGGGATCTCCTGCGATGGACTTGTAGAACGATGCAACGAGAGCCGAGAGGAGCACTACTGCGACTGTCCACCCCAGCAATGATCGCCATCGAAGACGCAGATCGGAAACAAGCAGCGACATCGGCCTACTCACCAACCTTCGGTGCGTAGCGTTCATCTGAATAGAAGTCCAGGAGGACTTCATCGAGTTCGCCGCCGACGGATTCGATCGACTGCACGGAGTGTTCCGCCAGCGCCTTAATGATCCGATCGACCTCTCCGGTGACAGTCGCATCGATCACCGCGTCTGCCGCATGCGCATCGACGCCTGGCAGCCGAGCGAGACTGTCGCGGCAAGCGTCGGTTGCATTCGCGTCCACTGTCCGGATGCGAATGCGTTGTCGAGCCCGTGCACGCAACTGATCGATCGTCTCTACCGCGACCAATCGACCTTCCCGAAGAACGGCAACACGGTCAGCGAGATCTTCGAGTTCGGACATCACGTGACTGGACAGAACTACCGCGGCTCCGGCGTTCACTGCTTCGTAGACGAGCGCGGCGAATTCTCTCTGAAGCAACGGGTCGAGTCCGGATGTTGGCTCGTCGAGCAGGAGGACTCGGGCGTTCTTGGCAAAGGCGAGTACCAAGCCGACCTTCTGCCGGTTGCCCTTGGACAATGTGCCCACGGGCCTGGCCAGGTCGACCCCGAGGCGCTCGGTTAGTGATTCCACCCGAGTCGGATCCAACCCACCACCGGCTGCACTGAATCGTCGCAGGAGGGCCTTGCCGGTCAGCCGCCCCGGAAGGGACAAGTCGCCCGGCAGGTAGGCCACGTTGGCTCGAGCACGCCGGTCTTTGGAACTCGTCGTCACGATGTCGATAGAGCCCTGTTGTGGGTGAACAAGGTCGAGCACCGCCCGCAGCAACGTTGTCTTGCCCGACCCGCTCGGGCCGAGAAGCCCTGTGACCTGTCCTGCCGGCACGGATAGCGAGACGTCTTCGATCCCCCGGGCTGAGCCGTACATGACCGTCACACCCCTCATCTCGAGGACGATCTCGGGCGCATCCGTACTCACACAACAAGAGTACGGCGCTCGGGGGCTAACCTGAACGGGTGACCGATGCTGCTTACGACACTTCTGTGCCCACGGAGGCTTCCGGCACGAAGGGGACCCGGATGCCGCGCGAGCAGCGGCGCGAGCAGGTCATGACGCAGGCGCGCAAGGTCTTCATGGACCGGGGCTATCACTCCGCCGGTATGGACGAGATTGCCGACGCCGCCGGGGTCACGAAGCCGGTGCTCTACCAGCACTTCCCGAGCAAACTCGAGCTCTACCTCGCACTGCTGGATCGAGGGATCGAAGAACTTCTTCACTCAGCGGACACCGCACTGGCCAGCACCACCGACAACAAGGAGAGAGTCGGGGCCACCATGCGCGCGTACTTCGCCTTCGTCGCGGACCGGAACAGTGCTTTTCGACTGGTGTTCGAAAGTGACGTGATGAACGAATCAGCCGTGAGGGAACGTGTCGATCGTGCGCACGAAGCCATTGCCAGCAAAATCGCGGACGTCATCTCCGCCGACACCGGCCTTCGTCACGAGCAGGCCATGCTTCTTGGGTCGGGACTTCAGGGGCTGGCCCAAGTAGCCGCCAGTCGCTGGTTAACGTCCGATCAATCGGAGACCACTCTGGAGGAGTCCGCCGACCTCGTTGCATCACTAGCCTGGCGCGGCATCCGGAGCTTTCCTCTCACCCATCCGCCGGGAGAGCCCTCGCAATAGGCGCTATCGCCCATGGTCGCGTAGTCTCGTGATTGCCCGGCGAGCACACAACGTCAGCGCAACACGAAGAGTCGAGGAAAGGGATGACAGCGGTGGAGATCAAGGTCGGAGTCGTCGATACACCCCGAGAGATAACGGTTGAGAGCGACGAGACTGCGGAGGCGATCACCAAAGCTGTGTCGTCGGCGATCGACAAGGGAACGCTTCTCTCGCTCACCGATTCCCGGGGACGCACGGTTCTGGTTCCGTCCGCGAAGATCGCGTACGTCGAGATAGGTCCGGCCGCAAGCCGCAAAGTCGGTTTCGGGAGCGCTTCCTAACTTCACGCTCGCCCCGGGAGTGACCCGACCTCTTCCTAGGCGGCCAAGCCCAACTCTTGCATCCGGCGCGTGTGGTTGTCGGTAAGTCTGGCCAGCATCCGGCCGATCTCGGCAAGGTCAACACCCGGTCGATCGGCTCCGCCGACAAGCAGGGCGGACAGCGCATCGCGGTCGGCCGCCACTCGCTGGGCTTGGGACAACGCCTCACCGACCAGACGTCGCCCCCACAGCGCGAGCCGGCCGGCCACCCGCGGGTCAGCGGCAATCGCCGAGCGCACACGATCGACCGCGAACGCGGATTGTCCGAGGTCCTCACACACATCGAGCACCAACTCACGACTCGCCGGATCAACAAAAGCCGAGATTTCGCGATAGAAGTCGGTCCCGATGCCGTCGCCCACGTAGGCCTTCACCAACCCTTCCAACCAGTCCGCCGGCTTGGTGTGCGCATGAAACTCATCAATCGGTTGCCGAAACGGCTCCATCGCTTCATTGGGATCGACGCCAAGGTCGGAGAGGCGATCCTTCAGCGATAGGAAGTGGCGGTACTCGGACGTGGCCATGCCTGCCAGAGCGGCCTTGTCTTCCACTCGCGGCGCCATCGCGGCATCCGCCGCCAAGCGCTCGAACGCCACGAGCTCGCCGTACGCAAGCACGCCGAAAAGGTCGACCAGGGCGGCCCGATACGACGGATCGGACAGGGCCGCATCCGTCGAGTCGAAAGGTGTGGAGCCGTCAATCATGATGACCACAGGTTAGCCACCCAGCCCTAGTGACGGCAGGGATCTCGCCCGGCCGGTACCATGGGGTCATCGCGGGACATCGAATCTCGCCGTCGGTGTCGCTTCACCGACCCACCTCGGACGCACTCACGGTGCTTCCCGAACCCAGGAGTTCTGCTGAGCACCACGAACGACCAACTCATCGACCAAGCCGCGTCGTCCGGCGCTACGGATCCCGACACCGCTGAGCCGGTAGCCGCTGACCCGAATCCAGCCGAGCCCAAGACTTTCGCCGAACTTGGCGTCAGCACACCCGTCGTCGAGGCCTTGGCCAGTCACGGCATCACCACCGCTTTCCCCATTCAGGAAATGTGCCTTGGTCTGGCGCTCGAGGGCCGAGACGTCATCGGTCAAGCGAAGACCGGAACCGGTAAGACGTTGGGGTTCGGTATCCCGCTCATCCAACGCATCGCGGCGCCAGCCAGCGAGGACTACGCCCAACTTCCCGAGGCGGCACAGAACAAGCCCCAGGGTCTGATCGTCTGCCCCACACGTGAGTTGGCTCTCCAAGTCGCGACAGATATCGAGCAAGCCGGTGCTGGGCTGGGCATTCGGGTGCTCTCGATCTACGGAGGCAGGGCCTACGAGCCGCAAATAGACGCGCTTCGCGCAGGAATCGACGTCGTCGTCGGCACGCCCGGACGCATCATCGATCTGGCCGGTCGAGGCGATCTCGATCTCTCGCACGTACGCGAGCTCGTGCTCGATGAGGCGGACGAAATGCTCGACATGGGGTTCCTCCCCGATGTCGAGAAGATCGTCGCCCTTGTTCCAACCAACCGGCAGACGATGTTGTTCTCCGCCACCATGCCGGGCCAGATCATCGCTCTCGCGCGTCGCTACATGAACCAGCCGACCCACATGCGGGCGATCGACCCCGGGGATGACAGCGCAACCGTCGATGCGATCGAACAGCACGTCTGGCGCGCTCACCCGATGGACAAGGTGGAGTTGCTGGCACGCGTTCTGCAGGCGAAAGACCGCGGCCTGACGATGATCTTCACGCGCACGAAGCGAAAGGCGCAGAAAATCACCGACGATCTCACCGAGCGGGGCTTCGCCGTGGGATCGGTTCATGGTGATCTCGGGCAGGGAGCGCGTGAACAAGCGTTGCGCGCATTCCGCTCCGGCAAAGTCGACGTTCTCGTCGCCACCGATGTTGCCGCCCGCGGCATCGATGTCGATGGCGTCACGCATGTCATCAACTACGAATGCCCGGATGACGAGAAGACCTACCTGCACAGAATCGGTCGCACCGGTCGAGCCGGAGCGTCGGGAGTCGCGGTCACGTTAGTCGACTGGGAGGACATCGCGCGCTGGCAGATGATCGATCGGGCACTGAAGCTACCCTTCAAAGATCCTCTGGAGACCTACTCCACCAGCCCCCATGTGTTCACAGGACTCGGCATACCCGAGGGAACCACTGGTCGACTGCCCAAAGACCAGCGCACTCGTGCTGGATTGTCTGCTGAGCAGGTTGAAGATGTAGGAGAAACCGGAAAGCGCACCGGCGGTCCGCGCTCGCGGGATGACCGTCGCGGCGGCAACAGACAACGCTCGGGTGGTTCGAAGCGCCGTGGCTCCAGCACGTCCGTCGGGAAGTCGTCCTCGGGGAAATCCTCCTCGGGTAAGTCCTCCTCAACACAGACATCGAGCAACTCGTCGGGGTCGTCTTCATCCGACGGGAGCAAGCCGCGCCGCCGCCATCGCCGCCGCACGCACGGAGGCAAACCAGCCGGCGGGAACGCCGCCAGCTAGATCACGCGCCAGAGATGTCCTCGGCGAGTTGCCGGTACGCGCGAGCACCGGGGGAATCGGGGGCGGTAGCCAAGATGGTCCTCCCCACCGCTGGCGCTTCGGCGAAACGGATACTTCGGGGAATCGGCTCGAAGACCCGCACGCCGTATCGGGGCCCAATGTCGGCCAGCACGGCTTGTGCGTGCGCGGTTCGGCCGTCGAACATCGTGGGAACAATTCCGGCCACCCGTAGGTCGGGATTGCTCCATCGCTTAACTTCGTCGATGCTCTCCATCAATTGACCAAATCCGCGGTGCGACAAGGTTTCGCACTTGAAAGGGACGAGTACATCGTCCGCCGCAACGAGGGCATTGATCGTGGTCAATCCCAAAGACGGCGAGCAGTCGATCACGATGACATCGAAAGTGTCTCGGATCTCGTCGAGGATGCGGGAAAGAGTTCGCTCACGCGCAGGTCTATCCGCGAGCGAAACGTCCGCCGAAGCAAGAGACAACGTTGCAGGGAACAACGAGAACCCCTCGTCGGTTGTTCGGATCGCAGAGCGCATCCGGGCAGCGCTCTCGCTGGAGGGGAGGTGGTCGAGAAGAAAATCAACGGTCCGCGGGGGTAGGTCCTCGGGGTCAATACCGAGGGAGAAGGTCGCGCACGCTTGCGCATCGAGATCGATCACCAGAACCGCGTGCCCTGTGTCGGCGAGCGCAGCAGCGAGGGTGATGGCGGTCGTGGTTTTCGCCACTCCACCCTTTTGGTTCGCCACCGCGATGATCCGAGCCACGCGTCTATTGTGGAGGGTGGACGAAGGAGCGTGATGACGGCCACGTTCACCTGGGACTTACCCATGGATTCGACGGCTGCGGCGATAGCCCGACAGCACGTACGCGACGCAGCATCGACCNCCNACGACGTCATCGATGCCGAACTCGTTGCTTCCGAGTTGGTCACCAANGCGTGGGCGCACGGACGNGGCACAGGCGCNATCACGATNACGATCACCGTCNCAGACGACNTTATGCGCCTCGAGGTGTGCTCAGACTCCGACGGANTTCCGNATCAGGTAGCGAGCAGCGACGAGNCACCGGANGGTCGGGGCTTGTTGCTGATCGAGAAGCTNGCAATCNACTGGGGTCACGNTNGGCGAGNCTCAACGTTGTGCGTGTGGGCCGACGTGCAGTGTCNNTAGAGANGANGCTCGGACGCGGCCCGGNGATNNGGCCGACTGCGTGCAGATTCGCCACTCACGTAGTCACGAGGTTCCANTCGGTCANCGCTTCGATCAGACCCTCACTCGTCGGCAGGTCNGCNAGTTCCGAAACGGAGAAAAAGCGTGCGTCGGCTGCATCGTCCGCGGCCACCACNGNGNCATCCCCACGCACCACACAGACNAAGTCTCGGATCACGTAGTCATCACCCGANGGGGCTTGACGAACCACCGTCCCGACTTCCCGCTCNACNCGAACGGTGAGACCCGTTTCCTCGCGGACCTCGCGCACCACGCCCTGNTCGGCGGTCTCCCCCGGCTCTTGCCGCCCGCCCGGTAGCGACCACAATCCCTGAGCAGGAGGGTTCGCGCGCTGGACAAGGAGCAATCGTCCCTGGTCGTCGAACACGACCGCACCGATGCACGGAATGTCCGCCATCACGTACGGATCTTGTAGTCCTCGAGCAAGCGTCGCGCGATGATCATCTTNTGGATATCGGCCGTGCCCTCACCNATCATCANCATGGGNGCTTCGCGATAGAGCCGTTCGATCTCGTACTCCTTGGAGTAGCCGTACCCGCCNTGAATCCGGAANGAATCCTCGACGACCTCTTTGCAGTATTCACTGGCCAGGTACTTCGCCATTCCTGCTTCGAGATCGTTGCGGGCACCGGAATCCTTCGTCCGCGCAGCCATCACCATCATCTGGTGCGCTGCTTCNACCTTNGTNGCCATGTCAGCGAGACGGAACGCCACNGCNTGATGTTCGCTNATCTGCTTNCCGAACGTNCTGCGTAGTTGTGCATACTCCACGCCGAGTTCGAAGGCCCGAAGAGCAAGACCGCAGGCTCGGGCGGCGACATTCACGCGGCCGACCTCGACTCCGTCCATCATCTGATAAAAACCTTGGCCCGGCTCGCNACCAAGAATCNTCGACGCNGGAAGGCGCAAGCCNTCCATCACCAATTCCGTGGTGTCGACGCCCTTGTAACCCATCTTCTCGATCTTGCCCGGGACCGTCAGACCGGGCCGCACCTCACCGAAGCCTTCGGGCTTTTCGATGAGGAACGTGGACATGCGCTTATACACNCTGCTGTCCTCACTNGCGGCGTTGTCCGTGCGAACCAGCACGGCGACGAGCGTNGATGAGCCGCCGTTGGTCAGCCACATCTTCTGCCCAGTGAGCACGTAGTCGTCGCCATCGACNACNGCCTTGCTGGTGATGGCGGAGACATCNGANCCGCAACCCGGCTCGCTCATACTGAAGGCTCCGCGAACCTCACCGGTGGCCATNCGGGGCAGGAAGTGCTGCNTNTGNTCNTCGGTGCCGTGATGGAGCACCATGTGNGAAACGATGAAGTGGGTNTTGATCACACCACTGACGCTCATCCATCCCCGCGCGATCTCCTCGACCACGAGGGAGTACGTCAGTAGTGACTCACCGAGCCCGCCGTACTCCTCCGGAATCATGAGGCCGAACACGCCGAGTTCCTTCAACCCGTCGACGATGTCTTTGGGGTACTCGTCGTTGTGCTCCAACTCGCTGGCTACCGGCANGATCTCNGCGTCCACGAAGTCNCGGACGGCATCGAGAATGTCNCGCTGTATCTNNGTGAGACCTTCGGTTTGCAGGAGACGACCCATGCCCAACCCCCTTCNNGAANTCNAGNATGCTAACGCCCCNCGTGCGATCTCGCCTCTAGAGAGCGCTGGACCTCACCGGCGTCCACAGGCCCGCACCTGCGTTCATCCAGGCGACCGAAGCNACCAGTGGGACNGCNANCACCGGCAGCATCAACACGATGTCGGAGCCGAGACTGGCGCTGAGNCCNACNTGCCCGCACGCCANNGGCAGCCANAGNNNCGAGANGCACNTGATCCGGTNGCCAACATCACCACGATCNCCNANGAGCGCACGCGTCGCACCTACGGCGAAGCCCGCANCACACCCACCCATGATCNNTGCGCTCACCCATGGCGCGAGTGAGAGTGTCNCCACANGACTCGCNAGGGCGATGANNGCNACACCCACCAGCACAATCGCAGCNCNGCGGGACGGTNGACGGACGACCGAACGCANTGACGGGCGATCNGGTNCGNCGTGTTCAGCCGCCGGNGCNGNNTCCNNCTNAACCGCGTTCGCCNGAACGACGANTCGCCAGAAGAACGCGCCGTGCNNGCATCAGCGCCTCGAAGTGATCTCGGTCGCCNCCTGCGTCGGGGTGTGCCAGCCGNACCCACACCTTCCATGCCCGCTGAACATCATCGGCCGAGGCGCTCTCGTCNACACCNAGCAAGAGAGCCGCNTGCTCCCGAGTCATNTCGGTGCGNCGCGCCATCAGGACTNAGGAGGCTCGAANGTTNGNGTGCGCTGCATACCGGCGGCGCGNCCCTTGCCGGCGATCACNAGTGCCATCTTTCGCGATGCCTCGTCGATCATCNCGTCACCGAGCATGGCCGCTCCACGCGCNCCACCGGCGNNNGACGTGTACCACTCGTAGGCGTCGAGGATGAGTTCTGCGTGGTCGTAGTCNTCTTGACGTGGCGAGAAGATCTCGTTCGCCGCTGCGATCTGATCTGGATGCAGCACCCACTTNCCATCGAAGCCGAGGGCAGCGCTTCTCTCCGCGACTCGGGTGTAGCCGTCGAGGTCCTTGATTTGCAGGTAGGGGCCNTCGATCGCCTGCTTGTCGTATGCGCGAGCCGCCATCANGATCCNCATCAGGATGTNGTGGTACGCGTCTCCGACGTCNTANCCGGGAGGTTGTTCACCAACAACCAGNGACTTCATNTTGATGCTGGCCATGAAATCAGCGGGCCCGAANATGATCGTCTCCACNCGGGGACTGGCGGCGGCGATCTCGTCCACCATGGTCAAACCCATCGCATTCTCGATCTGCGCTTCGATACCGATGCGCCCAACGTCNAAGCCTTCGGACTTCTCNATCTGCGNNANCAGCATGTCCAAGGCNNGAATCTGCTCGGGGCCTTGNACTTTGGGGAGCATGATGCAGTCGAGGTTGGCTCCCGCGCCGGAAACGACCTCGATGACGTCCAGGTACGTCCACTCGGTGGTCCAGTCNTTCACTCGNACCGAGCGCACTTTTCCGTCGTAGCCACCTTCNTTGAGAGCAGCCACGATGTTTTTCCGGGCATCCGGCTTGGCAAGCGGAGCNACCGCGTCCTCGATNTCCATGAACACCTGGTCCGCNGGCAGACCNTTGGCTTTGTCCAGCATCTTCGGGCTCGAGCCCGGCACCGCGAGGTTCGAGCGCCGAGGTCTGATNNTTCNTNCGACATCGGTCACCGANTTCACCCCTTGTCATCGACGGTTTCTGGATTNACTCCACGCACGCNACGCCTCTCCAGCCTAGCCGGGNCCGGCTCGGGCACCGGCGCAGCGATCNGTGCCTGNGCTNTAGCNCNCGCGTTTGCGTGCCCTAGATTCAGNCGCGTGAGCAACCCGCGCGGGGNCGACGACGCTGTTCGTCGCGCNCGTATCGCCGTTTCCGTGCTTTTCTTCACCAACGCNCTCACGCTGTCCGCATGGCTTCCGCGACTGGCNGANCTGCAGGCTGACATTTCCTTGANCGATGTCGCGGTAGGTGCCGCCTTGGCNGCCGGAGCCGCCGGCGGTATCGCCGCCGGAGTATCCGCCGGTCCCCTCATTCACCGCTGGGGNAGTCAGCGCGTTGCGATGGCNGCNCTGTTCATCGTCGCNCCGATCCTTCCCTTCATCGGTCTGGCNCCCGGCGCCTGGACTCTNGGGTTTGTGCTTCTGCTGGTCGGTGGCCTNGACGCCGTCATGGATGCCGCCATGAACTCACATGCCATGCGGGTTCAACATGAGATNAGGGCAACNGGTGTCCACCGTTCGATCTTGAACACCTTCCACGGCTACTGGTCTCTGGGAGCCGTCGCNGGAGGCCTCATTGGGGTCGCGNCCGCGGCTATCTCGCTNCCGATCGCGTGGATGCTGGCCGCGGTCGCAGTTCTGTGCACCGTGCTCGTNCTGGTGGCGCGGCCCTGGCTGCTTCCCGGCAAGGACCCCGATTCATATCTGGAGACCACTGACGATCCCATCGGTGACGCCCAACCAGACCCAAGCTCTTTCCTGGCCGCCGGTCCGGCGAATGCCGACGAGCGGTCAGCCGCGACCCGCGTTCTCCACCGGCCGATCATCTGGGGCCTGGGGCTCTTCATCATTCTCGCCGTNATGATCGAGGACATTCCNGGACGGTGGAGTTCGATCTATCTGACCGACATCGGNGCACCCAGCGCTACCGTCGGATGGGGATTCGTCGCCTTCACCGTAGCGATGACGATCGGACGCTTCAGCGGGGATCGAATCGTCGACGCCCTCGGCGAGCGTCGCTGGACGCGGGTCGCCATGTCCGGCACCGCCGTCGTTCTCGGGCTGTCACTTCTCGCGCAATCACCATGGCTGTTCATGATCGGCTGTGCCGTTACCGGATTTGGCGTCGCGACGCTGTTTCCCGCNGCCATGCGAGCCGCNGCTCACNTGCCCGGTATCCGACCGGCCACGGGCGTTGCCACGATCAGCTGGTTGTCGCGTGCCGGTTTCGTCACCGCACCACTCATCGTCGGTGTNNTCGCGGAGAACNTTTCGGTNGCGTGGGGTATNAGCGTTACCGTCNTAGCAGCGCTCATCTTGCTGCCGTTGAGCTCGATACTCACATGGGAGAAGTCTCGGTAACCGTGGCGGCAGCGGGACCACGATCCGCNGCTTTGATCACNATCACCAGGCCNGCAAGGATCAANNCNGCGGCAGGGAGCAACGCCAACGGGGGNACCTGGCCCANCCAGATGGCAGCAACCANGGTGGCCCCCGGCATCTCAAACAAGATGGCCAGCGANACGACCGTCGCCGATGTACTCGANAGCACCCGGGTCATCATCGAATGACCGAGTAGTTGCGCGCCGAGCGTCACCGCAAGGATCAAGGCCCAGGCCTGGGCATCGAAGCCCACGAGTTGCTGACCGAANATGAANACGAGCGGGAGAATCGTCACCGCCGAGACNGCGTAGAGAACGAACGTCNTCGTNGATGTGTCCACNGTCTTGCGGACTCGCTCCGCGACGGACACGTACGCGGCGGAAAANACGGCTCCCACCAGGGCGAGCGCATCACCCCACAGGTGCGCGGGATCGACAGACAGATCCACCCCNGTCANGACGATCACTCCCGAGANGGCGATNGCGATTCCGATCCACACCCGAGAAGAAATNNGCACNCCCNTTGCCCGTGCGATCAATGCNGCCCAGATCGGCTGTGTTGCCACCAGGGCNGTCGACGCCGCGATCGTGGTCAACGTCAACGAGGGAATCCANGTTGCGAAGTGCAANCCCAGGAAGACACCCGCGATCACCGTNAGCCGGATCTCCCGCCTGGTCAANGCNCCGAGCGANCTCCACCGACGCGCGATGACCCACACCCCCGTGATGCCACTTCCNATGAGGCATCGCCAAAACGCAATNGCCAGGACGGGCGCCGCCGTCGCCGCGATCATCGGCCCACTGAGCGAAATGAAGACNACGGCCACACCGAGCCGCATCACATCCGGAGCCGGCGGCCGAGANAGGCCGGACGGTGGCGCNGAACCGTCGGACATGACACCTGCCCCTTTCCCGATGCGTTCCGCACATCGACTCGGCAGGAACGCTCCGCGCCGACGGTAGCCTGACCCCCATGACGACGAACACCAGCCGCGTTTTCCTGGCCCGCTTAGCGGGCCTGGGCGTGTTCGACCCACGAGGCGATCAGGTCGGAAAGGTGCGTGATGCCGTCGTCGTTCTGCGTATCGGTGACAACCCGCCGCGCCTGACCGGACTGGTGGTGGAGGTTCCGCCCCGGCGCCGCATCTTCGTGCCCATGACGAAGGTCACCGCCATCGACGCCGGCCAGGTGATCGTCACGGGAACCGTGAACCTCCGTCGATTCGAGCAGCGCCGAAACGAATCACTGGCCACGGCCGAGCTCCTCGACCACTCGATCACGCTCCGCGAATCCGGCGAGCAGGTGCGGGTCGTGGATATCGGTGTCACCACTACCCGAAGCCGAGAGTGGTTGGTCGACTCGCTCTTCGTNCGCCGNCCGGGAACCGGGCTGCGNCGGCGGTCNGAACGCTTCATGGTCGAATGGCCAGACGTCACCGGACTATCCCTGCCGGAAACCGCTCAGCCAGCAGAACAACTTCTCGCGTCCATCGATTCCCTNCGACCGGCCGATGTCGCATCGCTGCTGCACACGTTGGTACCNAAGCGACGACTNGAAGTNGCGCGAGAACTCGACGANGAGCGNCTCGCTGACGTGCTCGAGGAACTCGTCGATGACGATCGGGTGGAAATCATGCAGGCGCTGGATCGCGAACGTGCCGCCGACGTNCTNGAGGAGATGGANCCCGGCGACGCCGCGGACCTCATCTCCGAGCTNCCCCCNGATCAAGCNGAATTTCTTCTCGAGGANATGGAGCCGGGAGAGGCGGAAGGTATTCGCCGTTTGATGACATACGACCAGTTCTCTGCCGGCGGCATGATGACCAGTGAGCCTGTGATCCTTCCCCCCGACGCCGCGGTCGCCGAGGCTCTCGCCAGCATTCGACAAGCCGACCTTCCACCCGCCCTCGCCGCCCAGGTGTACGTCTGCCGTCCACCAACGGAAACNCCGACCGGCAAGTACCTCGGCACGTGTCACTTTCAGCGGCTGCTTCGCGAGCCGCCGTCGACTTTGATCTCATCGCTGCTGGACACCAGCGTCGNCCCNGTTCGACCTGACACCCCGCTGGCGGACGTGACCCGCGATTTCGCCGCCTACAACCTTGTCGCTGTTCCCGTCGTCGACGAGGACAACCATCTCGTNGGNGCTGTCACCATCGATGACGTGGTGGACCACATGCTGCCGGCGAACTGGCGNGAGCAGGTNGGACCCGACCGNGTGGAGACCACNGCCGGCACCAACGNTGGACCATCGNCCCCGGGAGCATCCGATGGCTAGCGCCGGNCGNCGCGGTCACAGCGCNGTCGACCAGCCCATCGAGACGACCCGCGGCATTCGCCCCAGTTACGACTCNGAGCGCTTTGGTCGCATATCGGAANGGNTCGCCCGGTTCATCGGCTCNTGGGCCTTCATCGCCTGGATGACGGTCGTCATCTTGATGTGGGTTGCCTTCAANGTCTTCGCNCCGGGNGGAATCCAGCCGGATGCCTACCCGTTCATCTTCTTGACTNTGCTGCTGTCCGTCCAGGCGTCCTACGCGGCACCCCTGATTCTTCTCGCCCAGAANCGGCAAACCGACCGCGANCGTGTCCAGTATCAAGAGGATCGTCAGCGCAATGAGCGAATGCTCGCCGATAGCGACTATCTCGCCCGCGAGGTGNCCTCCTTACGCACGTCTCTCGGAGANCTCGCNACCCGGGACTACGTTCGCAGTGAGTTGCGCGAGACTTTGGACGCCATCATGACTCGTCTGGATNAACTCNAAGCCGATCGNCGCGATCTNNATTCCGACNNTGTGANTTCCGANGNTGTGANTTCCGATGTTGTGAACTCNCNNGAATCCGANGNCCGTCCCCGGACCTCGGCGTCGGCCACCGAAGACGATCCAGAGGATTCGCCCCCCGCCTAGTCGGCCAATACCATCGGGGCGTGCCCACTCACCCTGACGCCGCCGCCATCCACGCGGCACTCGCGACCGTTCACGACCCCGAAATCCATCGGCCGATCACCGAGATCGGCATGCTCAAGGGCGTCGACATTCACGACGGTGGTGTCGTCGATGTCGGCATTTACCTCACCGTCGAGGGTTGCCCCATGCGCAGCACGATCACCGATCGGGTCGTCGAGGCGGTCAGGCAGGTGCCCGACGTGTCGACGGTGAATGTCGACCTCGACGTCATGAGCGACGAGCAGCGCGCCGACCTGAAGAGGCTTCTCCGCAGCCATGATCAGCGCGAGATCCCCTTCACCCAACCCGGATCGACCACCAAAATCTTCGCGATCGCTTCCGGGAAGGGCGGCGTCGGCAAGTCTTCGGTCACCGCGAACCTCGCCGTCGCTCTCGCAGGCCAGGGCCTGAGCGTTGGCCTGCTCGACGCCGATGTGTACGGGCACTCCATACCTCGCATCCTCGGCGCCACGAACCCTCCGACCATGGTCGAGGGAATGCTGATGCCACCGCAGGCTCATGGGGTTCGGATCATGTCGATGTTGCCGTTCAAACCGGGAGGCGTCGAGACACCTGTGGCGTTTCGCGGGCCGATGCTGCACCGAGCCCTCGAACAGTTCCTGTCCGATGTGTGGTGGGGAGATCTCGACATCCTGCTTCTGGACCTGCCTCCCGGTACCGGAGACATCGCGATTTCCACCGCTCAACTGCTGCCGCATGCGGAGATCATCGTCGTGACGACGCCGCAGTTGGGATCGTCGGATGTGGCGGTACGGGCAGGAACCCTCGCCGAGCAGACTCACCAGAAGGTCCTCGGTGTCGTCGAGAACATGAGTTCCTTTCCGTGTCCGCACTGCGGGGAGCCGCTGGATCTCTTCGGTGTGGGCGGGGGCGACCTCGTTGCCGAGCAACTCACGTCGACACTCGGGACCGAGGTGCCCGTCCTCGGCAAGATCCCCTTCGACCCGCGACTCCGCGAGGGTGGGGACAGCGGACACCCTCTGGTCATTTCTGAGCCGCAGGCTTCGGCGAGTATCGCGCTGACGGACATCGCCGCGCACCTCGGAGCCCGACCCCGCGGCCTCGCCGGAATGCAATTGGGTATTTCGCCTACCGGACGCTGATCACGGCCAGCCGAGCGCGCATCACCGCAACGTCCCTGAGAAGACTCACGAAAGATCGGGCTTAGGAAAGATCCGGGTCGAAGGTCTGCGCCGGCTTCTTTGGTGCGTCTGTCGGTGTGCCGCTGTCGCCGGAGTCTGCAGCACCGGGCGCTGCCGGGGCGTCATCGTCGTCCAAGAGCCCAGACATCAGGCGCTTGGGATGCAGTTCGCTCAAACTCTTGACACTGTTGACCGACTCCGCCAGGTCGACGCCGGCGGAGTCCACGATCTCCTTGCGCGCCGACGATGCCATCTCGCGAATCTGGCGCACCCACCGGCCGGCATCGGCGGCTGCCTTGGGCAGCCGTTCGGGCCCGAAGATCAACAGTCCGATCACCGCGAGGGCGACCAACTCACCGATGCCGATGTCGAACATCTCAACCGATGTCTTCCGAGCCACCAAGAACGAGATCGACGGTCTGGGACTCCCCGCTGCGCAGGTAGGTGATGCTCACGGTGTCTCCGGGAGCGAAGTCCCGGATCGCCACGACAAGCTCTGTCGAGTCGGTCGTCTCTCGTCCCGCGAGAGCAGTGATGATGTCGCCGCTGCGTAGTCCGGCAGCTTCCGCCGGCCCACCCGGATTCACCTCGCTGATCCGAGATCCACCGTCGGTATAGGACGTATCGAGCGTGACACCGATGATCGGTGTCTTGGAGTCACCCGTCGCGATGATCTCCTCGGCGATGCGTCGCGCGGAATTCACCGGGATCGCGAACCCGAGACCTATCGACCCGGCTTCACCGGTGAACGTCGGAGCCAACGTGGCGATGGCTGAGTTCACCCCGATCACCTGCCCCGCGCTGTTCAGCAGCGGCCCACCGGAGTTCCCCGGGTTGATCGCCGCGTCGGTTTGCAACGCGTTGATGTAGGCCATCTCTCCTTGACCACCGGCGGTCACCGGTCGATCCAGGGAGGAGATGATGCCGGCGGTAACCGTCCCCTGAAGACCCAGCGGCGCTCCAATGGCGACGGCGAGATCCCCAACTGTGACCGCATCGGAGTCTCCCAATCGAACAACCGGAAGGTTGTCCGCGTCGATCTTCAACACCGCTAGGTCGTATGCGGAGTTTCGGCCAACAATCTCGGCGTCCGCGCTATCGCCATTCTCGAAGAAGACTCTCAACGATCCACCATCGGCCGCGGGAGCAGCGACATGGTTGTTGGTCAAGATGTATCCGTCAGGACGAATCACAAAGCCGGATCCGCTGCCGCGCTCATCGCGACTCTCGATGGCGATTGAAACCACCCCGGGAAGCA
>NZLD01000054.1 GCA_002694095.1 Micrococcales bacterium | reverse complement strand
GAGCCGCAAACAACCTGCGAAGACTCACCCAAGCCCGGTGCGCTCCGGTTGGAACAGATCATCAAATCGACGTACGGTACGCATCAGTACACCTGGATTCCGCGCGATTGCGATCGGGGCGGGCGCAGCGAACACAAAGAAGGCAGAGCCATCGACTGGATGGTCGATGTACGCGATCCCCAACAACGCGCCAACGCCGAGGCTTTCCTGGGGTGGCTCCTCGGCCCTGACGCAGGCGGCCGTCCCTACGGCAACGCGTTGCAGTTGGGAATCATGTACATCGGATGGCACGACCGGTTCTGGCGTGGGTACTCGATAGATCGAGGGTGGACGGAGTTGAAGGGCTGCTTCTCGAAGAAGAAGGAGAAGTATGACAACTACTGCCATCGCAATCATATTCACATCTCCTTGACCTGGGCGGGCGCTCGCGCAGAAGTCCCCGGTTACCCGGCCACTCCGGTACCGACCCCACCCGAGCAACCAGCCCCCGAGGAACCGACACAAGAGCAACCGCCGCCACCGGAGGCCGCCGAGGACGGCTTCTACGGCATCGGCTCGGAGCTCGGCTACGAGTCATCGANCCTGGGNGCGATGCAGCCGAANGAGGTGCGCACNGTGGGCTTGAACGGTGTCATNGCCCAGGCGACGACAGCGCTGGTCGCGGTCACGACCCGCGAGGCCGAGCGCAAGGGTCGACTTCGCATCGGGGTCGGCACCGANAAGACCAACAGCGCCGGAGTGAAGGTCCGCAAGCGAGGGGCGCGCACCACCATGCGCGTGATTCCCGTCTCGGGTGGCNCAGTTCAAATCAAGGCCCCCAAGAAGACCCCGGTCCAGGTGCGGGTGGATGTCCTGGGGTACGCGGTCGGTGCGGAGCCGACGAAGGCCGTGGGGTTGCCACCGACGCGCCTNTATAAGGGGCGCTTNTCCGCGGGTGAAGTCGCCGTGGTCAAGGCGCGGGGTGTGGGCCGAGTCCCGAAAAAGAAAAAGAANGTGACCGCGGTCATCTTGCAGGTGTCCACCAAGGGCAAGGGCGAAGCTGGTCGGTTCGCCGCCTACGCGGTGGGTGGAGTGGANCGGGGGACGACGTCGGCGTTGATTCCAGCCGAAGGCCGGCACACCTCCCTCCTCGTCGCCGATATCGGTGACAAGGGATTGATCGCCCTTGCAGCGTCCGCGAAGACCAANGCCACCGTCAAGATCGTCGGTTACATCCGTCGCTAGCGACNCGGCGCGCGCCGGGGCTNGACGGTCGGTTGGACGATCGTGCNGTCGCATGGCNCACTTAGGATCGGGCGGTAATGAACCCCGAGTCGTTGGTCNATGACCTCAATCCGTCGCAGCAGGCTGCGGTTGAACATCGAGGTGGGCCGCTGTTGATCATCGCCGGNGCGGGGTCCGGCAAGACCCGGGTACTCACTCGGCGCATTGCGCATCTGCTCGCCACGAATGATGCGTCTCCGGGGCAGATCATGGCCATCACCTTCACCAACAAGGCGGCAGCGGAAATGCGGGANCGTGTGGTGGAGCTCGTGGGNCCGGCAGCGCGGGCGATGACGGTATCGACGTTTCACAGCGCGTGCGTTCGGATTCTCCGCAAGGAGGCTGGGCGCCTCGNTATGTCGACGTCGTTCAGNATCTACGACCAAACCGACTCGCTGCGGCTGATGCANATGGTGATCCGGGACCTCGACCTCGACCCCAAGAGATACCCCCCGCGTTCTTTCCTGAACCACGTGTCCTCGGCGAAGAACGAGTTGATTGACCACGAGACGTACGCAGCACGTGCGAGCAATCNCATGGAGCAAACGATCGCGGANGCGTANGCGGAGTANCAGCGGCGGTTGGCNCGAGGCGGAGCCTTTGACTTCGANGANCTGATTGGGTCGACGGTGGCGTTGCTGCAACTGTTCCCTGACGTATCCGAGCACTACCGCCGACGCTTTCGTCACGTGCTCGTCGACGANTATCAGGACACNAANCACGCCCANTACGTGCTGATTCGCGAATTGGTCGGGNCCGGTGACGACCCGAATCTTCCGCCGGCTGGTNTNTGCGTGGTGGGNGACGCGGATCANTCGATCTACGCGTTCCGNGGGGCNACGATCCGNAACATCGAGGAGTTCGAGCGCGACTTTCCGAACGCNACCACGATCCTGCTGGAACAGAACTATCGATCGACGCANAACATTCTNAGTGCGGCCAACGCCGTCATCTCTCACAACTCNTCTCGACGNGAGAAGCGCCTGTGGACCGATGAAGGTTCGGGCGAGCCGATNGTCGGATACGTGGGTGATGATGAACATGATGAGGCCTCGTTCGTCAGCGANGAAATCGATCGACTNGTCGANGATGCCGGATACCGCCCCGGTGANGTGGCGGTCTTCTATCGAACAAATGCTCANTCGAGGTCCGTCGAGGAGATCTTCATTCGGATGGGGATGCCCTACAAGGTGGTTGGTGGGGTGCGCTTCTANGAGCGGCGTGAGGTGCGGGACGCGCTGGCGTATTTGCGGTCGATAGCGAACCCGGGGGACGAGGTATCCCTGCGACGGATCCTCAATGTTCCGAAGCGAGGTATCGGAGATCGCGCAGAGGCCGCCGTCGAGCAGTTGGCCGAGCGCGAGCGAATAACGTTCGACGAAGCCCTCCATCGNGCAGAGGAGGCCCCGGGCCTCGCCACNCGCTCGCTCAATGCGATCACNGCGTTCGTCGAGATGATGGATGCGCTGCGAACTCTGAGCGAATCGGGTGCCGACGCGCCGACGGTTCTTCAGGCGGTCCTCGAGCAAACCGGGTACGTCAGCGAACTGCAGCAATCAGCCGACCCGCAAGACGAAACGAGAATCGAGAANCTCGCGGAACTCGAATCCGTNGCNCAGGAGTTCGCAGTCGCNCANGAGGAATCNACCCTGGTGGAGTTCCTCGAACAGATNGCGCTNGTTGCCGATTCGGATGAGATTCCCGANGACNACGCGCACGGCGGCGTCGTCACCCTGATGACCCTGCACACGGCNAAAGGCTTGGAGTTCCCGGTGGTNTTCCTCACGGGAATGGAAGACGGCATCTTTCCGCACATTCGGTCCCTCGGGGATCCTGGAGAGCTGGCCGAGGAGCGTCGGCTNGCCTACGTCGGGCTCACTCGGGCCCGGCAGCGCCTCTACCTGACGCGCGCGGTNAGTCGATCGGCGTGGGGAACGCCGGCGTACAACCCNGCNTCACGGTTCCTTGATGAGATCCCCGAGGCCTTGATGGAGTGGAAGCGAGAAGAGCCGGTGGCCCGNCCGATNNGCTCCGGGGGNTTCGGGGCAGCACCGTCGTCGAGTAGCGCCGCCGTCAANCTCGGNGACCGCATCNTGGGTGGNGGACCGGTGGTGTCGCTGGAGGCCGGTGACCGCGTGACGCACAGCAAGTTCGGGCTAGGCACNGTCGTCTCGACATCGGGAATNGGCGACAAGGCCGATGCCACGATCGATTTCGGCTCCGCGGGAACCAAGAGACTGCTNTTGCGCTACGCGCCGGTGGAGAAGTTGTANNGAGAGANTCGNNGGCTGANCGTCTAGGCGGTTGCGGCGACCACGGCNTCGGCNACGGCTGGTGCGACATTGGCGTCGAAGACNCTNGGCACGATGTAGATACTCGATAGTGCNTCATNGGTGACCACCGATGCGATGGCGTGAGCCGCGGCGATCATGGCCGCGTCGGTGATNCGGTGNGCNCCAGNATCCAGGAGTCCGCGGAAAATACCGGGGAAGGCCAGCACGTTGTTGATCTGATTCGGATAGTCACTGCGGCCGGTGGCAACAACCGTGGCGTGCTTGGCGGCNATGACGGGATCGATCTCCGGATCGGGATTNGCNAGGGCGAAAACGATGGCGTCCTCGGCCATTGCTTGGACNTCNTTGCCNGTGATCACGTTGGGCTGGCTCAATCCGATGAAGACATCNGCTCCCTCGAGGGCCTCGGTCACNGANCCGTCGTGCTTGCGAGGGTTGGTNATNGCGGCGAGGGCTGTTCGNTCCTCGTCCATCCGATCGCGACCNGGATACAGCGGNCCCTTGGAATCGAAGATGATGATGTCTTGGACNCCGGACTCCATNANGAGTCGTGCCACGGCGACGCCNGCGGCGCCNGCCCCCATCATGACNACTCGAATGTCNGNTGTGTTCTTCTCGCACGAGACGTAGTGCGTTNTGCAACGCAGCGAGAACAACCACNGCCGTACCGTGCTGATCGTCNTGGAAGACGGGGATGTCCAAAGACTCNCGCAGGCGCCGTTCGATCTCGAAGCATCGGGGAGCCGANATGTCNTCGAGGTTCACGCCCCCGAAGCCTGGAGCGATNAGCTCGACNGNTCGAACNATCTCGTCGGTGTCCGTGGTGTCCAAGCAAATCGGCCAGGCGTCGACGCCAGCGAACTTCTTGAAGAGGGCGGCCTTCCCCTCCATCACCGGCATGGCTGCCTTGGGTCCGATGTCTCCCAGGCCTAGGACGGCGGAACCGTCGGTCACNACNGCGACCGAGTTTCGNTTGATGGTCAGATTGCGAGCGTCGGCCGGGTTCTCGTGGATGGCCATACAGACCCGGGCCACACCGGGGGTGTAGGCGCGGGCGAGATCGGTGCGGTTCCGCAGCGGCACTTTGAGGTCCATNGTGATCTTGCCGCCNAGGTGAATCAGGAAAGTCGAGTCGCTGACCTTNTCCACCGAGCATCCGTTGAGCTGNTTCAACTTGTTGCGCACCAGCTCCACGTGCCCGGAATCCAGCGTCGTGCAGGANAGNTCNAGAACAACCGAGTGATGCCCNGGGTCGACAACGTCNAGGCCGGTGATCACCGCTCCNGCGCTNGCCACNGTGGAGATGATGGCTCCCGAGGCNTGAAGTTCGGGCGTCGCNATCAGGCGGAAGACGTTGGAATAACCAGGGCTGGAGGACACGGCAGAAGCCTATGTCGCTCGCAGAGTTGTCGGTTGTCAGGGGACGTCAAGATGTCTGGCAGTCAGGATGTCTGGGCATCCGCGATGTCACTCGGGGTAGTCAATCTTGAGCGCATCGTCGCGAATTCGACCACCTGTTGGCCGATCGTGCGCAGCTGTTCGGCGGCGGNGGCATCCGNGGTCGAGCCNTCTTNGGCGAANCGGGTNTCGGCGGCGTTGATGGTGGCACCCAGTGGTGTGGGCCAGCCGCGCAGCGCGTGGGTGATCTGTCGTAACTGCTGCAGCGTCGAGACGGTCGCCTGCCATCCGTAGGCGACCGCGATACAGCCGACGGCACGACCGTGGAGGTAGGGGGGATCGTGCGCTGCAAGATCTTCGATGTAGTCCAACGCGTTCTTCATCATGCCGCTCACCCCGCCGTGGTAGCTCGGGCTGGCGACCAACAAGCCGTGTGCTCCGCGAATGGCCTCGACCAGAGCCAGGGCCTGCGGTGTCCGATCAGAGGTTTCGGTGTCGTAGATCGGGAGCATGAGTTCACGTCCGGTCACGGTGGTCACGTGAGCACCGGCCTCTTGGGCGCCGCGGGCGGCGAGCCGCACCGCGCGCTCGCTGGAGGAATCAGGCCTCGTGCTACCGCCGATCGCGACGATTGAGATTGTTGAATCGGTCATGTCGCCACCTCTCGAAGCGAGAGAGGACGTCCGTGTTGGCGAGCACCGGCTGGCGAGCCGCTACTGCAGCGCGTACGCGTCCCCTCGTGTTCGTGCGCGTGAGTGCGACGCTACCGAGTCCACCACCGGCCCGGGAATCCACGGGGGTGTCACGGCGTATGCTCGTGCCCGCTGTCGGACAAAGACGGCCAACTACGCGCGAATAGTGACGCGCACATGCCCACAGGCGTTGGAGGTGAGTGATGACCCGACCGATCAGGGTCGTGGTGGCCAAGCCCGGTCTCGACGGGCACGACCGAGGCGCCAAGATCATCGCCCGTGCTCTGCGGGACGCTGGCGTCGAAGTCATCTACACCGGTCTGCACCAAACACCGCAGCAGGTTGTCGACGCCGCCATGTCCGAGGATGCGGACTTCATCGGCATGAGCATCTTGTCCGGCGCTCACATGACCTTGTTTTCCGAGGTCATGGACCTGTTGAAGGCCAACGACGCGACAGACATCGTTGTCTTCGGTGGCGGAATCATCCCCGAGGCAGACATTCCGACGCTGGAGGCGCTGGGAGTCGCCCGAATCTTCACCCCAGGAACACCCACCCAGGACGTTGTCGACTGGGTCAATGACCGTGCGCGAGCATCCGACGCTTCACCAACCCGGTAGCACCAAGGAGAACTGTGGACCTCTACGAATACCAGGCCAAAGAACTCTTCGTTCGACACGGCGTACCGACCACCGAGGGAGATGTGTGCACGACGCCGGCGGAAGCTGAGGCCGTGGCTTCGAAGGTCGGTGGTCCCGTCGTGGTCAAGGCGCAGGTGAAGACCGGCGGTCGAGGCAAAGCCGGTGGTGTGAAGCTTGCGGATAGCCCACAGGATGCGCNNGAGAAGGCCGACGCGATCCTGGGNATGGACATCAAGGGTCACACCGTGCATCGGGTCTTGGTNGCNGAAGCTTCGGACATCGCNGAGGAGTACTACGTGTCGTTCCTCCTNGANAGAACGAATCGCTCNTTTCTCGCGATGGCGAGNATCGANGGNGGTGTGGATATCGAAGAAGTGGCGGCAACCAAACCNGAAGCCCTCGCGAAGATCCGCGTNGATGCCCTCGAGGGAGTGACTCCCGCGCTCGCGCGTGACATCGCCGATGCCGCCCACNTCCCGGAGCCCATCCGCGCAGACGTNGCCGACATNCTCNTCCAACTGTGGCGNACGCTGGTGGATGAGGACGCGACACTCGTNGAGGTCAATCCGCTGGTGCAAACCCCCGANGGCCGGGTTCTCGCCCTCGACGGCAAGGTCACTCTCGATGAGAACGCGGCCTTTCGTCATCCNCATCACGAAGCGTTCATCGACATCGAGGGAACGGACCCCATCGAGTTGCGCGCGNGGGAACTGAACCTCAACTACGTCAAGCTNGACGGTTCGGTGGGAATCATNGGCAANGGCGCCGGGCTCGTGATGAGNACNCTGGATGTTGTNTCCTACGCGGGNGAGGAGTTCGGAGGGGTTGAGCCTGCGAACTTCCTCGACATCGGTGGTGGTGCNTCGGCGGAAGTGATGGCCAACGGTCTGGATATCGTCCTCAATGACCCGGACGTGCAAGCAGTCTTCGTGAACGTCTTCGGTGGCATAACCGCGTGNGATGCCGTGGCGAACGGAATCGTGAACGCCATGACCATGCTGGAAGACAAGGGCGAGCCGGTGACCAAGCCGATCGTCTGCAGGATCGACGGCAACAACGCAGAAGAAGGNCGGCGCATTCTCAACGANGCCGAGCACGANCTCATCGAATTGGTAGAGACCATGGACGANGCNGCACGTCGAGTCGCAGAGCTCGCGGCAAGCCGCGCGGCCGGAAAGTAGGAAGCAACCTCATGGCTATCTGGCTNGACTCGAACAGCAAGATCCTCGTCCANGGCATGACGGGCTCGGAAGGCACCAAGCACNCCCGACGGATGGTTGCCAGTGGCGCCTCGGTTGTCGCGGGCGTGACGCCNGGNAAAGAGGGGCANGACGTCGACGNAATTCCGATCTATANCGACGTCGCCGCCGCNATGGCACANACCGNAGCGAACGTTTCNGTTGTCTTCGTTCCTCCGCGTTTCGCCAAGGGGGCCGTGGAAGAGGCCGTCGACGCCGGCATCCCGTTGGCCGTCGTCATCACCGAGGGAATCCCNGTNCACGACACCGCNCAGTNCTTCCAGTACGCACNNAACTCCGGCGCAACGCGCATCATCGGCCCCAACTGTCCGGGCATCATCAGCCCGGGTCAGTCGAACGCCGGGATCATCCCCGCGGATATCACCCAGCCGGGGCGGATCGGACTNGTGTCGAAGTCGGGAACGCTGACGTACCAGATGATGTACGAGCTTCGCGATATCGGNTTCTCNACCTGTGTCGGNATCGGCGGCGACCCGNTCATCGGAACCACCCATATCGATTGCCTCGCGGCCTTTCANGATGATCCCGANACCGANGCGATCGTGATGATCGGTGAAATCGGAGGNGANGCGGAAGAGCGGGCGGCGGCTTTCATCGCCGAGAACGTGTCCAAACCCGTCGTCGGNTACGTNGCCGGCTTCACTGCACCCGAGGGAAAGACCATGGGCCATGCCGGGGCGATCGTGTCTGGCTCGGCCGGCACCGCCTCGGCNAANGCCGAGGCGCTCGAGGCCGTAGGCGTCAAGGTCGGCCGCACGCCGAGCGCAGCGGCTCGTCTGATGCGCGAGGTCATGGGTGGCTGACCTGTCCGATTCGCGCGGCAACGAGTAGCCCTTGCCTGAAGTCTGGACCCCTCTCCTNATCGGAGTNGTCGGCGTCGCGATCGTTCTGTANGGCTTTTCGAAAACGGCGATGCCTGTCGCCGCGGTGGTCGGCGGCCCGATGCTCGCCGCCGCCCTAGGGCCGACGGTCGCCGCTGGGTTCGCTCTACCGTTGCTGATCCTGGGCGACCTGATCGGACTGCTCTATTTCCGACAGCACGCGAATTGGCGACTCATCGCCAAGGTGGTGCCCGGTGTGNTTGCCGGCATCGTCATCACCGCNCTCTTGTTCGCCTTTGCGTCAACGAGCGTGGTGGCAAGGGTCATTGGCGTCTTGCTGTTGGTCTCGGTCGGCCTGGAGATCTACCGCCGGCGTAGCCCGGCGCTGGAACGCCTNGATCAAGANTCNAGCGTGCGCCGGNTAGAAGCNGGGTTNTACGGGACGNTGACGGGCGTGACCACNATGGCCGCGAATGCCGGTGGGGCGGCAATGACCCTGTATCTGGTNAAGATGCGGGTTCCNATGCTNACCTTCATGGGCACGAGCGTGTGGTTCTTCTTCATNCTGAACGTGATCAAGTTGCCCTTCGTGATTCCCCTCGGCCTGATCACNNNGGAGTCCCTACTCNTCGGCCTGTGGTTTATNCCGGCCCTGGTCGTCGGCGCGCTGCTCGGAATCACCGCGTTTCGGCGAATGAATCANATNTGGTTNGAGCGCNTCGCTCTCACCNTGAGCGCGCTCGCGAGCCTGTGGCTGGTCATCCGCGGCTAATGCATCACGCGGCCAATGCATTACGCGGCCAATGCATCACGCGAACACTGCAGTCTGACTGCGTTGGCAGCGTGGCGGTCACCGGCCATCCGCGCTGATCCTGGCAGCCTTGATCNGTGAGTGCCCCCACCGTCGATCGNCCAGCNNCTACGGNGGAACCACCGCGATTGCGGCCGCATCTTCGACTGATCGCCGCCATCGGTCGCTGGTTGTTGAGAGTCCGCCGCGTCGTCCGCGGAATTTCNCNGGGTNTCGNNCGGACNTTCTCACGAATCGGACGCTCNCCNCTGGTGGCCTCGCTGCTCGCNTCTGTCTNCATCGCGGTCGTNGGCCTGAGNNTGGCTGGTCTGGTTGTNGCGAGTGCGTGGTGGGGAGGAGTNGAAGAGGCNGGGACGTGGCAAGACGCNNTGTCCATNACCGGGAGCATGTGGGTGATGACCTTCGGCGTGCCGATTCGCTTGTCGGGAGTCGACTACTCGCTGCTGCCCTGGGGTCTGATGATCATCCCCGGATGGTTGGGTCATCAAGCCGGCCGATGGTTGGCCCGAGTCGTGCGGCCGTCACGGCGTCGAAGCCTGAGTGCAAGCGTGGTTCTCACGACAGTGTTCTCGTCGGTCTTCGTTGCCGGCGTATCGGTCGTATCGGATATTCCCGAGGTGCAAACGAGTGCCCGTCGAGCGCTCGTTATGGCCGGCGTGGTTACTTTCGTTGCCGTCGGCTCGGGTGTGTGGCGCTCGAGTCCGCTTATCCGCGACTGGATGCATCGCACACCGATGGTCGTCCGCGTCATCGTCAGAGCGTCCTTTGTCGGAGTCGCAGCGCTCGCGGGAATGGGAGCTCTTGTGGCAACGGTGGCCGTGGCCTCGTCCTTCGGATCCATCACCGAGATGTTCGCCTCGTTGAACCCCACGACGTTCGATGCTCTCGTTCTTCTGGTTCTGAGTCTGGGGTACGTGCCGGTGCTGGTGAGTTGGTCTGTCAGTTACATCGTCGGTGCTGGGGTGTCGCTCGGGCCCGACGTGCTTATCTCACCTTTCGTGCCGGTTGTCCCGGCGACACCTCTTCCTGCTTTCCCACCCCTCGCGGCGGTGCCGGAGACCGCCGGCCCCGGTAACTGGGGATTACCCGCCCTCGTCATCGTGTCCGGCGCTTTTGTGGGTCTGCTCGTTTCCCGGTTCGCCTTCCGTGAGAGTCCGCTCGTGCGACTGTCCTTGGCTTTCGTGGCATCGGTGCTGGCAGCAGGGTGGGTGTTTGTTCTGCTGTCCCTGGGCGCCGGGTCTCTCGGTGACGGGCGGCTGGCCGTCATCGGCCCGGATCCGGGTGCCGGTGCCCTGCTCGCAGGCGTCGGGCTGGTCGTTGGTGCCCTACCCACCAGTGTCATCCGTGCCCGTCGGAAGCCCCGAAAACTTTCGTCTGTTTCTACGGAGTCGCCGAGCGCAATCGTGGGAGCTGATTCCTGATGAACGGGGAAGATCCGCGCACCCTCGTGCGCAGCGCAGCGTTGTGGGCTCTTGGTACTTTCCGCCGTAATCTGCTCGCCTTTGTTGCCCTCGCGGCCGTTGTCACGGCGGTGCAATTCCTTCAACAGATAAGCCTTCGCCCCCTTAACGACGTTGTCGACCAATGCGCGGACCCGCTAACCGAAGGGCAGCAGGCGGCGTGCGCGAGTGAACTTGCGACCCGGGCCCTGACCTCGGGCGCCCTCACCCTCGTCTTCGCCATCGTCACCGTCATCGTCACCGTGGGCGTACTTCGCGCAGCACTGCGTGCCACCCAGGGACAAGAGCCCGGCTTCGATGCGCTCCTGGATGGTCACAACCTCGGTCGATACCTGGGCTTTCAGTTGTTGTACGCGATGATGGCTGGCCTCGGGATTCTGCTGTGCGTCATCCCGGGATTGCTGGTGATCTTCTTCTTCCAACTCGGTCCATATTTCGTGTTGGACCGCGGAATGCGCATCGGCGAGGCTTTTGCGGCCAGCGCCCGACTCATCCGCCAAAACCTGCCGGCCGCGTTCTTGATGACGGTCGTGAACGCACTCGTGCTACTGCTCGGTGGTCTCGTCTACGGAATTCTCACGTTGGTCACATTGCCTCTCGCGACGCTGTTCACCGCGTATCTGTACCGACGTTTCAATGACGATCCCGTGATCGGATAAGCGATCGACAAGTCTCCGCGCGGCCCGCACTAGGCTCCAGGAGTGCCGGATCCTCGAATTGTCGTGCTCGCATCGGGAGCAGGCACTCTTCTCCAGGCGCTGCTCGACAGTGAGCTCCGCAGGCTCATCGTTGCGGTTGGCTCCGACCAGCCGGAGGCCCCCGCGTTGGCCCGAGCTCGGGCAGCCGATGTCCCCACCTTCGTCGTCCCGATGGCCGAAGACCGCGAGGTGTGGAACCGAGACGTGGTCAAGCATCTGCAAGCCCTCGAAACCGACCTCGTGGTCACCGCTGGATTCATGCGGGTCCTGGGCGGACCGGTCATCGAGGCATTCGAGAACCGGATCATCAACTCCCACCCGGCGTTGTTGCCCTCCTTTCCGGGTGCGCATGCGGTGCGTGACGCCATAGAAAGCGGCGTGAAGGTGACCGGCTGCACCATTCACATCATCGACGAGGGTGTGGATACCGGCCCGATCATCGCTCAATGTCCGGTAGCCGTGCGCGACGGCGATACGGTCGAATCTCTCCACAAGCGAATCAAGGAACACGAGCGAACACTCCTCGTCGACGTGCTGGGTCGAATTGTTCGCGAGGGAGTATCTATTGACGGAAGAACGGTGGAATTCGGGTGAACGATGATGTGGGGCGCCGAGACATTCGGCGAGCACTCATTTCCGTATACGACAAGACCGGTCTGGAGGATCTAGCCCGTGGCCTGCACGCGTCCGGCGTGGAGATGGTCTCCACCGGCAGCACCGCGCGAGTCATCGCCGCCGCTGGGCTACCGGTCACGCCCGTCGAGGAGATCACGGGTTTTCCCGAGTGTCTCGACGGTCGAGTGAAGACCTTGCACCCGACGATCCACGGTGGATTGCTGGCCGACGTCCGCAAAGCCGATCACCGATCGCAGCTCGACTCTCTCGACATCGCTCCCTTCGAACTCGTCGTCGTCAATCTGTACCCGTTTACCGAGACGGTGGCTTCGGGGGCGTCGGTGGACGAGTGCGTCGAACAGATCGATATCGGTGGACCCGCCATGGTGCGAGCATCAGCGAAGAACTATGCGAACGTCGCGGTCGTGGTGTCACCTGCGCGGTACGAGGACCTTCAGAGGGCCGTCACCTCGGGAGGTTTCACGCTGGCCCAACGAGCGGAGTTGTCGGCGGAAGCGTTCTCTCACACCGCCACCTACGACATCGCCGTTGCCACCTGGATGGCGGCGGAGGTTGTCGGCGAGGACCCGAATTTCCCTCGCTGGCGGAGTGCATCGTGGACGCGGCGGGACGTGCTGAGGTACGGAGAAAATCCCCACCAGGGTGCAGCGGTGTACGAAGCCAACCCTCAGCAGGCGGGTGTTGCCACGGCGACCCAACTCCACGGCAAACAGATGAGTTACAACAACTACGTCGATGCCGATGCCGCCCTTCGTGCTGCCTTCGACTTTTCCGAACCAGCGGTCGCCATCATCAAGCACGCGAACCCGTGCGGCATCGCCGTTGCCGAGAACGGAGACGAGGCCTATCGCAAGGCGTTTGCGACCGACCCGGTGTCGGCTTTCGGGGGAGTGGTCGCGGTCAATCGCGCGGTCTCGCCCGCACTCGCGGAGGCGATGGCGGACGTGTTCACCGAGGTCATCATCGCTCCGGACTTCGAGCCGTCAGCACTCGAGGTGCTCCAGCAGAAGAAGAATCTTCGAATTTTGCGAATAGCCGGCCCGGGCTCCGGTGAAGGCACAGAAGGGCGAATCATCTCCGGAGGCATGCTCGTGCAGTCGATCGACGACGTGTCCGCCGACGGCGACGATCCGAGCAATTGGTCGCTTGTGGCCGGGAACGCCGGTGATGCAGACACCCGCAGGGATCTGCACTTCGCCTGGAAGGCCTGCCGGTCAGTGAAGTCCAACGCCATCTTGCTCGCGCACGACGGTGCCGCCGTCGGCATTGGCATGGGGCAGGTCAATCGCGTGGACTCGGCCCGACTCGCGGTCGAGCGAGCCGCCGGTCGAGCGAAAGGATCCGTCGCTGCCTCGGATGCCTTCTTTCCCTTCGCGGACGGGCTTCAGGTGCTGATCGATGCCGGGGTACGGGCTGTTGTCCAGCCGGGGGGCTCGGTACGAGACGACGAGGTGTTCGCGGCGGCTCAGGAAGCGGGCATCACGATGTACACCACCGGCACCCGGCACTTCTTCCATTGATAACTGATTGCATGAATGTGCAAGGGCTGCGTCCATGAATAGTGGCGCTCGATCATGGATACCGTGGTTGGCGGCCGCAGGGGTCGGCTCTCTGACGGCGGTGCAGTCCCGAGCCAACGGCTCACTCGGGACGATTCTGGACAGTGGCCTCCATGCGTCCGTAGTGTCTTTCGCCGTCGGGCTCACCGTGTTGACCCTTGTAGGGCTAGCGGTGAGGCGTATCCGGTTCGGAATGGTCCGCCTCCTTGCCGCACTCCGATTCGGTGCCATGCCCTGGTGGTGGGCAACGGGAGGGGTCTTCGGAGCCCTGTTCATCTTTTCTCAGAGTTTCGCGGTGGGCATCATCGGCGTGGCACTCTTTGCGGTGGCGTTGGTCTCGGGTCAGAACCTCGCATCGCTGATAGTGGATGCCGTCGGGCTCGGCCCCCGCGGCAGACAGCCGGTATCCGTTGTGCGTATGGCTTCCTCCATGATCGGCATCGTCGCCGTTGGCGTCGCTGTCTCTGGGCGAGCAGGGGAGGACTCACTGTCCGCTCCCGCCGTGGCGCTATGTGTCATTGCCGGCATCGGCGTTGCCGTTCAGCAGGCACTCAACGGGCGATTGACAACGATTTCTCGCGAACCGATGGCTGCCGCCTGGGCGAACTTCGCTGTGGGCAGTTTCATCTTGACGTTGGCCCTGCTGATGATCACTGCGACGGGAGCGCGTGCACTCGAGCCACTTCCCGCAGGTCCGTGGTGGCTCTACCTCGGGGGAATTATCGGCGCCACCTTCATCGCCACTACGGCCTGGGTGGTGGGCAAAGTAGGTGTATTGGCCATCAGTCTTCTGGTGACGGCGGGGCAGCTAACGGGAGCGCTGGTGCTCGACGTCGTCATCCTCGACGTCGTTGACGGACCGCTCATTGCGGGCGCGCTTCTTTCTTTCGGGGCCGTCGCGTTGACAGCCGTGGGCACGTCAAGAAATCGATCGTCGTTCACCCCAGACACGCCGTGACCGGTGTGCGGATGCCTTCGCAGATCAGGCGAGCATCTTCGTCGGCTGCTCCAACAGACGAATGAGCTCCCGCATCCACTCAGCAGCCGTGGCGCCGTCGACAGGCCGGTGGTCGACGGAAAGCGACACCTTCATCACCGCGCCCACCGTGACGTGTCCATCGGCCACGATGGGTTGTTCCTTAGCTGCGCCGACCGCCAGGATCGAGGCGTGCGGCGGATTGATGATGGCGTCGAAGTCTTCGGTGCCGAACATTCCGAGGTTGGTGACCGATGTCGATCCCCCTTCGAGTTCCGCCTGCTTCAGACTTCCGGCGCGTGCCCGCTCGGCATAGTCCTTGGTGGTTGCGGCGATGTGGCGAACCGGCATGTCCTCAACGTTGCGTAGTACCGGCGTCACCAGCCCGGACTCGGTAGCGATGGCTACCGCCATGTCTACGGTGTGGAACTGTCGAATGGCGTCGGCTGTCCAGATCACGTTCATCGCCGGAACTCGAACCATCGCTGCGGCCACTGCCTTGATGACCAGATCGTTGACAGAGACGCGAACGTCCTCGCCGTCGTTGATCTCGGCTCGCAGAGCCATGAGGCGGTCGACCTGTGCTGAGCCCCGCAGGTAGAAGTGTGGCGCCGTCGTCTTGCTCTCGACAAGCCGATTGGCGATGGCGCGACGCAGCCGCGAATGGGGGATATCCACGAAACCTGAGGCCGGTGCACTGCTGATGGAGGGTGCCGGGGAAGCAGGGGTAGCCGATGGCGCTCCGGAAATTGCTGCTTCGACGTCGCGACGTCGGATGCGGCCGTTGGGTCCGGTCCCTGCAATTCCGGCCAGCGCGATACCTGCTTCTTTCGCGAGTCGACGGGCGATAGGACTGACGAAGAGCCGGCCGGTTGGAACAGCGGCCTCTGACGTGACCTCGGCGGTAGGCGCTTCGGCAAGCACCGTGGAAACGGGCGCCGGATCGTTGGCCGGTGAGGACGGAACCGGAGCCGCCGGGGGAGCAGCATTCGTGCTGTTGTCCGAGTTTGAATCGACGCCGAGGTTGGCGAGAACCGCGTCGACGTCCCCCACATCCTCTCCCGGAGCCGCGATCAAGGCGATGGGGTCACCGATGGTGACCTCTTGTCCTTCTGTGGCGATCAGATGTACGAGGGTTCCATCCGCTTCCGCCTCGACATCGACTACGGCCTTGTCGGTCTCGATGATCGCGATGACATCGCCGGTGGAAAAAGACGCGCCGACACCGGTCGGCCATTGGGACAAGACGGCGCTCGAGGCTCCGGCGGCTACTTCGGGCATGCGAAGGAGTTCAGCCATGGGTCACCTCCAGCATCTCGCGGAGAGCGTGGGCGACTTCTTCATCCTGGGCAATGGCCGCGCGCTCGAGCACCTTGCTGATGCTCGGGGATGCCTCGCCTCCGGTCACGCGTTGAACGGGTTGATCCAGCCAGTCGAAGAATCGCCGCTGAATCTCGTCGGCTAACCATCCCCCGTAGGAAGTCCCGAGGGCACCCTGCTCTGCGATGAGGACGTTGTTCGTCTTTTTGATGCTTTCGCCGATGGTGTCCCAGTCGATGCTGGCGCGATCAAGCCAGCGAAGGTCGATAACGTCCGCAGCGACCGAGTTGACCTCGTCGAGGGCCTGGAGCACGTAGTTGGTCATGGCGAGGTAGCTGATGATGGTGACGTCGTCGCCGGAGCGACGAAGGGCTGCTTTTCCGACGGGCAGGTAGTAGTCGTAGTCCTCGACGGGACCCATTCCGGAACTGGTGTAGAGGTCGACGTGCTCGAGAACGACAATGGGGTCGTTGCAGGCCAATGCGGTATTCATCAGCCCCACGTAGTCGAAGGGATTTGATGGTGCCACGATTCGCCAGCCGGGGTTGGTGACGAAGACACCGGCGGGGTCCATCGAGTGTTGGGAGCCGTAGCCCGTTCCTTGAGCAACTTTGCTGCGCAAGACCACGGGTACGTCGCCGGTTCCGCCGAACATGTGCCGGGCCTTACCGATTTGATTGAACAACTGATCGGCGGCCACCCACATGAAGTCCGCGTACATGAACTCGATGACTGGGCGAAAGCGACCATCGAGCGCCATGCCGCCACCGAGCCCCGTGAACGCGTTCTCACTGATTGGAGTCCCCAGAATTCGATCGGGGAAGCGATCCTTCAGTCCACGGGTAGCGCCATTCGTCCCTCCATTGAGCCGGTGGATGTCCTCACCGAGAACCACGATGCGATCGTCGGTTTCCATCCGACGATTCATCACCCCAGCTACGGCGTCGATGAACTTGACCTCGGCCGTTTCCCCCGAGAAGTCTTCACGATCGGACCAGCGCAGCCCCTCGAGTTCGCTGAGATCTCCGCGAACGCCGATATCCACAAAGGCTGGGTCGGGCCATTCTGATTGCTTGATCCGACGCTCGTCTGGTTTCCCATCGGGAACTGGTTCGGTCAGTTCGCTCAGAATCCCGGCCATCAGATCCCTGGCTCGGGCGGTGACATTCTGGACCTGCTCGTCGTTCATGATCCCGCGCCGGACCAGATGACGGGCAACCTGATCTATCGGATCCCGCGCTCGCCACTCGGCCTCTTCCTCCTTGGAACGGTAGCGGAACGCACTTCCGGGGAAGGGCCCGTTCTGGTGGAAGAAGCGATAGACGTCGGCTTCGATCAAGGCCGGTCCTCGTCCACTGCGCATGTGTTCAAGGGCGTCTTGCATGGTCAGGTACACAGCGAGCGGGTCCATGCCGTCGACTTTCCAACTTGCCATGCCAAATCCCGGGCCGCGGGCGGACAATCGCGGCTCACCGGTGACCTCAGAGACGTGAGTCGAGACGGCATACAGGTTGTTCTCGACGAAGAAGCACAACGGCAGATCCCAGGCGGCTGCGAGGTTGAACGTCTCCAGCGTCGATCCGATGTTGGCCGCGCCGTCGCCGAAATAAGTGACGGCGACATTCGTTGTGTCGGCGTGCTTGTGGGCCCAGGCGGATCCGGCTGCGAGTGGAACACCACCGCCGACGATCGCATTGGTACCGATGGCGCCTGCTTCCTCCCACTGCAGGTGCATCGAGCCACCGCGTCCGTGGCTAAAACCCCGGTCGAGCCCGCAGATCTCGGCCATGGTGGTGAGCAGCACGTCACGAATGTCCGCGGCGAAATCCTCCCGAGGATCGATGCCGTGGGGAGCAACGTGAGCCAGGACCTTGGCGATGAATTGATGATGGCCGCGATGGGAGCCGTTGACGGTGTCGGCACTCGTCAGTGGCAACACCGACCCAACCGCACCGCCCTCTTGACCGATGCTTGAATGAGCGGGGCCGTGGATGTTGCCCTCGGCAGCGAGTTCGAGCGCCGCCTCTTCGAAGGTCCGGATGAGAACGAGTTGGCTGAGCATCGTGGTGAGTAGGGAGGGATCGGCCGCATCCCAATCGTGCTCCGTCGTGGAAATTTGGATCCAAGGAGCCTCGGGGGAGAGGTTGGCTCGAGAAGTCATAGGGGCAGGGTGGCATAAATTGGATCCAATAACAACCTAAATTTCGAAAATATACGAGAAATATTGCTATTTTGGATCCATACTTGGGGGACGCGACGGAAGGAACAGCCATGGCCCTGCCCGGTGTACGACGCCTGGATCACATCGGTTTCACGGTCCCCAATTTGGCGGAGGCGGAGGATTTCCTCGTCAACGTCTTGGGATGCGAGTACATGTATCCCCTGGGGCCTTTCGTCCATGAAGATTCAGACTGGATGCTCGAGCATCTGAACGTTCACCCACGGACGGTGATGCGCAGACTTCACTTCTTTCGGCTCGGCGGCCAAGCAGTCTTCGAGGTCTTCGAGTACGAGGCTCCAGATCAGCAAACACAGGTCCCCAAGAATTCGGACATCGGAGGGCACCATGTGGCCCTGTACGTTGACGATCTCGATGCTGCAGTCGAGTACCTGAAGAGCAAAGGCGTCACGGTGTTGGGGGAGCCTACGGTCAGCAAGAACGCCAGTGAGGGTCAGCGCTGGGTGTATTTCCTTGCTCCGTGGGGAATGCAATTCGAGCTGGTGTCATACCCCAACGGCAAAGCGTTCGACCACGATCCCGAGCGCTTCGCCTAGAACATGTCCGATGCATCGACGGAGTCCGCTGCGAGTTCGCGCATAGCGCAGGCGCTGCGCGATGACATATTGAACGGCTCGATTGCCCCGGGGCAGCGCCTTCGCCAGGAAGATATCGCCGAACGCCTCGGCGGAAGTCGTCTGCCTGTGCGTGAAGCATTGCGCATATTGGCTGCCGAGGGCCTGGTCCAGATCGAACCGAACAAGGGTGCGCGAGTTCCATTGCTCGATCCAGGTGAAGTCGAGACGTTGTATCGAATGCGCGAACGCCTCGAGCCGCTTGCACTATCGGAAAGCATGGCCAAACTGAGTTCAGCGGACCTGGCCGAAATCTCGGAGATTCAACGCAGAATCGAGCAAGGGGTGGATGTCACGGAGTTCTTGATACTGGATCGGGAATTCCATATGGCGACTTACACCGGTTGTAGCGATGAACATCTGATGCTGTCCGTGGTTCGGCTGTGGAACTCAACACAGCATTACCGACGAGCGTTCATGTCGCTTACTGGGTCAGGGCGGGCGCAGATCGTGAACGCAGAACACCGACTTCTGATGGAAGCGCTGGAGCGACGCGATGCCGAAGACGCTGAGCTGTACCTACTCGGTCACATTCGGCGAACGAGAAAGGAACTCGTGCGCCATCCGGAAATCTTTAGTACGGGTTCGTAACGAAGAGTTCCTCGGCGGGGAAGAGCGTGAGCAATTCCGCACCGGTTTCGGTGACGACCAGTTCTTCTTCGATGCGTGCAGCAGAGTGACCGTCGTTGGCTGGCCAGTACGTCTCCAGAGCGAACACCATCCCGGGCTCGATCTCGACGGGGTTCTCCAAGGAGTTCAAGCGACTGATGACGGGGCGCTCGTGTAGGCCGAGCCCGAGGCCGTGCCCGAATTGCAGGCCGAAAGCCTCCATCTCGGACGAGAAGCCGAACTCTTGGGCGGTAGGCCACAGAGCGGCAATCTGATCGGTGGTGACACCGGGCTTGACCATGGCGATCGCCGAGTCGATGAGCTCACGGGCCTTCTTATACGCGTCACGGTGGGCGTTGGTTGCGCGCCCAACGGCGAAGGTTCGGTAGTAACAGGTTCGGTAGCCGTTAAAGGCGTGGATGATGTCGAAGTACGCCTGATCACCGGGTCGGATGAGGCGGTCAGAGAAGACGTGGGGGTGCGGTGAACAACGTTCGCCGGCGATGGAATTGATGGCCTCCACATGCTCCGACCCCATCTCCAGCAGGCGGCGGGTAGCGAGGGCGACGATGTCGTTCTCGCGAACACCGGGCTTGAGTGCTTCGGAAATATCCTGATACACGCCATCGACCATGGAAGCCGCTTGGCTCAGGAGCAGAATTTCGTCCTTGTTCTTGATCTGTCGAGCGTTCAACATGACCTGCTGGCCGTCGTTGACTGTGATACCTGCGGCCTCGAGCTCGCGAAGCATGGGCATCTCGATCACGTCGACGCCGATCGGCATGCCCGCGACGCCCTCTTCTTTCAGGATCGACGCGATCTGCTGAGCNGTGCCCTGAGGCAGCCCNGATGTGGGNGCGATNGCGCCNTGTAGACCGTTNTTGCCNCCNTTGGATTGNTCGGGCTTCAGCCACGGCGAGTANAGNCGNTGNTTCTTGGCCGCNGACCCGAAGTCCCAGATCCACGGCTCGCCGGTNCGGGTGAGNAGNGCCCATCGTTCGGTCTTGTTGTAGCCCCAGGTTCCGATGTGCGTGGCGGTCAGGTAGCGAATGTTGGCGGACTCGAAAACGAGGAGGGCCCCGAGGTCGCTNGCTTCGAGAGCTTGACGTGCCCGGGCAAGCCGGTANTCCCGCAAGCGCGCATAGTCGACGCGCTCCTCCCAATCGACNCCGATGATGCCGGGNGCGGCAATNGACGTCTGGGCGAATTCACTGGCGGGGGTNATAGTCATCAGCGGCGCTCTCTCGGTGAGTCGGTCTGGAGAAAGATTCTTTGGGGGAGTACGCACCGTCACGGAGGCTGGTGGGAGGTGGGCTGCGTGAGATGGAGATCCCACGCAGCCCACCAGCCGCTTACCGTGAAGGTTGCGGCACGNGAGTGCGNTTTACCACTCAGGTGCNACGTCGGGTGAATCCCAGTTATCNATCGTGACAACCGGGTTCGGCATGTAGAGCACCGAGCCNTCNTCGTCGCGACCGAGTTGGGTGTCACCGGTCATCGCACGGTAGATGCCGACAACAGCGTTCTCCCCGTCCCATGAGGACGANTGGAAGACGGTGCCGTCGAGCTCACCGGACGCCACCAGCGGGTTCCCGAGGAANGTGTTGCCGATNGACGTGATGATCAAGCNGTCGACGTCCAAGCCCTGAGCCTTGGCTGCGTCGATGGCGCCCGCCACCATNGTGTCGTCNGCGGCGTAGATGCCCTGNACNTTGCCCTGGTTNGCNGTGAGCATCTCGGACGCAGCCAGCTGCGACTCGTCCTTGTTCCAGTTNCCGGGCTGCTCNGCNAGGATCGTNACGTTCGGGCACAGNTCAGCAACAGTCTCGCTGAAGCCGTTTCCGCGNAGCGTCGCCACGGAGTTACCNGTNAGGCCGTTGACCTGNATGGCTCCGATTTCCTTGCCATCAGCGAACTCACAGAACATCTCGGCGGAAGCNGCACCCTGGCCGTAGCTGTCGGTNCCGGAGTAGCCGTAGGTGAGGTCCGTGTCCTCAGGATTGACNTCGGCGTTGGTGATCCANACCGGGATGCCGGCATCGTTGGCAGCCTGGAGGCACGGGCGAATGGAATCCGCCACCGCCGGCCACAGGATGATGCCGTCGGGCTGTGCAGCAACNGCGACCTCGCACTCGCTGGCTTGCTTGTCAGCGTCGTACTCNGAGTTGGTGATGGTCAGGTTGATGCCGAGCTCAGCAGCCTTAGCCTCCATCGGGGGNAGGTACGTGGTGCCGTACGGCTGGTCGTTGCCCTGGGGGAGCAGCGCGTAAACCTCGTAGGTTTCACCGCCAGCATCGGCAGCATCATCAGCTGCGTCATCGGCAGCGTCGTCGGCAGCGTCGTCTTCGACGACTTCCTCCGACGCAGNNTCGTCGCTTCCTGAATCCGCACTGCTGGAGTCGTCAGACCCTCCGCAGGCGGCCAGAGTAAGCGCCGCAGCAGCGAGCACGCTNGCTGCGAACGTAACGCGAGACCTTCGCATTTCTTGCCTCTTTTCGTTGATTTCTTCTGGTCAGCCACCGGCGGTGGCANGNNTCCGGATAGCGCTAGCCATCCGGGGTTTTCATGCGACNCTGANGGAACGTCCGAAGACTCCCGCGAACCGCACGAAGACTGGTGGGGTCGGTGGTCACCGCGAGCAGCAAGATGACACCGATGTAGATCTGCTGGATAGGTACTTGGACGCCCGAGATGGTCAGCGCTACCTGCAAGATTCCGAGTGATGCGGCGCCGATGAGTGTCCCGACGATCGATCCTCGACCACCCTTGAGGTAGTTGCCGCCGATGATCGCTGCCGCGAAACTGGCGAGCAGAACGGTGGAGCCGGCGGTGGGATCGGCCGTTGTGCGTTCGAGGGTGTTGATGACACCAGCGAGAGCTGCGACGAAGCCGGAGATCATGAATCCGGTGAAGATTCTCTTGTTGACCGGTATGCCCGCGTCCCGTGCGGCTTGGCGGTTGCCCCCGACGGCGAAGAATTCGCGGCCCGTCCTCACTCGCGAAACGAAAAGCTGGATGGCGATGAAGACCAGAATGAAGATCAGGATGCGGGGCGTGAGCGGCCCGATAAGCGGTTGGCCGAAGGCGATTCCGGCGTCTTTGTTTGCCAGGCTGACAGGGGCCTCGTTGGACAAGACGAATGCGAGTCCGCGTAGCGCGAACAGTGTGCCGAGTGTTGCGATGAAGGAGTTGATGCCGATCACCGCGACGAAGAATGCGTTGATGACACCGACNACGAGTCCGGCGACGAGAGCCGCGACGATTCCCAGCGCAAGGTCGGGGATGCTGGCCATGATGACGCCNGCGACGGCCAGGGTGCTNGCCACACTNANGTCGAGTTCACCCATCANNATGACTGCTGTCAGNCCCAGNGCNACGATGCCGATCAAGGCGATGCGGCCCAGTGTGACGTCGTAGGCGGTCAAGGCGAGCGGCTCNAGAAGCGCGACCATGATGATGATGAAGGTNAGCAGCACAATGCCGCGTCCCTCGGTGCGTCGCGACGCAGTNNTNCGAATGCGACCCCACGTGCCTGTCGANTCGTCGGCGCNNAGAGAAATNGTGNTACTCATCGCTGGGCCACCTTGCGNGCGAGGGCNTCNAAGGAGACGGCGAGCACGATCAGCACACCGAGNGCCACCTGCTGGTANCCGAAGCTGATGCCGGAGAGAACCAGNATGTTTGTCAGCACGCTNACGAAGATCACTCCGAGGAACGTTCGATAGACGCTGCCNCGGCCACCGAACACGCTCGTNCCTCCGACGATGATCGCTGCGAGNGCCCGGAACTCNTANCCGACTCCGTCATTCGAGACGGCAGTGTTGGAGAAGGCGGCGAGGACGAAGCCNGCGATCATCGCAGCNACNGCNGTCACCAGGAAGGCTCCGATGATCACCAGNGCCGTGTTGGTGCCACCGAGGCGGGTCGCNGACTCGTTCACNCCGAAGGAGCGAACGAGGAANCCGAAGTTGGTTCGGTTCAGNAGCANCCCGAGGACGATCGTCATGATGATCAGGACGATGGCCGAATACGGAATCGGTCCGATCTTGCCGAGACCAAANGTCCTAATCGGCCCNTCCGGTGGTCCGAAGAAGATNGAACCNCCGGAGAAGAAGCGCAATAGTCCAAGCCCNATGAANGTCGTGGCCAACGTCACGATGACGGCGTTCGCNTTGAAGATTCCTACAGCCGTGCCGTTGACCAANGCGAAGAGCATGGCCGCTGCAAGGGCCGCGAGGATGGCNGGGAAGAGTCCGTAGCTNTTNCTGACCGCAATCAAGATCACGCCGGCCGTTGCCACNTGGGCGACNACNGANAGGTCGAGGTANTTGCCGCTGATCACCACGAACGTCATACCCACCGCGACAATCCCGATGGGAGCCGCTCGGTGGAAGACGTCGGTGATGTTCATCANGGAGCCNAANCCGTCNACGAAAATNAGCGCGAACAGGATCAGGATTGCGGTGAAGATGAAGATGCCGTTTTGGGACATCCAGGTGAGGATTCCGGCGAGCCNNGNGGATTCACTTTGCGTNGNTGCCTCNNCCGCCGAGGGCGCTNTTTGCTGAGCCATTACGCGACCGCCTCNGCTTCGCCGGCGGCAAGAGTCATGACCGANTGCTCCGTTGCGTCCTCGCGNGTNAGAGATCCGGTGATGCGTCCATCCCTCATGACNTGGATGACGTCGGACAACTCCANAAGNTCGGGTAGATCGGAACTGACGACGAGAACCGCGGTGCCGTTGTCGGCCATCTCTTTGACGAGGCGATGGATTTCTGCNTTCGCACCGACATCGACCCCGCGTGTTGGTTCATCGAGAACCATGAAGTCNGGTCGNCGCCCNAGCCACTTCGCCAAGACGACTTTTTGCTGGTTGCCACCGCTGTATTGCCCCGCCTCCCGCTCGATCTCCGGCGGCCGCAGNCCCACTTTGTCGGCGAGTTCCTGGGCNAACTCNGCGATCTTCCGCGGAGCCTTNATGCCGAAGCGAGAGAGTTGCTGGCGGTTAGGNAGNCGGATGTTGTCCGACACNGTCATGATCAANGCGAGGCCGTCNGTGCGGCGCTCTTCAGGGACNTAGCCGACGCCNTTGCGAACGGCTGACGTGTAGCTCGANAGTGTGACGCTGCGGCCGTTCCGCGTNAGGGTNACGCGGCCGGCCGTCCGGTTGTCTGCACCGATGATCGCGCGCACAAGTTCGGATCGTCCGGCNCCGACAAGTCCNCCAAGGCCNACGATCTCGCCNGCTCTAACTTCGAGNCTGACCGAGTTGACGCGGGGAGCTTCGATGTCGNTGGCCCGCAGCACNACCTCNCCCGGNGTCGCATCGCGATGGGTCTGCANGTCCTCCTTCAATTCCCGGCCNACCATGTTGTCGATGACTTCTTGCGGAGTGAGNTCCGCNATCGGTGCGGTGAGGACCTGACGCCCGTCTCGCAGAATGGTCACGTTCGACGAGATCTCGAAAACCTCGGGAATNCTGTGGGAGATGTAGGCGATCGCCATGCCGCNNTCGGCNAGACGCGACANCATGCGNAGCAGGTAGTCGGTCTCTGCNGGTGTNAGCGTNGCCGTGGGCTCGTCGAGGATNAGGACTTTCGGTTGGCGAGCAACCGCACGGGCNATTTCCACNAATTGNCGGAGCGCNACCGAGAGGCGGGACACTCGCTCNTCGAGGTCTACNGAAACNCCGATTTCTGCCAGCGCGTTGGCNGCGATCTCTTTGAGGTCNTTGTAGCGGGTGAACCCGAAGCGTGTGGGGAAAGCGCCNANNAGGATGTTCTCTGCGACNGTCATCTCNGGAACCAAACTNAGTTCCTGGTGNACGAGGGCGATGCCNGCGTNNATCGCNGCNCGAGTNCCNGGGNCTACCGGCGTTCCGAAAACCTCGACCGATCCGCTNTCGGATTCGATGATCCCNGCCATGACGCGCATNAGCGTCGATTTCCCGGCACCGTTCTCNCCNACGATNGANTGAATCTCACCGGGCGCGATTCGCAGCGAGACGTCGTCCACAGCCAGCGCGCCGCCGAATCGCTTGGAGATGCCGGTGGCGGCAATAGCGATGTCGGCCGAACTCGTGGTGGTCACACGCGACTCCTGAGTGTCCATGAGGAAAAACAGATAGCCGGAACGTATGTTTCCCGTACGGCCTGATCAATCAGGATCGCGGAAACTTTCCCAAAACGTTATTTTCTACAGAACGGAGCGGAAGCTACATGTGACGGGGCGCCCCGAACAGGCGTGAATTGTCCGATTCATCCGTATGGCTCTTGTCTAGCGTCCCCTCATCGAGGACGAACCAGATCGCGATGACCTCTTCGTCGGACTCGTTCCAGAATCGGTGGGGCACGTTCGACGCGAAGGAGATCGAGTCGCCCGGTGACAGGACGGCTTCGTCGTATCCCACCTGAACGTTGAGGTGACCTTGGATGACGGTTCCCCACTCGCGCGACTGGTGGTGCAGGAAGTCGGGGAGTTCTTCTTTGTCCGCCCCTGGGGCGTAGTGCACTTCGAGGAATTCGGCTTCGCGCAGTGGCGAGCCGCTCGTGAGGCGCTCCCAACGGCGATTCCCGAGGTGGATGGTGGGTCGCTCCCCCCTGCGGAGGACGATGCCGGATTCATCGAGGCGCGTCCGTTGCGCCTGGGGCGCGTCGGGAACCGCCTCGAGCAGCGGGGCATTCTCTTGGGAGGCCCCCCATTTGGCGTCCTCGAACAGGCTGTCCATGCTGATGTCCAAATGGCTCACCACGCTGTAGAGGGCGCGCACGCTGAAGGACGCCAACCCCCGCTCCACGTTGGACACGTGGCTCGGCGATACGCCGATGCGCCGCGCAAGCTCGCGCACACTGATCCCCGACGACTCGCGAGCGATCCTGATTCGCTCACCGACGATGGTCCATTCGGACTGGGTGTCGTCCGGCGGTGGAATTTCCGAAACCATGCCTGTCTCCTCCCATGCGTGAGAATACTCAGGCCGTGGTGAGCCCTGCTTTGACCCGTGGAGCGTGGGACGAACATCCGGAAAATTCGTTCTCTGACACAGAACGATGCCGTAGTCTTCGGAACCACGTGTAGTCAGCCCGAGCCTCGAGCCGGAGCGCAGAAAGGAATCGTCGGTATGTCGTCTGATCGTCTAGCAGGCAGGAAAGCCTTGATTACAGGGGGCGCGCAGGGAATGGGCGCCGCAATCGCAAAGGATTGGGCTTCATTGGGAGCCGAAGTGTGCGTAGCCGACATCAATGAGGAGGGCATCGCCTCGGTTGCCGAGGAGATTCGCGCCGCCGGGGGCAGCGCAACGCATATCTCGTTGGATGTGACGAGCGAGGAGCAGGCCAAGGCTGCGGTCGCTCACGTGGTCGCCGAGTTCGGAGAAATCAACCTCTTGCTGAACAACGCCGGGGTCAACAAGCCGACGATCTTCCCGAACACTCCGAAAGACAACTACGACTTCATCATGGGTGTGAACGCCTGGGGCAAGTTCAACGTCATGAAGTGGGCGGCGCAACAGATGATCGAGCAAGGGACGCGCGACTACGTCTACAAGATCATCAATGTTGGGTCGATTCTTTCCCGCGAGGCGTTCCTGGACGTCATCCCGTACTCAATGTCCAAGCACGCTGTCCTCGGGCTGATCAAGGGCGGAGCCAAAGCCCTCGTCGGGCACAACATCACCGTGAACGGCTACGGCCCGGGTGTCGTCCGTACCGAATTGTGGGAGCAACTCGATAAGGATCTGGTCGAGATCGGCATGTTCGAGAAGGAAGGTGAGTCGATGGACTCGCTCGCCGAGGACATGATCTTGATGAAGCGTTACTCCTATCCCGAGGACGTTCTCGGAACAGCGAGTTTCCTCGCCAGTTCGGATTCCGATTACATGACCGGCCAATTGATCATGATCGACGGAGGCATGGTTCTGCACTAGGTGTCCCTGCCGGTGTGCATGCGGGTGTCCGTGCGGCTGATGGCGTCGATTGTCGTGGCCCTGCCAAGATGAGGGCGTGACCGCGATAATTCTGGACGGTAAAGCGACCGCAGCCGCGGTCAAGAAGGACCTCGCCGTTCGGGTTGCGGCGCTGAGCGAACGCGGAGTCGTTCCCGGGTTGGCGACGGTGCTCGTTGGTGACGATGCGGGTTCGCATGCCTATGTCGGTGGGAAGCACAGGGATTGCGCCGAGGTGGGCATCGCGTCCATTCGCGTCGATCTCCCTGCGGATACCACGCAGGAGCAACTCGAAGAGCATGTTCGGGATCTGAACGCTGATCCTGCCGTGACCGGCTACATCGTCCAGTTGCCGCTACCGGCGCACCTGGACGCGAACCGTGTTCTGGAGTTGATGGACCCGGCCAAAGACGCCGACGGTCTGCACCCGATGAATCTCGGTCGGCTGGTGCTCGGAATCGATGCTCCGTTGCCGTGCACACCTCGGGGCATCGTCGAACTTTTGCGCGCGTACGACGTCCCGATCAACGGCTCCCATGCCGTCGTGATCGGGCGCGGGGTAACGGTCGGTCGACCCTTAGGGCTGCTACTGACCCGGCGAAGCGAGAACGCGACCGTCACTTTGTGCCACACCGGAACACGCGACATCGACGCCGAAATCTCGCGCGCTGACATCGTGGTGGCCGCCGCCGGGGTGCCGGGCATGGTGCACGCGCAGGCGGTCAAGCCGGGAGCTGCTGTGCTTGATGTCGGAATCACCCGAACCGACGCAGGTCTCACCGGAGATGTCGCGGCGGATGTCCTCGAGGTCGCCGGATGGGTCGCCCCCATGCCGGGTGGCACCGGCCCCATGACGCGAGCGATGCTGCTGGCCAACATTGTCGAGACCGCTGAACGAGCAGCGGGTTAGTTGATCGCGGTATGTCGTCATCAGATTTAGACAACGTGCGGGAACTGCACGCCCCTCGGTGGTGGAGGCAGTGGCCCATCATCGTGGTGCTGTGCGGAGTGGCGGTGGCCCTCGTCCTGGTGGGCCTGGACTATTTCCGTCGAGGTTCGGTTGTGCTGGCCGGCAGTGTCCTGCTGGCGGCTTTCCTTCGGCTATTCCTGCCCGAGCGTGAAGCCGGGCTGCTCGTCGTCCGATCGCGGAAGGTCGATGTGCTGGTGCTCGGGGTTCTGGGGGCGCTGCTCGCCCTTTTCGCCTTCTGGGTACCACCTCCCCGCTGAGTCCGGTGCCCGCCTGAGCAGGTATCTTGACGTCAAGATTTCTTCCCCCTGGACGTGAAGGGTGCGCAATGGCTCGCAGTGGCAAGGTGACCGTGGTGGGAGCCGGTTTCTACGGCTCGACAACGGCGCTACGACTGGCGGAATACGACATCTTCGAGACGGTCGTGCTGACCGATGTCGTGGAGGGCAAGGCCGAGGGGCTTGNCTTGGACATGAACCAATCTCGNTGGGTGGAAGGCTTCGAAACCANAATCGTCGGTCAGACAACGGGACCCTCGGGNGAGGGTTACGANGTCGATNGCGGATTCNTCGATCGTGGTCATCACCGCNGGGTTACCGCGCAAGCCCGGGATGAGCCGCATGGACCTGATCGAAACGAACGCCGCCATCATGCGGCAAGTCGCCGAGAANGTCGCTCGGTANGCGCCCGATTGCGNCGTCATTAACGTTGCNAACCCACTCGATGAGATGACTGCGTTGGCCCACATCGTGACCGGTTTTCCGCACCAGCGAGTGCTGGGTCAGGCNGGNATGCTNGATACCGCTCGNTTCACCCATTTCGTCGCCGAAGAACTCGGCGTTCCGGTCGGGTCGGTCACGACGCTGACGCTCGGCTCCCATGGCGACACNATGGTGCCGGTGGCATCGGTGTGNTCGGTGGACGGCAAGCCGCTGACCGACTTGGTCTCCGCCGAGAAGGTNGATGAACTCGTGGAGCGCACCCGCAACGGTGGTGCGGAGATCGTNGGCCTNCTGAANACNGGATCGGCGTACTACGCCCCATCNGCTGCAGCCGCNCGGATGGCTCGCGCGGTGCACGAAGATTCAGGGGCCGTNATGCCGGTGTGTGCGTGGGTGGACGGCGANTATGGGCTTTCGGGTGNGTACCTAGGAGTNGAAGCAGAGNTCGGNAAAGAAGGNGTGCGNANGGTNNTNGAAACTCCNCTNACCGAGAGCGAAAAGNCGCTNCTGGTNGAGGCATACGAGGCAGTCAAGGCCAAGCAGGCCGACGTGAAGGATCTGTGAGGAAAACCATGTCCAAGATCAAGGTGGAAAACCCCGTCGTCGAGCTNGACGGCGACGAGATGACCCGCATCATCTGGCAGTTCATCAAGGACGAATTGATCCTGAAATACCTCGATGTCGATCTGAAGTACTACGACTTGAGTGTCGAGTATCGCGATGAGACCGACGATCAGGTCACGATCGATGCCGCTCATGCCATCCAAGAGCACGGNGTTGGCGTGAAGTGCGCGACGATCACTCCCGATGAGGCNCGCGTTGAGGAGTTTGGCCTGAAGAAGATGTGGCGGTCGCCGAACGGCACCATCCGGAACATNCTNGGCGGCGTCATCTTCCGCGANCCGATCATCATCGACAACATCCCGCGACTGGTTCCCACCTGGACNAAGCCGATCATCGTCGGCCGCCATGCGTTCGGTGATCAGTACCGGGCAACCGACTTCAAGGTCGAGACCGCCGGAACGTTGACCATGACTTTCACGCCCTCGGACGGCTCCGAGTCGATGGAGTTCAACGTGTTCGACTTTCCTGCCGGTGGTGTCGCCATGGGCATGTACAACCTCGACGAGTCCATCCGGGACTTCGCGCGCGCGTCTTTCCGGTACGGCCTGGCCCGCNANTACCCCGTCTACATGTCNACGAAGAACACCATCCTCAAGGCGTACGACGGACGNTTCAAGGATCTGTTTGCGGAGGTCTTCGCGGCNGAGTTTGNGGAAGATTTNGAGAAGGCGGGCATCACGTACGANCACCGCCTCATCGANGACATGGTGGCGGCCGCGTTGAAGTGGGAAGGCGGGTACGTCTGGGCCTGCAAGAACTACGACGGCGATGTTCAGTCCGANACCGTGGCACAAGGCTTCGGNTCNCTGGGGTTGATGACNTCGGTNCTGATGACNCCGGACGGCAGGACNGTCGAAGCNGAAGCCGCTCATGGAACNGTGACNCGGCANTACCGTCAGCATCAGCAGGGCAAGCCGACCTCGACCAACCCGATNGCGTCCATCTTCGCGTGGACACGAGGTTTGGAACATCGGGGGAAGCTNGACGGAACACCNGCAGTNAGCGAGTTCGCTCGCACNCTCGAACGCGTNTGCATNCAAACCGTCGAAGAGGGCAAGATGACNAAGGATNTGGCGTTGCTGATCGGACCGGATCAGGCGTGGCAGACNACGCAGGAGTTCTTGAGCTCGATCGACGAGAACCTNCAGANGGCGATGGCCTAGGGCTNACGCACGTCCGCCGCAGCGTTGTGGNCGCGCTTGTGTCGCATCAGNCCTTCNTGGACCACNGACGCGACCAGGACACCACGCTCGTCGTAGAAGATGCCTCGGGCGAGCCCGTGACCGCCGCTCGCTGTCGGAGTGTCTTGATCGAACAAGAGCCACTCGTGGGTGTCGACCGGAGCGTGGAACCACATGGCGTGGTCGATCGACGCGATTTGCAGATCCTCCCGCTCGCCACGATGCGGACTGGTGGCCGTGGTGACCATGCTCAGGTCGGACAGATACGTCAGCGCGCAAGCTTGCACCAGGGGATCGTCGGGCATGGGTTCGGTGACTCGAACCCACGCCATCCGTTCGTACTTCCCACCGTCGAGGTGCAGCGGGCCGTCGGCCGCCAGTGTTCTCATCTCGATGAGTGCGCGATCGGGAAAGTCGTAATCGGCCGGTGAGGCTCCCTGGGGGATCGCCCGGGCCGCGATGTCGACATTGCGCGCCGCACCCGGGTCCACGGCCGGTGGCATGACGAATTGATGATGGGGTCCGGGGTCGACCACGGAAAACGACGACGTCATCATGAAGATGGTTTCGCCGTGCTGCACGGCGCGCACGATTCGCGTCGAGAAGGAACGACCGTCTCGGGGTCTGTCCACGAGATAAGTGATCGTGTCTTTGGTACGCCCTGGTCGAAGGAAGTACCCGTGCAGCGAATGCACGCGACGATCAGACTCCTCGACCGTGCGACCCGCCGCCATCAGTGCTTGCGCGGCTATCTGTCCGCCGTAGGCCCGCAAGGGTGCTCCTGAATGGCAGATGCCGGTGAAGATGTCCCTGTCGATGGGGGTCAGAGCCAGTCGGTCGACGAAATGCTCCCGTTGGTCCGGTGCCGTCACGCAGCAGACCCTAGTCTTGTCCTGCGGGTCCGCTTCGAAGTGGAGCCGTCTGGGCGACATCAAAGGAGTAGCGCGACCGAGTGAACCAAATCTGGATCAATCTTCTCGTCGTTTTGTTCTTCGTCCTGCTCGGAGGCTTCTTCGCTGCGGCCGAACTAGCACTGGTGTCACTGCGAGAAAACCAAGTCCAACGACTCGCAGAGTCCTCTCGGCGCGGCCGGCGCCTTGCCTCCCTGACGGCAGACCCGAACCGATTTTTGGCGGCGGTGCAAGTCGGCGTCACTCTTGCCGGCTTCGTCTCCGCGGGCTTTGGTGCTGCCCAGATCGCACCGGAGTTGGCCCAGCCGTTGATCTCGGCCGGTCTAGCCGAAGGCGTCGCTCAGACCTTGGCGTTCGTTGTCATCACCGTTCTCATCGCCTATCTCTCCCTTGTTCTCGGCGAGTTGGTACCTAAGCGCATCGCCCTGCAGCGTGTGGAGAAGGTCGCCCTCTTCGCGGCAGCTCCGATCGACTTCATCGCGAGGCTGTTCCGCCCGTTCATCGTCGCTCTGTCGTTCTCCACCAACCTGATCGTTCGCATTTTCGGCATCGATCCCACGGCAGGCAAAGAATCGATCAGCGGAGAAGAACTGCGCGATCTCGTCGCTGGGCACGAGGAATTGAGCGAGGACGAGCGCAATCTCATCGATGACGTCTTCGAGGCGGGCGAGCGCGAATTGCGGGAAGTGATGCTCCCTCGTACGGAGGTCGACTTTCTCGACTCGCGCCTTCCGGTGGCCGATGCGGTGCGAAGGGTCGTCGACCAACCACACTCGCGGTACCCGGTGATTCGCGGATCAGCGGACGACGTCGTCGGCTTCGTCCACATTCGCGACATCCTCGACCCCGATGCGTCAAATCGGGGAGAGTACGTATCGCAGATGTGCCGACCGGTCGTCGCCTTCCCGGGCAGCAAAGTTGTCCTCGAGACGTTGACGGAGATGCGGCGAGATCGCCACCACTTGGCCATCGTTCAGGACGAATACGGTGGAACAGCGGGCATCGTCACCATGGAAGACCTCGTCGAGGAACTCATCGGCGACATCAAGGATGAGTACGACGTTGATGCCATGCCACGACAGCCCAGGGTTCTTGGACAGGTTGTGATTGATGGTCTGTTGAACCTCGAAGACTTCGAAGACGAGACCGGCGTCGTTCTCCCCGACGGGCCATACGAAACCGTCGCGGGTTTCCTCGTTGCCGCGTTGACGCGGCTGCCGGTTGTCGGTGACACCGTGGTGGAGGGCGACAACGAATTTCGCGTCGTCGAGCTCGATGGACGGCGGATCTCTCGGGTGAGTGTCACGAGCGTGCAGCCGGCAACGCCGGTCGCCGAATCCGCCCCGGATTTGGAAGACTGATCGCATGACGAGCGATTCACGCCCTCGGGTGCTGTCGGGAATCCAGCCGACCGCTGATTCCTTCCATATCGGCAACTACCTGGGAGCGTTGCGTGAGTGGGTGCGCCTGCAGGAGACCCATGACGCCTTCTACTGCGTGGTCGATCAACATGCCATCACCGTGGAACACGACCCGGAGCTTCTTCGCCAACGAACCCTGACCTCTTTTGCGCAACTGCTGGCGGTTGGTCTTGACCCCGATCGCGCCACGATCTTCGTGCAAAGTCAGGTGCCCGCCCACAGTCAACTGTCCTGGGTTCTGGAATGCATCACGGGTTTCGGAGAGGCCGGCCGGATGACCCAGTTCAAGGACAAGAGCGCGAAAAGCGGATCAGACCGCTCCACCGTGGGGTTGTTTACCTACCCGATCCTGCAGGCGGCCGACATCTTGATCTACCAGGCGAATGCGGTTCCCGTGGGTGAAGATCAACGGCAGCACCTGGAATTGACCCGCAACCTCGCGCAGCGCTTCAACGCGCGTTTCGGGGAAACGCTCACGGTCCCCGAGGCCATGATCGTCAAAGAGACAGCAAAGATCGTCGATCTGCAGGACCCGACCGCCAAGATGAGCAAGTCGAGTCCCTCAGGCTGCGTCTTTCTCCTCGACGAGGACGCCGTCAATGCCAAGAAGATCAAGTCCGCGGTAACCGACTCCGATCGAGATATCCGCTTCGACCCGGAGGCGAAGCCGGGTGTGTCGAATCTTTTGACGTTGCAGCAAGCGCTCACCGGTAGCGACATGGATCGAATAGTCGAGGGCTACGCGGATAAGGGGTACGGCGACCTAAAGACCGAAACAGCCCAGATCGTCCTCGATGCGGTGGGGCCGATTCGAGCCCGGACACGCGAGTTCCTCGATGATCCCGGGGAGCTCACGAGGATCGTTCACCTCGGTGCAGAAAAAGCGCGCGCCGCGGCCGCATCCACACTGGAGGCGGTGTACAAGAAGGTCGGATTCGTCGGCGACTGACGCGCGCCAATCGGATGGCGTTGGTGTGAGGTCAGGTCAGGATTCGACGCTGTCGACGAGCCATGATTCGCCGGATCAGGCTGACCAGAGCCAGAACAAGGGCGATCGTGAAGANCGTCAACCATCCCCACGANGTGGGNGAGAGCGATGACAACTCNGNCNCCGCTGCGATCTCCTGCGGTGCCGNCCCGCGCACGGTGGTGGCCACCGGAGTCGGTGCGNCCGGNACNACNGTCTNCTCNGCCACNGTNGGTTCCATGGCNGACAANGGCGNAACAAGTTCACCGATGGGGACGATCTGCCCTCGATTCTTGAAGCCCCAATTCAACAGTTTGCGGGCCGCTTCGTCGCTCGGTTCCCGGATGCCCATCAGGCTNACGATCAANGTGGTGTTGCCGCGTTGGGCGGCTCCAATGAAGGTTCGGCCTGCTTGNCTNGTGTATCCGGTCTTNACNCCGATGGCTCCGCGATAGTTCTCCATCACCAGATCGTTNTGGTTNTAGATNGTGATGGGCTTTCGTTCTTTTCCGTTCTTTTTTGGGTTGCGCGGGTTGGGGAACTCGGNGCNCTTGGCGCCGGCNTANGTCAAGAAATCGTCGCGGGCGATNGCGGCTCGACCGATCAGGGCGAGGTCGTACGCGGTNGANAACTGACCCTTGGCGTCCAGGCCGCTGGGGTTCTTTGCCGTGGTGTTGTAGGCCTGCAGATCGCGGGCCACCTGGTTCATCTCGGCCACAGTGGCGCTGACCGTCGAGTGAGCCTGGGCGAGGGCGATCGCCGCGTCGTTGCCGCTGGGAAGCAGCAGCCCGGCGAACAGTTCATCGATCGTGTACTCCCGACCAATCCGGATCCCCGCCTTGCTGCCGTAGGTGTTTTGGGCTCGCGCGGTACCGATCCACGTNGCGTCGGGCTCCAACTGNGGGAGCAGGGTCAATGCCGTGAGCGTCTTCAGCGTGCTCGCAGGCCGGCGAGTCTTGTGCGGGTTCTTTGCTGCGAGAACCTCGCCGGTGGTCGCATCCGCGAGCAGCCAGGTGCGTGCCTTGACCTGTGGCAGTNTGGCGGCGCCGGCGCTGAGATCNGCCACCGCACCCCGCTTGCCGAGTTGACTACCGCCCAGCACGTCCGAGNCAGGAGACNGTGTGGAGTNGGACGGTGGGGAGTTCTCCGACGGCGACGACGGAAGTGACGACGTGGGAGAGGACGTTGGGGAGGCTGAGGGGGAAGCCNACGGGCTCGCCGTGTCGTCACCCATGTCGACGAGGGGAGCCGGGACGGGAGTCGGATCCGCAGCCATTGCTGATGGAGTCACGGCCAGGATCACGCCGATAGCGACGCCGACAACGGCAGCGATTCCTCGCCGCGAAAGGGGAGTCATAACTGNGCCATGGTACGTCNGCGTGTGGCCAGCACCCCACACCCACTCGNGGCTGCACCGTGGTGGGTGTCACAGTCCTTGTGGCCGAGAAGGGCTACTGCGGGAGCCCCCGCGGCGCTAGCCTTCACNCACCTAACGCCGGAAAGGACCGTCATGACCACCAGCNTGCCTGAGCGCACCCCCACCGGCCTGTTGATCGGTGGCGATNGGCTCACGACCGCCACTCNTCTCGATGTGGTGAACCCGGCGACCCTCGGCACGTTGGCNGAAATCGGGNATGCCTCGCCTGCTGAAGGCGTGCAGGCGGTCCAGGCTGCGCACGATGCGTTCGCCGACTGGGGTTCATCCTCCGCACGCTTCCGGGCCGAGATCCTGCGCAAAGCCTTCGAGATCATGACGGCGGAAATCGAGGACTGTGCCCGACTNATCTCCCTCGAGAATGGCAAAGCGTGGAAAGACGCGATGGGGGAGGCGATGTACGCGGCCGAATTCTTCCGGTGGTTCTCCGAAGAGGCCGCCCACGTTCAGGGTGACTTCCGGTATAGCCCGTCGGGNGACAAGACCATNATCACCGACTACCGCCCTATGGGAGTCGCCTACCTGATCACTCCCTGGAACTTCCCCGCAGCGATGGCCACACGCAAACTTGCTCCGGCGATGGCGGCAGGGTGCACGTCCATTCTCAAGCCCGCGCAAGAGACTCCTTTGACGGCNCTGTGGGTAGCNGACGTTCTNGAGCGAGCCGGTNCNCCNGCNGGTGTNGTCAANGTGATCACCACGTCCACGTCCGGGCCGGTGTCCGAGGCCATCCTCTCCGATCCGCGCGTCGCGACGTTGTCCTTNACCGGTTCCACCTACGTCGGCAANCTGCTCCTGGAGCAGACCGCCCANCGGGTNCTTCCCTCATCGATGGAACTCGGNGGCAATGCCCCCTTCTTGGTTCTGGAAGGAGCCGACGTCGACTCGGCCGTCGAGGGGGCGATGGTGGCGAAGATGCGCAACGGTGGCTCGGCATGCACAGCGGCCAATCGGTTCTATATTCACGCGTCCCTCGCGGACGAATTCGCGACCAAGTTCGAAGCGGCTCTTCGAGGCTTGAAAATCGGACCGGGTGTCGATCAGTCGAACGACCTCGGTGCCATGGTGTCGGTCAAGGAGCGGGACAAGATTCTGGAATTCGTGCAGGCGGCCGAGTCGGAAGGGACGACACCGACGATGGCGGGCGACGCGCCGAGCGACGGTGCATTTATCGCTCCATACATCGTGCGAGGGGTCGAGCACGGTTCGACGCTCACGCGGAACGAGATCTTCGGCCCGGTGGCTCCCATCGTGACCTTCGAGGATCCTGCCGACGGAATCCGCATGGCCAACGACACCGAGTACGGACTGATTTCCTACGTGTTCGCCAAGGATGCCGGCGAGGGCATCAAGGTGGCGCGGCAGATGGAATCCGGGATGGTCGCCATCAATCGCGGCATCGCCTCTGATCCGGCCGCCTCGTTCGGTGGGATGAAGGAATCCGGACTTGGGCGCGAAGGCGGCTTCGACGGGATTCACGAATTCCTGGAAACCCAGTACTTCGCCGTCGACCTCTAGCCCCTTCTACGGTGTCTAGGAATCGATGACGGGGAATTTCTCGTAGGGCTGCCCGAGGGCTTCCGGACCCATGGCGCTGTAACCACCGTCGACCGCGAAGTCGCTTCCGGTGACGAATGACGCACCGTCGGAACAGAGATAGCAGATCGCGTCGGCGATTTCTTCGGGCTCGGCCATCCGCCGTATCGCGTGGAACTCCCCGGCGAAGTCATCCGCGTACTCGCGGCTGCCGTAGCGCGCTTCGATGTTGCGACTCCACGTCCAGCCTGGTGACACGCTGTTCAAGCGAATGCCGAGGGGTGCGAGGGCCTGAGCCATATTTCGACTCAAGCCCAAGAGTGCGGCTTTCGTCACGGGGTACACGATGCGATTCGGTTGCGCTGCCTTACCCGAGATAGACGTCACGAGGACCGCTGCTCCGGCACCGCGCGCCTGAATCAACGGCACGGCCTTCTCGATGAACATTGCAGAGCTCGCGACGTTCACATCCAGCGATGTGTGCCACTGCTGGCGTGTTGTCTCCAGGTACCCGCACCCGAAAATTGTGTGAGCGCTGACGGCGAAATCCACTCCGCCAAATTCTTCGACAGCGGTAGCAAGAAGCGCGTCGAGATCTGCATCCGATGTCACGTCGGTCCGCACGAAGCGCCCGGCATCGCCCACGTCGGAGAGGACGTCGTGCGCGTGGTCGGTGGTGAGATCACCGAGAACGACAGAGCCTCCGTTGGCGACGAACTGACGTGCCAGAGCCTCGACGATCAGCGATGCGCCACCCGTCGCCACCAGGACCTTGCCGTCGAACTCCGGGTAGAGGGCCACCGCTAGACGCCGGGACGTTGATGCTTGGACTCTGCCTCGTAGGAAGCACGGGCTGCGCGAACTTCGGCTCGGTTGCTCACCTCGGGGACGCCGACCTCCCACCAGGTTCCACCACCGACCCAGTCGTACTGAGCTACGTCGATAACCATCACGTAAGTCTTGTCCGATGCTTTGGCCCGGGCGTAGGCGGCGGGGATCTCGTCCAAAGACTTGATCTTCTCCGCGTTCGCTCCCATGGCCGCGGCGTGCGCGACGAAGTCCATCTTCTCCAGGTTGATGTGCTTGGTGGTCCTCAGCAGGTTGTTGAACTCCTCTCCACCTTGGGCGACCTGGAGCCGGTTGATGACGGCGAAGCCCTCGTTGTCGCACACGATGAAGATCACCTTGTGACCGGTCAGAACGCTGGCGTAGATGTCGCTGTTCATCATCAAGTACGAGCCGTCTCCCACCCACGACACGACATCGCGGTCCGGAAGCGCCATCTTGGCGCCGACGGCGCCACCGATCTCGTAACCCATGCAGGAGTAGCCGAACTCGCAATCGAACGTATTGGGGTCTTTTGCCCGCCAACCGGCGAAGAGTTCTCCGGGAAGCCCGCCTGCGGCGGACAGGATGTAGTCGGAGTCGTCACACACCTGGTGAACACGCTGAATGACCTGGTTGTAGGCCGGAGGCGAGCTGACTGCCTGGCCGCACTCATCGAGGTGTGCATTCCATGCCTGCTTCTCGGTCTGTGCGCGGCCGAGCCAGTCCGCCGGTGCTGCGTAATCGCCCAGGGCGCTGTCGATCTGCTCGATGGACACGCGCGCGTCGGCCATGACAGACGTCGCGTGCTGTTTCGTCGCGTCCCAGCGGGCCGTGTTGATGGTCACGATCTTGAGGTTGGGGTCTTTGAACAGCGCCCAGGACCCGGTAGTGAAGTCCTGGAGTTTGGTACCAACCGCGATGACGACGTCGGCGTCTTCTGCGACCGCGTTCGAACACGCGTCACCCGCGATTCCCAGGGATCCTGCGTAGTTGGGGTGGGAGTCGGCGAAGGCGGCCTTGCCGGCGAAGGTCTCCACGATGGGGATGTTGCGCTTTGCCGCGAAGTCGCCGAGCGTTGGAGCGGCCTCCGAATACAGCACCCCACCGCCGGAGATGATGAGAGGCTTCTTGGCCGCGTTGATGACCGAAGCCGCGTGGGAGATCTCTCGGGGATCGGCTTGCGGCCGTCTGATGAAGTGGACCCGCGGCTCGAAGAACATCGCCGGATAGTCGTAGGCCTCGGCCTGGACGTCTTGCGGGAGAGCGAGGAAGGCCGGCCCGCACTCGGCGGGATCGAGCATGACAGCGAGGGCTTGAGGGAGCGACTTCAGCAACTGTTCGGGCTTGACGATCCGGTCCCAGAAGCGAGTCACCGGCTTGAAGGTGTCCGCCGCGGTAATCGTCGGGTCGCCGAACTGCTCCACCTGCTGGAGCACCGGATCGACGATCCGATGGGCGAAGGTGTCGCCGCTGATCAACAACAGGGGAAGACGGTTCGTAATGGCGACGCCGGCGGCCGTGACCATGTTGGTGCACCCGGGGCCAATGGAGGACGTCGCCACCATGATCTGCTTGCGGCGCTTGGCCTTGGCGTAGGCGACAGCGGACAGGGCCATCGACTGTTCGTTGTGTCCTCGCCACGTGGGGAACTCGTCCTTCACTTCGGCGAGTGCCTCGGCCAGAGCCGTGACGTTGCCATGACCGAAGATGCCGAACGCGCCCGGGAAAAGGGGGACCACCTGGCCGTCGATTTCGGTTTTTTGGGCGGTGAGCCAACGGACGAGGGCTTGGGCCATGGTCAAGCGGATGGTCTCCACGGTGTCCTCCAGGAGCGGATCGAAAGTAGGGGTCGAAACTCGGCGGCTGCTGTGCCATGCTGTGCGTTGGCACGTTCCAACTTAGGGGTTGGAGTGCCCCCTGGACAAGGGAAAACATCCAGAATCTTGGGCGAAAAGCCGTGAAGGGACCGCTATGAGCGACATGTTGAGCCGGGTCGCGGGAGCTCCCATCACCTGGGGTGCAGATGCCTCCGCTGGGTGGGGCTACCTGATGGATCCGGCCCGGGTGATGTCGGAAATGCGGGAAGCGGGCTTGAGCGCCACCGAACTGGGCCCCGATGGCTTCTTGCCCAGCGACCCGCAGGAGTTGAAGGACTTTGTCGCCGGCTACGACATGTCCATGGTGGGAGGTTTCGTTCCCGCCATCTTGTATCGAGACAAGGACATGGACGCCGACATCCAGTACTTCGAACGGGCCAGTGACCAACTGGCCGCCGCGGGGGCGTCGAATGTNGTCCTGGGCCCTCGTTCCCACTACGACGGCTATGACACCGAGATCGATATGGACGANGATCAGTGGNCGGTCTTCCTGCGGAANCTTCGACGCTTNCAAGACATCACCGAAGAGCGTGGACTGCAGACNGCACTGCATCCGCACTGGGGCATGGCGATCTCGCGACAGAATCAAGTGGATCGNNTGCTGAANTCNTGTGATGTGGGGNTGTGCGTGGATGCCGGNCANCTATTCCTGTCNGGCGTNGATCCNCTCCAGGTGGTCAAAGACGCCGGAGACCGNGTTCTGCACGTTCACATCAAGGACCTCACGAACGAAATGGCCGAGAAGGTGCGCAGCGGCGAAGTTCCTTTCCGGCAAGCGACGATTGACGGGATGTTCGTCCCGGCCGGGTCGGGTGATGTCGATCTGGCGGGAATCATCAGGTATCTCGAAGGTCGTGGATACCAGGGCTGGTACGTGTTGGAGCAGGACTGCTCCCTCGCCGAAGATCCAGCGCCGGGTACCGGGCCCATCGAGGACGCCAAGGCAAGCGTCGAGTTCCTGAAGAAGGTCGCTGCGACATTGTGAACCCCGACGTTCGGGTCTTNGGGAGCCACGTAGCCACACTGGGTGAGTCACCCGTGTGGTCAGGGCGCGACTCGACCTTGTACTGGGTGGATGTCGATGGATGTTCTATCCAGGCGCTGTCGTGGGGGAGCACCGAGCCGGCGACGTGGGCGTTGCCGGGCAGGCCATCGTGCATCGCGATGACNGAAGACGCCTCGTCCTTCATCGTCGGCATGGGTGCAGGCATCATCGAGTACAACCGGGATTCTGGCGAGTGGGTGGAACTAGCCGCCTTGGAGAGTGATCCGTTCGTTCGCATGAACGATGGCCGGACCGACCCCGCTGGCCGATTGTGGATCGGCTCGATGGATGAGAGAGCCGACGACGATCGAGATTTTCCACGCGGGCANCTCTTCCGGGTCGAGCGGGATGGTTCTGCCGCCGCCGTCATGGNCGGTGTTGGCACATCCAATGGCCTTGCCTTCGCTCCTNACGGCTCCGTCATGTACTGGACGGATACCTCGCAGCAGGTGGTGTGGGCATTNGATTACGACGTCGATACCGGGAGCGCACACAACCAACGGCCGTTGATCGATTTCTCCTCGATGCCNGGAAAGCCNGANGGAGCGTGCATNGATGCAGATGGCTGCTACTGGGTTGCATGTGTGTATGGCTGGTCGGTGGTGCGCATCACGCCGACAGGGAAACTAGATCGACGCGTCGAGCTGCCGGTNCACAAGCCTTCGATGCCCGCCTTCGCNGGACCAAATCTCGAGACCATGGTGGTGACGTCGATCAGTTCGGGCGGGAGGCACCCGGCCGAGGAGGGCCCGGTTCCCGCCGGTTCGCTCNTNGCNTTCGAGNCCGGCACCCGNGGGTTNCCCGAGCCGGTCTGCCGCGTCCGNGTGTGATCAGTANGTGCTGGTGATCGTCTGGGCCACCGTNCCGCGGGCAGTAGCCAGATCCTCGCCCACCTGNTTGCGTAGGGCGACGACGTCCGCGCTGACGGTGACCATCCCGAATCCTTGATCCATGCGCTTGTCGCACAGGGCCGCNGAAGCGTGNACCCCGGGAACAACTCCNTNGCGNCGGCATCCGGCAACAATNTNCNGCATCGCCTCATCAAGGCGAGGNTCGGTNGTGTTCGGCTTTATCCCNAGGCTGATGGACAGGTCGTTNGGACCCACGTAGATGGCTTCGATGCCGGGCACNCNGAGGATGTCGTCNATGTTGTTCATNGCCTCGCGGGTCTCGATCATGGGAATGNCAGAGATCTNATCNCCAGCGAAGTCGAAGTANTCGTCACCCTCCACCAGNACCGCTCGGGTGGGACCGTAACTGCGNTCACCANCGGGGGCGTAGCGGGTGAANGACAAGGCCTGTTCGCAGGAGGCTCGATCGTTGACCATGGGGACAATCACGGCCCGTGCACCGGCNTCGAGTGCCTTNCCGATGTGGCCCGANTCGCNGGACGGAACGCGNACCATCGGAGTGGATGCNCCGATCGAGAGCACCTGAAGCATCGGCAGCATCGCGGAGTAGTCGATCGCCCCATGCTGGGTGTCGATGACGANGTAGTCNAANCCNGCGGTGCCCATAACCTCGGCGTTGATGGTGGAGGAATTGGAAATCCAACCGCCGATGGCGGTNCCNCCCGATCGAATGGTCTCCAGCCACGGATTCGCACGCATCTCATACCTCTCGCTTGACACCGTATGGTGAGGCTACGCGCTGCATCGGCGCGNGCGATTGTGGGGTTCATGGTGNACGGTGACGTGGTCGTCACGTGGCCGGCGTNTGAGGCCGATGGGCCGACGACGGGTGCGNTNCTGACGCAGGCAGGGCTCGNAATCCGNTTGCATCCCAGAACCGACAATCGAACACCGNANGANCTCGCGGACATNNTGGGTGATGCNGTAGGCGTCATTGCNAGCACGGACCCNTTCGACGCGAGCGTCTTTGCGGCGTGCNCGAATCTGCGAGTNATCGCCCGCACCGGNNTNGGTGTGGATGCCNTCGATCTAGACGCGGCCACNTCCGCCGGTGTCGTNGTCGCGACGACNCCNGGGGCGAANGGTGAAGCGGTGGCCGATCACGCTNTNGCGATGATNCTGGCTNTGCAGCGNCGACTATCGGAGAACGACGCGGCCATTCGTGANGGTCGCTGGGACCGGGCGGGCACGTTGACNCCGAGTGATCTCTACGGNGCGACCGTNGGTCTGGTGGGTTCCGGCGCGATCGGACGCGCGGTTATCCGTCGATTGAGGGCCTTCGGTTCGTCGGTCATCGTGCACGACCCGTACCTNGACACCGCTCCCGANGGCTGCGANCTCGTCGATCTTGACACGCTGCTGGCGCGCAGNGATGTCCTGACGGTGCACGCNCCACTGACCGAAGGCACCCGTGGTCTGCTCGGTGCCGATCAGTTCGCCGCGATGAAGCNAGGNGCGTTCGTGGTCAANGTTTCACGCGGCGGCATCCTCGANGAGNGNGCNCTNGCNGACTCGATTCGCTCGGGCCATCTTGCCGGCGCNGGTTTGGATACGTTCGGACGAGAGCCNATCGGCGAATCACCNCTNCGCGAACTNCCGACCGTCATCATGTCNCCGCATATCGCTGGGTTGAGTCACCGGACGATCGCCGACATGACGCAGCAGNCGACGCNGGCCGTNCTCGATGTCCTCGGTGGCACATTGCCGGCTGGTGCCGTCAACCCGGATGCGCTGAATAAGCAGGCCCTGAATCAACAGGCCCCGGATAGGCCCTGAACCGACAGGCCCTGAACCCCGGACCGTTCGCCGGTTTAGACGCGGCGGAAGATCAGCGCCCGCTTGACTTCCTGAATCGCCTTGGTGACCTCGATGCCGCGGGGACAAGCATCGGTGCAGTTGAAGGTGGTGCGACAGCGCCACACCCCCTCCTTATCGTTCAGGACTTCGAGGCGCTGCTCGAAGCCTGAGTCTCGACTGTCGAAGATGAAGCGGTGTGCCGCAACGATCGCGGCTGGCCCGAAGTACTGATCGTCGGTCCAGTAGACGGGGCACGAGGTGGTGCATGCAGCACACAGGATGCACTTAGTGGTGTCATCGAAGCGCGCTCTGTCATCGGCCGACTGCAGGCGTTCGCGACTCGGCTCGTGGCCTTCGGGAATGAGGAAGGGAAGTACCTGGCGGTAGGCCGCGAAGAACGGCTCCATGTCGACGATCAGGTCCTTTTCGACCGAAAGGCCCTTGATGGCTTCGACGGTAATCGGCTTGTCCGTGTCCAGATCCTTGACCAGTGTCTTGCACGCGAGCCGGTTGCGGCCGTTGATGCGCATCGCGTCGGAGCCGCAGATCCCGTGACCGCACGAGCGGCGGAAACTCAACGTGCCGTCGAGTTCCCCTTTGATTTTCTCCAAAGCCGTGAGAACCCTGTCCGTGGGGAACAGTGCGACGGTGTAGTCCTCCCAGTGTGGTTCGGTGTCGTGCTCGGGGAGAAAGCGGCGAATACGGAAGGTGACGTCGGTGGCGACCGGTACGTCCGCCTCCGGCGGCGCTGTTTCCTCGATGACCGCGGCCATCAGTACTTGCGTTCCATCGGCTCGTACCGGGTCATCGTTACCGGCTTGTAGTCCAGGCGTACGTAGTCCTCGCCGCTGACGTCTTCGGACTTGTACGCCATGGTGTGGCGCATGAAGTTCACGTCGTCACGATTCGGGTAATCCTCACGAGCGTGACCTCCGCGGGATTCCTTGCGCTCCAGGGCGCTGACGACGGTTACTTCGGCGAGATCGAGGAGGAAGCCGAGCTCGATCGCCTCGATGAGGTCGGTGTTGTAGCGCGTCCCCTTGTCCTGGATGGACACGTTCGCGTAGCGCGCCTTGAGTTCCTGGACGTCGCTGAGGGCTTGCTTCAAGGTGGCCTCGGTGCGGTACACCTGCGCATTCATGTCCATCGTGTCCTGCATGTCCTTGCGCAGTACGGCTGTGCGCTCATGGCCCGATGCGGAGCGAAGACGCTCCACCAGCGCGATGGTCGCCCCCTGGGGATCGTCGGGGAGTTCGGCATGCTCGACGGAGTTCGCGTACTCGGCAGCCGCGATGCCGGCGCGTCGACCGAATACGTTGATGTCGAGCAGCGAGTTGGTGCCTAGGCGGTTGGCCCCGTGCACCGACACGCAGGCCACCTCGCCGGCGGCATATAAGCCGGGGACGATGTGCTCGTTGTCCCGAAGAACCTCGGTGTCGACGTTCGTGGGAACGCCACCCATCGCGTAGTGGGCGGTCGGAAAGACCGGCACGAGTTCGGTGATCGGATCAACGCCGAGGTAGGTGCGGGAGAACTCGGTGATGTCGGGCAGTTTGGATTCCACCTGCTCAGCAGGCAGGTGGGTGAGATCGAGGTAAACGTAATCCTTGTTCGGACCAGCTCCGCGTCCCTCGCGCACCTCCTGCACCATCGCCCGCGCGACCATGTCCCGGGGGGCGAGGTCCTTGATCGTGGGTGCGTAGCGCTCCATGAAACGTTCACCGGAAGCGTTGCGCAGGATTCCACCTTCTCCGCGCGCACCTTCGGTCAGGAGAACACCAAGGCCGGCGAGGCCCGTGGGATGGAATTGGTAGAACTCCATGTCTTCTAGTGGCAGCCCGTTGCGCCAGATGATGCCCATCCCGTCACCGGTCAGCGTGTGGGCGTTGGAGGTCGTCTTCCAGACCTTCCCGTAGCCACCGGTGGCGAAGATCACGGACTTCGCCCGGAAGACGTGGATCTCGCCGGTCGCCAGTTCGTAGGCGACCGCGCCAGCGGCGACCGGCTCGCCGGAGTCTTCNTTCAAGACGATGTCGAGCACGTAGAACTCGTTGAAGAANTCCACGCCCTCCTTGATGCAGTTTTGGTAGAGGGTCTGCAAGATCATGTGGCCGGTGCGGTCGGCCGCGTAGCACGAACGGCGAACGGCGGCCTCACCGTGGTTGCGCGTATGACCGCCGAACCGACGCTGGTCNATNCGCCCCTCCGGNGTCCGNTTGAACGGCAGACCCATCTTCTCCAGATCCAGGACAGCATCGATTGCTTCCTTGCACATGATCTCGGCCGCGTCCTGGTCGACCAGGTAATCGCCNCCCTTGATGGTGTCGAAGGTGTGCCACTCCCAGTTGTCTTCCTCGACNTTNGCGAGGGCTGCGCACATACCGCCNTGCGCCGCGCCTGTGTGCGAGCGCGTCGGGTAGAGCTTGGTCAGNACCGCNGTCTTNGCNCGGGTGCTCGACTCCAAGGCGGCACGCATACCGGCGCCCCCGGCGCCGACNATGATGACNTCGAAGATGTGGGTCTGCATGGTGCTGTGATTCCTCCCGCTAACCGATGTTCGGGTCGAANGTGAAGATGACNAGCGTCCCGAGAAGAATGATGAAGGCGGCNGAGACGTACAGCAGCATCTTGAGCCAGAAGCGCGTCTGGTCGCGCTCCGCGTAGTCGTTGATGATGGTGCGCATGCCGTTCGTGCCATGAAGCATGGCNAGCCACAACATGATCAAGTCCCAGGATTGCCAGAAGGGGCTCGCCCACCGGCCGGCGACGAAGGCAAAGTTGATNCGCTGGACGCCGCCGTCNAGCATNTTCATGATGAACAGGTGGCCGAGGACGAGGAAGACCAGCACCAGGCCTGAGATGCGCATGAACAGCCAGGAGTACAACTCGAAGTTGCTCCGTTGTCCGGTGCGACCCCGGCCCTGCGGTGAGCGGGGGGTCTCGATCGTTGGCACGGTCATGGTGTNCTCCCGAAGAGGGCTTCCACGGTATGNGTCAACATTCGGTACGTGCCTGGGATCATCACGACCAGCCAGATGCCGGCGATCACCCAGGTCATCGCGCGTTGGTAGCGAGGCCCTCGGGACCAGAAGTCGACGAGGATGACTCGTATGCCGTTGAGAGCGTGGTAGAGCACCGCTCCCACGAGGCCGACTTCGAGCAGGGCCACGATCGGGGTCTTGTAGGTCGCGATGACGAGGTCGTAGGCCTCNGGGGATACCCGCACCAGCGCGGTGTCGAGGACATGAACGAAGAGGAAGAAGAAGACGGAGACACCGGTGATCCGGTGCAGAACCCAGGTCCACATGCCNTCGCCGCCCCGGTAGAGCGTGCCGACAGGCGTCGTGGTGGCCACCGCTGTTCCTCCTTANTTNCNCGGAATNNANGGGCGCCACCGAGANGGCAACCCNTAGNCAAAATGGTAGCCCCGCTTCCCCTGTCCGGCTCGGTGGGTCGCNCCAGGATCNGGTGCTATTNCTCACGTCCCGGGGGCGTCGAGGCCTGGTGCNGCCCCCTAGGGTGAGGCGCATGGCCTCCGAAACAGAATCCGGCCTGCCCATTGAGCCGGTGTACGGCCCGTCATCGCTGCAGGGTTGGGATCCGGCGACCGAGTTGGCGGCGCCTGGGGAGTATCCGTACACCCGCGGGGTCTACCCGTCGATGTANACCGGTCGGCCGTGGACGATGCGNCAATATGCGGGGTTCGGGACCGCGCGAGAGTCCAACGAGCGATANAAGCAATTGCTCGACGCGGGAACCATGGGTTTGTCCGTCGCATTCGACCTGCCCACGCAGATGGGTTACAACTCGGACCACCCCCTCGCCCACGGCGAGGTGGGCAAGGTCGGNGTCGCCATCGACTCGATCGAGGANATGCGCGTCTTGTTCGACGGTNTTCCGCTCGACCAGGTNACGACGTCGATGACNATCAANTCTCCGGCNGCGATTTTGCTGCTGCTCTACCAATTGGTCGCGGAGGAGAAGGGAATCTCCTCAACCGACATCGGCGGAACGATCCAAAACGATGTTCTGAAGGAGTACATCGCTCGCGGCACNTATATCTACCCGCCGGCGCAGAGCCTGCGACTGATTACCGACATCTTCACGTACTGCCGAGCNGAGATTCCGAAATGGAACACGATCTCNATCTCCGGCTATCACATGGCCGAGGCGGGAGCNACTCCCGTGCAGGAGATCGCCTTCACGCTGGCCAACGGGATCGAGTACGTGCGAGCGGCCGTGGAGTCCGGCCAGGACGTCGACGATTTCGCTCCTCGCCTGGCCTTCTTCTTCGTCTCTCGCACGTCGATCATCGAGGAAGTGGCAAAGTTCCGGGCCGCACGGCGGATGTGGGCGCGCATCATGAAGGAGCGATTCGGGGCCAAGGACCCGAAGTCNTGGATGCTGCGGTTCCACACACAAACCGCNGGAGTTCAACTCACTGCACAGCAGCCCGAGGTGAACCTNGTGCGGGTCGCGGTGCAGGGCCTCGCNGCGGTCCTGGGTGGCACCCAATCGCTGCACACGAACTCGTTCGACGAAGCCATCGCGTTGCCGACGGAGAAGGCNGCACGNCTGGCGCTNCGCACGCAGCAGGTTCTGGCGTACGAGACCGATGTNACCAAGACCGTCGATCCNTTCGCTGGTTCGTATGTGGTCGANTCGCTCACCGACGAGATNGACGANGCTGCGATGGCGTTGATCGAGCGCGTCGACGAATTGGGCGGTGCGGTNGCAGCGATCGAAGAGGGCTTNCAGAAGTCNGAGATCGAGAATTCCGCCTATCGAGTNGCGCAGGAGATCGATGCGGGAGACCGCGTGGTGGTGGGAGTGAANANNTACACCATCGACGGCGANGAGCANTACGACCCGNTGCAGGTGGACATGTCNATCGAAGCAGACCAAGTTGCACGACTGGCCGCGTTGAAGGCNGATCGCGACAACGATGAGGTGGAGCGCTTGCTNGGGGTNATNCGTGACGTCGCAGCAGGCGACGAGAACCTTCTNTANCCGATGCGGGACGCTCTGCGAGCNCGAGCGACCGTGGGTGAGGTTTCGGATGCGCTGCGAGACGTGTGGGGGACGTATCAACCCAAGGACGCCTTCTAGTCNAANAGAAAGCAGTAGCGTCCAGCCATGGCTGAATCACACGTCGAGATCGANTGGAACGCTCTGCGGGCAGCCGCTGAAGACGCCCGCGACCACGCGTACGCGCCGTATTCGGACCATCCGGTTGGGGCCGCCGCGCTCACCAACGATGGTCGGATTGTTTCTGGGTGCAATGTGGAGAACGCATCGATCGGCACCACGCTGTGTGCTGAATGCGGCCTGATCAGTGAGCTCGCTAAGTCCAGCCCGGCGGGTCAACCGGCGCGATTGGTTGCCTTCGCATGCGTNGGCCCCAACCCCGGTCCGCTGNTGCCGTGCGGGCGGTGCCGCCAGTTGCTGTGGGAGCACGGTGGCCCGGATCTGATCATCGACCGCGCCGGCGGTCCNACACCGTTNTCGGTGCTGTTGCCCGACGGGTTCGGTCGCGAAGACCTGCCCGAGCACCGCTAGGTTGCGTGCCGTGAGNTCGGGAGCACCAGAAGCGCANCAAGCACAAGGNACNCAAGGGGCACTGGGAGTCATTGCCGGCACCGGCTTCTACGCACTCGATGATCTTCGTGATCCCGAAGACGTCACCGTGGACACGGCCTTCGGACCCACTCGAGCGCGGATCGGCACCGTGCATGACAGGCGCACGGTGTTCATCTCGCGGCACGGATACGACCATTCGGTGCCTCCGCACATGGTGAACTACCGGGCGAACATCCAGGCGATGGTCGACCTCGGNGTNTCGGAGATNCTNGCNNTCAACGTNGTGGGTGGCGTGGGAACGGACTCCGGCGATCTCGTCATCGTCGATGACTTCATCGANTTCACCAAAGCNCGACCNGTGACGTTCTNCGACGGCTCCACCCCGGAAGGCGTCGTCCATGTGGATGTGGGGGAGCCGTACCACCCGCGGCTGCGCTCGGCNTGGAANCAGGCGGCCGACAATCTCGGCGTCGACGTCATCGANCACGGGGTATACGGCGCGTACGANGGCCCNCGTTTCGAAACGCGGGCGGAAATTCGACTCGCCGCNCTCGCGGGCGTGACNGTTGTGGGGATGACNGGTGTCCCCGAGGTCGTNCTGGCACTCGAGAAGGACTTGCCCTACGCGAGTCTGTCGCTGGTCGCGAACCCGGCTGCNGGGCANGGCACCGAGCCCATCACCATCGAAGACGTGCAGGCGGTTGTCGCTGATGGGGCGACGACGGTGACGCGGATCCTCTCGGAANCAGCCCGGTTACTGGCCTGATGGACTCTGCAGTNGTGGACACCGTCATCACCGGGGCTCGCTATGTCCTCACGTGTGANGACACTGGCTNAGTCCACGAGCGAGCNGGCATCGCCGTTCGCGACGGACGCATCGTCGCNGTNGGCGACGTGGAGTCTTTCGATGCGCATCGACGGATCGATGCGACGGATTGCCTGGTACTGCCNGGCTTGATCAANCTGCACACCCATCTGCCGATGACTCTCCTGCGNGGNGTCGCCGAGAANGTNGATCTNCANGGNTTCCTCGAACGNGTNTGGGCCGAGGAGGCGCGAATCATGGGGCCNGAGGGCACCTACCTCGGTGCCCGACTNGGCTCCCTTGAAGCCCTNCTNGGCGGTACGACGACGGCGCTCGACATGTACTTCCACCCCGAATCCGCNCACCGNGGNGCGGTGGAGGTCGGAATCCGNCACGCGATCGGTCCNGTCTTCTTCGATTTNCCAGGACCCGACGGGCTCGAATGGACGCAGCGGCTCGACCTTGCGCAGCGATGGCCGGAGATTCTCGANTCCCTGGGTGGTGCGTACGTACCGAGGTTCNTNATGCCGCACAGNCCNTTGATCGTCAACCCCGACCACNTGGCCGACATCGNCNNTTTGGCNCNGGGAATGGANGCTCGGATTCACACGCACAACTCCGAGAACGACAAAGAGAACGATGCGACCGTGCAGGCTCACGGGGCCCGACCGACGGCGNTATTGGAGCGGGCGGGCCTGTTGGATGCTCGGACCGTGCTGGCGCACTGNGTGCGGNTNAGTGANNACGATCGTGCATCTATTGCGTCGGGTGGCGCGAGTGTGGCGCACAACCCGGGGTCGAACCTGAAGTTGGCCAGCGGTGCGATGGACCTCGTGGGGTATTGGGAACAGGGCATCCGAGTCGGTCTCGGAACGGACGGGTGNTCGTCGAGCAACGACCTGGACATGTTCGCGGTCATGAGGCTGGCGGCGAATCTCGCTCGACTGGTGCGTGAGGACCCNGCCGCTATNNGTGCGGAAGANGTCGTTCGCGCAGCGACGATNCACGGCGCGCAGGCGTTGGGTATNNCGGATCGAATCGGCAGTCTCGAGGTTGGCAAGGAAGCGGACCTGATCGTGGTCGATGCTGCGGCTCCGCACCTGACACCGCTTCGTGATCCGTTTACTGCGTTGGTGTTCGCGGCGGGGAGATCCGATGTTCGGGACGTGCTCGTCGCCGGCGATGTGGTCGTCGCCGATCGACGCCCGACCCGGGTGGATGTTCGGGACGTCCGCGCACAAGCACTGGAACACGTCGGCGGTGCGTAGGAGTGGCCAGCGACGGGCGGGGAAATCTTCAGGGCATGACCGCCGAGCAGGTCATCGATGCCCTGGGTCTGGAATACCTCGACGGGGAAGGTTGTTGGATTCGACTGCTGTGGCGAACCGAACACGCGAACGCCATCTACGCACTCCTGACCCCGAACGATTTCAGCGCCATGCACCGCCTTGTCGAAGACGAAGCCTGGACGTTCGTGGCGGGCGCGGCCGCTGAGATTGTGGTGTTGCACAACGATGGAACCCACGACGTCGTTCACCTTGGTAGCNNTCCGTCNGCCGGGCAGNTGGCGCATCACCGCATACCCGCGCACACCTGGCAAGGCACGGTTCCCCTCGGGGAGTGGACACTGGTGACGTGCGTGCTCGCGCCGCCCTTCAGCGGATTTGAGTTGGCTGATGCGGCGACCGATTTCTCTNAGTGGCCGGANGCAGAGTCCGCGATCAAGCGTCGAATGAGGTGAGGACNGTGAGTCAGGGTCGGGTAGTNGTGGTGACGGGTGCGTCNGGNCACCTTGGCAGCGCTATNGCGCGAATGTGTGCGGGACGTGGTTACTCGGTGGCNGTCCATTACCGGTCGAACGACGACGCAGCGAGGGACGTNGTCGATTCGATCGAGCAATCGGGGGGCGTAGCCGCGGCCTTTCCGGCTGACCTCGGGGNGGTGTCTGATCCNGATGTCGCCACGCGCCTGATCGACGATGTCGTGAANCATTGGGGGCGGGTAGATGGNCTCGTTCACTGCAGTGCGAAGCAGTCGCTGCAACCCTTCGATGAACTNCNCGATAGTGACTGGCAGGCGATGTGGGAGGCGAACTTTCTTGCGGCCACGCGCATCTCGCGCGCTGCGTTGGCCGCGATGGCACCCGGAGGGTCGATCGTCACCATCTCGTCCGTCGAGGCATCAGCGGCCTTTGCCAACCACGCNCACTATGCGGCGTCGAAGGCGGCGTTGGAATCCTTCACTCGCTCCCTCGCGCGCGAGATCGGACCACGCGGGATGCGAGCGAACTGCGTAGCTCCAGGTTTGATCGCACGAGAGGGCTTAGAACAAGACTGGCCACAGGGATGGTCCTGGTGGAGTGAGGTGGCGCCGTCGGGGCATCCGGTGAGCCAGGACGAGGTCGCCGGCGTGGTCTCGTTTCTGCTCAGCAGCCAAGCGTCGGGAATCAACGGTGCGGTCATCCCCGTCGATGGGGGTTGGTCAGCGAGTGCNCGAACAACGTTCTGAACTCTCTACGTTCTGAACACATCTCGTCACATGAGTAACACCCGTAACAAATGGGTAACGGCCTGTATTACAAGTTGATTGAGACTCGTCGTCATTNTTGAGGCGCACTCCCTTTTCGNGCTGNGGGCGATTANGGTCNGNNCACTACGTCCCGCCCTCAATCGTGTGCGGCGAGGACCCGACAGAAAGGCATGTGCATGCATCGCAAGCTATTGGTTGCGGGCTTCGCGGCCGCGGCACTCGTTCTCGCTGGATGTAGCAGCGACTCCGATGGCGACGCCGCGGAGGCCACGGTTGAAGAGACCGTGGAAGAGACCGCTGAAGAGACAGACATNGAGGACGTTGCCGAGGAACTTCAAGAAGAGGCAGCGGAAGAGGTTGCTGAGGAAGAGGCAGCCGGTCCAACCACGGACGACAGCGACTGTGGAGCGGAAGAGAACATCTGCATCGGTCTGGTGACCGACACGGGCAANGTGGACGANAAGTCGTTCAACCAGGCCGCATGGGAAGGAACGCAGTTGGCGGCTGAGCAGGTCGGTGGTTTCGCGAAATACATCGAGACGGTCGACCCCAAGGACTACGCCAATAACATCGGCCAGTTTGCGGCAGCCAACTANGACACGATCGTTACGGTCGGCTTCCTCATGGGAGAGGCGACCATCGANGCTGCCAACGANTACCCGGACATCGACTTCATTGGCGTTGACCAGTTCCAGGGTGAGGCAGTGCCCAACCTGGCGGGCCTGGTATTCCGCGAGGATCATGCGGGCTACGCCGCTGGCTACCTTGCCGGGCTGATGACCCAAACCAACAAGATCGGAACGGCTCTGGGTACGGATACGGTTCCGCCGGTCAAGCTGTTCGGCGAGGGCTTCAAGGCGGGTGCCATTGCCGCGAACCCTGAGGCTGAGGTCACACTCGTGTACCACGAGCCCAACAACGCCTTCGGTGATCCCGAGTGGGGTGCAGCCGAGTCGCGCAAGCAGCTNGACCAGGGCGCGGACGTTATCTTCGCGGCTGGTGGAGCGACCGGCAACGGTGGTTTGATCGAAATCGCCAAAGATCCAGGCGCAGGCACAACGGTGTTCTGCATCGGCGTTGATATCGACCAGTACTTCACCGTTCCGCAAGCAGCCCCGTGCTTGCTGACCTCGGCGGAGAAGAAGCTCGTTCTTGGAACCGAGACCTTGGTCATGGCCTCTGTGGCAGGTGAAATGGAGGGCGGCAACTTCGTCGGCCCGACGGGCTTGGCCCCGTACCACGACACCGACAGCGTNGTTCCAGACGATGTCAAGGCCGCAGTCGAAGAGGTTCTCGCTGGACTCGCGGACGGTTCTATCGACACCGGCTGCCCGGCCTGCTTGGACAACTAACGTCCGAGNGGAACGTGTACNAAAGGTTGGGGGTGGCTTCGGCCACCCCCAACCTNTCTCTCGGGGCTGAATTGGCNCNGAACAATTCTGTTTTGCCTACCCACGTCGATTTCTCCTGGAAGGATCTGGCTTCGTGTCCGTAACCGATCCCGCCCAGACCGACTTGGGATACACCGATCCGAACCCGCGTCGCGAGACCCCCTGGTCACGGTCGCAGGTCATCGTCACNCCGATCGTGTCGGTGCTGCTTGCTCTGGCTGTCGGTGGGNTGCTGATTTACATCCAGGGAGTCAACCCCCTGACGGCTTATTGGGTCTTGTTCTCCTCCGCCCTCGGTGACGTCGATGGCTTGGTCACNGTNATGGAGAAGTCNACNCCGCTNATCCTNACCGGACTNGCNTTCACCGTTGGATTGCGCACCGGNCTGTTCAACATCGGNGCNCAGGGACAACTTCTCGTAGGGGCCATCGGCGCGGCCTGGGCCGGNTACAACTTCCAGATGCCGGCNATNATTCANCTNCCCTTCGCCATCGCTTTCGGCATNTTGTGCGGNGCNGCGTGGGCTTCNATNGCCGGCGTACTGCGCGCCTACAGAAGCGTGTCGGAAGTCATCACAACAATCATGCTCAACGCNGTCGCGATCGCACTGGTGGACTACCTNGCGAGCAAGCCCCTTCAAGAGCCCGACCAGCCGCTGACNCGCACCCCACCCGTTGCTGACACGGCGGCCTTGCCGGAGTTCGGTGTCATTCCGTCCGGTTTCGTGATTGCGCTCTTCGTTTCGCTCTTCTTCGGTTGGTTTCTTGCTCGAACAACGCAAGGCTTCCGCTTCAACACGGTGGGCCTCAACCCGAGCGCCGCGAACTACGCCGGCATCGGTGTGAAGAAGACGATCTTTCTCGCGATGGCGGTCAGCGGCGCTTTGGCCGGCATGGGTGGCGCGGTGGAGACCCTNGGCATCACCGGCCGATTCGAGCCNACCTTTAACGCGGGGCTCGGCTTCGACGGNATCACCATCGCTTTGTTGGCGCGCGCCAACCCGATCGCGACGATCCCNGCGGCTCTGCTCGTGGGAACNATGCGCGCAGGGGCGGCATCGCTGCAATTTCAAACGGGTATNGAGCCNGAGGTNGTTGANGTGATCTTGGCGTTGACGCTGCTCTTCGTCGCCGCCCCCATCGTGGGTCGGATGCTCTTCCGCAAGCGCGCGATGAAGCANGCGTCGTTCTCGTCCGGTTGGGGTGGCGCATGAGAGCCCGNTACGCCTACACCCTCACCATCGCCATCCTGNCGGGAATCGTCGTTGCCTTCGTCTTCGACGAGAATCGAACTGTCTCGGTGCTGTCCTTCTCGTTGAGGTACGCCGTGCCGCTGATCCTGGCCGCCATGGTNGGCATCATCTGCGAGCGCAGCGGCATCATCAACATCGGCATCGAGGGNCAGATGCTGATGAGTGCGTTCGCCGGCTTCTTNGGAGCCGCCCTTACNGGGAACCTGATTNTNGGAACCATGATCGGNATCGGCACCGGCATGATCATGGGNGCTTTCCTTGCCACCGGGGCCGTCACGTGGAAGATGGATCAAATCATCGCGGGCGTGATCATCAACATCATCGCCACCGGTCTGACGTCTTTCTTCTACTCCCAGGGCTACGTGCTGCCGGCAATCACNCCGAAGCTGCGTATCCCGGTGTTTGGCGGACATACCGCTGGTGGGACCGGTGTTGTTCGACAACGGGCTGTTCACGTACGCAGCGCTGTTAACTGCGGTCTTGCTATGGGTGCTGCTGTTCAAGACCATCTGGGGTCTTCGAACCCGGTCCGTCGGCGAGAAGCCCGGATCGGCTGACACCTCAGGCATCAATGTGCAGCGCACTCGATTCTGGAACGTCACCCTGGCGGGCGGCCTTGCCGGCCTCGCGGGCGCGTACTTGTCCATCGAAGCCGCGAGCACTTTCGAGCGAGGATTGACAGCCGGGCGAGGCTTCACCGCCTTGGCGATCATGATCTTCGGGGCGTGGAATCCCATCGGGGCGCTCGGCGCAGCTCTTTTCTTCGGCCTTGCGAACGGACTCGCGAGTCAACTTCAAGCCGATGAGGTCATCGATATTCCGCAGCAATTCATCAACATGCTTCCCTACATCCTGACCATCGTCCTGCTGGCGATCGTGTCCGGACGAGTGAAGCCTCCCGCGGCCGTCGGCAAACCGTACGAGAAGGAATAGGGGAGAACTATGCCTTCATACGACCCGACGGGAACGCCTGTTCTTGAAGCCCGCGGCATCACCAAACGCTTCCCCGGCGTAGTCGCCAACAACAACGTGTCCCTGACCATCCACAAGGGTCAGATCGTTGGGTTGTTGGGGGAAAACGGCGCGGGTAAGTCGACTTTGGTCAAGATGATCTACGGGCTATACGAGCCAGACGAGGGCGAGATCCTCATGAACGGCTCGCAGATCACGTTGAAGGGTCCGCGCGATGCCATTCGCCGCGGCATTGGCATGGTGCATCAGCATTTCCAATTGGTGCCGGTGTTCACCGTGGCGGAGAACGTGATTCTCGGTGACGAACCGCATAAGTCGGTTTTCGTCAACATGAAGAAGGCGACGGCAGAGGTGGCACGTCTGTCAGAAGAGTACGGGCTCAAGGTTGATGTGAACGCTAAGGTCGAAGACCTCCCCGTGGGCGCCCAGCAGCGGGTAGAGATCTTGAAGGCTCTCTACCGCAAGGCAGAAATCCTAATCATGGACGAGCCAACCGCGGTTCTCACGCCGCAAGAAACGGACGAGCTCCTTAAGGTGATGCGTGGCTTTGCAGACAACGGAGTCGCAGTCATCTTCATCACCCACAAACTCCGGGAAGTTCTTGCCCTCGCAGACACCATCGAGGTGCTGCGTGGAGGAGAGGTCGTCGGCACCACGACCCCGGACGAAACAGACCAAGCGGGCTTGGCCCAGATGATGGTGGGCCGGAGCGTTCTGCTCAGGGTCGACAAGAAGCCGGCGATGCCCAGAGACGTCGTACTGGATGTGCAGGGCCTCGACGTCGATGGCGGTCTGGGTCTGCCAGCAGTCACCGATGTCTCCTTCTCGGTGAAAGCTGGCGAGATTGTTGGCATCGCAGGTGTCGAGGGCAACGGGCAGCGCGAGCTGGTCGAGGCATTGACAGGTTTGCGCAAATACGAAGCGACGTCGGTGATGATGAACGGATCGGACGCACTCGGACTCAACCCCCATGATGTGCANGACCTCGGCGTCGGACATGTCCCGGAAGATCGGGAGAAGGANGGCGTNGTNGGGCAGTACTCGATCGCCGACAACATGGTGCTGAATCGATTCGATGANAAGGAGTTCGCGTCGAAGGGTGTGCGCAANAGCAAAGCCGTNAACAATCTCGCCACGGAACTCGTCGAGGACTACGACGTCCGTACGCCGTCGATCGAGACCACGGCGCAATCCCTGTCCGGTGGCAACAAGCAGAANGTCGTCATTGCCCGNGAACTGGCTGCCGACCCGCGCNTGCTCATCGCCTCCCAACCCACTCGTGGAGTGGATGTCGGCTCCATCGAGTTCATTCACTCGCAGATCGTCAAGGCCCGAGACGGTGGCGCTGGGGTTCTGTTGATCTCTGCCGAACTCGACGAAGTGATGGGGCTATCGGATCGAATCCTNGTGATGTACGACGGCCGAGTCGTTGCGGAGCTTGACGGTGAGGGTGCAGATCGAAATCGCATTGGACGACTGATGGCCGGTGGCGAGGACACGCCCCCGANTTCCGCCGACTCCGCATGAGCGAGGCCTTCGCTCCCGTCGACATTATTATCGCCAAGCGCGATNGCCGGGAGCTCNCNAACNAACAAATCGACTGGGTNGTCNATGCCTATACCCGCGGCGTCGTCGCCGACGAGCAGATGAGCGCGCTGGCTATGGCGATTCTGCTCAATGGCATGAACAAGCGAGAAATCGTCCGGTGGACCGAAGCGATGATCGCGTCCGGCAGTCGNATGGACTTTTCGGACTTCGACGCCCCCAGNGTGGATAAGCACTCAACCGGNGGAGTAGGAGACAAAGTCACGCTGCCGCTGGTACCCNTCGTCGCCGCGTGCGGAGCGGTNGTTCCNCAGTTGAGNGGTCGTGGCCTNGGCTACTTCGGGGGCACTTTGGACAAGATGGAATCCATCCCCGGGTGGCGTGCCCTGCTGTCCAACGACGAGATGGCGGATGTCATGCGCGCCTCGGGTGGNGTGATCTGNGCAGCCGGCGACGGGTTGGCGCCNGCCGATAAGAAGCTGTANGCGCTTCGCGATGTCACGGGAACGGTCGAGGCGATTCCGCTGATCGCCTCGAGCATCATGAGCAAGAAGATTGCCGAGGGCGCGGACGGTCTCGTCCTGGACGTGAAGACGGGCAACGGAGCATTCATGTCCGACCTCGCGCGAGCAGAGAAACTCGCCCGCACTATGGTCGAGATTGGCAACGATGCGGGCGTGCGCACGCGGGCACTCATCACCGCCATGGATGTTCCTTTGGGCCTGGCCGTCGGGAACGCCATCGAAGTCACCGAGTCGCTGGAGGTGCTGGCCGGTGGCGGCCCCTCCGATCTCATTGAACTCGTGATCGCCCTTGCCAACGAGATGCTCGATGTCGCTGGCATCGACGCNGACCCGCGAGAGGCCATCACCAGCGGACGGGCNATGGANCANTGGCGNCGCATGGTCANCGCCCAGGGAGGTGACCCCGACGCCCCGCTCCCGGTNGCGCGTCACCAGCACGTCATCACGGCTCCTGTCGCNGGNNCTTTNTCCACGCTCGAGGCNTACGGGGTCGGCGTNGCTGCCTGGCGNCTGGGAGCGGGACGGGCNCACAAAGAGGACGAGATCATCCACGGCGCTGGTGTCCAGTTGCACGCCAAGCCAGGNGACATGTTGTCNGAAGGTCAGCCGATCATGACCTTGCTCGCCGNCGACGAAGCCCGCCTACCGGCCGCCATCGCTGAGCTNGAGGGGTCATGGGAGATCGGTGGCNAGCCGATGGATCGNCACCCNNTGNTNATNACGCGATTCGACGAAAACACTCGAGGGTAGGGATCTCATGCCCGAAATCATCNNCAGCCCAGCTCAGATCCCGGTCCCCGGAGGAAAGACCATCGAGGAGTTCGTGGGTCGNGCATCCAGTGGCGACACGGGTGTGTCCGTTGCCCACATGGTCGCACCGGCCGGATGGGATGAGCCCTTCCAAGCNCCCACNTTCGATGAATTCACGGTCGTGTTGGAGGGNGAACTCCTCGTNGACCACGGTGATGAGACCTCTGCGGTGGTTGCCGGTCAGGCGATCATCACGNGGGCCGGTGAGCGNATTCGCTATCGCACGGNCTCNGGGGCCCGCTACGTCGCCGTCTGCCTCCCGGCCTTCGCCCCCGAGGANGCCCATCGCGACGAGTCGTCGTGATGCAGCGCGCGAGCGGATGCCACCACCGCTNCGCCACGGCCGCTACATTCCTGCCATGACCGGCGCCTTGTCTGCGGCAACGATTGCTCGGGCCCCCAAAGTCTTGCTCCACGATCATCTGGATGGCGGGCTTCGGCCACAAACGGTCATTGATCTGGCCGAGTCTGCGGGCTACGGCAACCTTCCCTGTCAAGACGCGGCCGATTTGGCGCGCTGGTTCTCCGAAGCCGCTTACTCCGGATCGCTGGAGCGGTACCTGGAAACTTTTCAGCACACGGTCGCAGTCACGCAGAGCGCCGAGGCTCTCGCCCGGGTGTCTCGCGAATGCGCGGAAGACCTTGCGGCAGACGGCGTCGTGTACGCCGAAGTCCGCTTCGCTCCCGAACTTCACGTGGAGCAGGGACTGTCCCTCCGACAGGTGGTCGATGCGGTACTCGACGGCTTCGACCGAGGCACCACTGGCTCGATAGGTGACGGNCGGTGGATCCGGATCGGAGTNTTGCTGACNGCGATGCGGACAGCCACGCACTCCAAGGAAATCGCGGAACTCGCGGTGGAGTACCGCGATCGCGGGGTCGTCGGCTTCGATATCGCAGGNGCTGAAGCCGGTTTCCCGCCCACNCGCCATCTNGANGCGTTCGAGNACCTGCGNCGCGAGAACGCACACTTCACCATCCACGCGGGCGAGGCATTCGGACTNCCGTCTATNTGGGAAGCCATCCAATGGTGCGGGGCAGATCGACTCGGGCACGGGGTTCGCATCGTGGATGACATNGACATGTCCGATCCACACGAGCCGCAGNTGGGCAGACTCGCAGCCTACGTCCGCGACCGANGGATTCCGNTGGANTTGTGTCCATCCAGCAATGTGCAAACCGGAGCCGCCGCATCCATCGCCGACCACCCGATCGGATTGCTACGCCGACTCAACTTCCGNGTAACTCTGAACACGGACAACCGTTTGATGTCGGGCACGTCCATGTCTCGTGANATGGAATTGTGCTGTGAGGCTTTCGGCTGGACCTTGGATGACTTGCAGTGGCTGACAGTGAATGCCATGAAGAGCGCCTTCATCNCGTTCAACGAAAGATTGGACATCATNAATACGCGGATCAAGCCCGCGTATGCCNCATTGAAGGAAGCTGAATCCGCGACAACGAAGGAGTAATTGCGATGTCGGTCATCGATGCTCTCAGCGAAGGGCAGNTACGAGTCGAGGAGTTNCGCGACGAGNTGGGCAAGGTTCGCNANGTGCTGGACAACACCGATGCCGTGCTCGGAATGGCAGACGAGANCCTTCANGCAGCCGAAGAAGCTCTCGAAGAAGCNCGACGAGCCATGCCGGTGATCATCGCCGTTGCCGTCGTCACCACGGCGGCAGTAGTGGGCATCTATCTGTGGCGTCGGCGGTCNTCNGATCGTGAGAAAAACTAGGTCGTGNTGGTGTGGCGNGNCGACGGGGTANAGACNACGTCGGCGCCTTCGTCAAACNACGCGCGGGCACCGATNCCGGGGTATTCGCGTTNGANGCTGCNGGNCTCGNGTGGCTTCGCGAGGCCCACGAAGAGCATCAGGGNGTGCCGATTCCCTGGGTGCATGACTTCGACCGTAACCANCTGACGCTGGACTTCGTCGCNACGACTGCNCCGAGCCCGGAGGCGGCNCGGGTGTTCGGCGCTCAATTGGCCCGCACGCATCNNTCCGGAGCCGAGATNTTCGGCGANCTTCCNCCGNGATNAGATCGNTCCTTCATCGCCGAACTCGAGNTACCCCCGGGGCAGTGGGAGACCTTCGGAAGCTTCTACGCACAAGCTCGNGTTNGTCCCTTGGCCGATCTGGCNCTGTCACGGGGCGCCATCAGCNCNGNTCAGGCGCNGGACTTCGCCGTGTTGTGTGATCACCTCGAGTCNGAGGATCCGCTGCTCATNGGNCCNCCNGATCCGATNGCNCGCCTCCANGGAGACCTNTGGAGCGGCAATGTNCTGTGGCGTCNACNTGATTGTGTCCTGATCGANGCNTCNGCCCATGGTGGGCATCGGGAGACTGACCTGGCCATGTTGGCGCTCTTCGGCCTGCCNTACCTGGANGTCGTACTCGAGGCCTATTGCGACGAGTGGCCGTTGAATGACGGCTNCGAAGCACGTGTCGAANTGCATCAGGTNTACCCATTNCTCGTCCACGCCATCCTTTTCGGCGGGAGTTATGGCGCCAGCGCAACCAGAGCNGCNCGTCAAGCGGTGGCTAGGACTCGTTCGTGACGGGNGTGGCCGAGTNNGAGGTTCNACCTCGCCCACTGAGCAGGCGATCGATCGCCCAGAAGACNAGACCGAGCACGATNCCCAGAGCCGCNACCCCGGCNATNTTCNTCAGNACCGCAGGAAGTCCGTAGGCGACCACATTGANGAAGTCNTANGGGTANNTCTCGATGAAGTGTCCNCGGATGAGCGTGTATGCGNCCCAGGTNATCGGNATCACGATGGCCNTGAACACCGACGCGAACGTCACTTGCCGGCGTGGACCGACGATGAGCCANAGAGCTACCGTCATGACGGGCACGATCATGTGCTTGAGGGTGTTGCCAATGACCTCTAGCCCTTCCACCTGNGCATNCGGCGCGAGGACNATCGCNTAGATCAGGCCGGTGATNGAGATCATCACCAGTGAGTCCATGCGCACCGCGTGCCAGACGCGTCCNCCCCGGTCGGGGTTTCGAGCAAGCATCGTGAACACGATGGCGACGATGATGTTCGAAAGATCGGTGAAGGCGCTCATGTAGTCGACAACGCGCCCNNCGAGACCCGCGAGACCNTCCGGATNCACCCCGAAAAGACCCGGAGGCACATNCACCNGCGGNTANACGTTGAAGGCNGNCAGGATCAAGCCGAAGCCCAGGCCAAACCATGTGATGCCNGCNGCGATNGCGTAGGCGCGTCGAATGCTCACGAGNGNANTCCTTGCGTGAACATCACACACCCATGGGNTGCCACACCGTCTTCACCTCGACGAAGGCCCGNATGCGAGACAGGCTCGGGGTCGCNTNCCAGTCTGCNTGGGGAGCGGCCCCGCGCACNCGTTTCACCGTTCCGGCCGCGCTTCGCTCAAGGTCGGCCGCAACCCCTTCGTCGACGATCCCNGTGAGGTCGAGTGCGTTGACATCTGCGTGCTCGGCCAGCCATGGCATGACCTCCGCCGGCGCCCCCGTGAGNATGTTCACCACACCTGCGGGAACGTCGGAAGTGGCCAAGCANTCGGCGAGGGTGATGGCCGGGATCGGTCGGGACGAACTCGGCATGANGATCACGGCGTTGCCGGTNACGATGATGGGGGCNACNACGCTGACCAAGCCGAGGACGCTGGCGTCNTGCGGTGCCACCGCCGCCACGACTCCCGTNGGCTCGGGTACGGANAAATTGAAGAAGGGTCCGGCGACGGGATTGGTGTTGCCGATCACTTGGGCGTACTTGTCCGCCCAGCCCGCGTACCAGACCCACCGGTCGATCGCNGCGTCAACATGGGCGCCNGCCTTTCTCGANGAAACACCCTCGGAGTCGGATACCTCCGAGATGAATTGCTCGCGGCGNCCTTCCATGACCTCGGCGATCCGGTAGAGAACCTGACCNCGGTTGTAGGCGGTGGCCGCCGACCACTTGGCGACNGCGGAGCGNGCCGCCAACACCGCGTCCCGGGCATCCTTNCTGCTCGCNAGNGCCATGTTGGCNAGGAATTGNTCTTTGGAATCGGTGACNTCGTAGGTGCGNCCCGACTCGCTCCGCGGGAAAGNCCCTCCGATGAAGAGCTTGTGGGTCTTGCGAACATCNACTCTGCTCATGACGGATCCTCCACGTTGAGGTACGCACCCAAACCTTGCACTCCACCCTCTCGACCGAAGCCCGATTCCTTNAAGCCTCCAAAGGGGCTCGTGGGNTCGAANCTGTTGAAGGNGTTGGCCCAGACGATCCCNGCGCGCATCTGGTTCGCCATCCACAAAATGCGNCTGCCCTTCTCGGTCCAGATTCCTGCNGAAAGCCCGAAGGGGGTGTTGTTGGCTTTCGCAACGGCCTCCTCGGGNGTNCGGAACGTGAGAACCGACAGGACGGGNCCGAAGATCTCCTCNCGGGCAATCCGGTGAGCCTGGGTGACGTTCGTGAAGACCGTTGGNGGGAACCAGAAGCCCTTGTCCGGGATCGGACAGGTGGGGCTCCAGCGTTCGGCTCCTTCGGCCTCACCGGACGCGGTGAGCTCCTCGATCTTGCTCAACTGCATGGACGAATTGATGGCCCCGATATCGGTGTTCTTGTCGAGCGGGTCTCCGAGGCGAAGGGTCGTCAGGCGGCGCTTCAAGGAGGNCAACGCTTCGTCGGCGACGGACTCNTGGAGCAGAAGCCGACTTCCGGCGCAGCAGACGTGNCCTTGGTTGAAGTAGATNCCGTTNACGATGCCCTCGATGGCCTGATCAATNGGAGCGTCGTCGAAGACGATGTTGGCTGCCTTGCCNCCGAGCTCGAGNGTNANCTTCTTCTTGGTGCCAGCGACCGCCCGNTGAATGGCNTTCCCNACCTCGGTCGAGCCNGTGAAGGCAACCTTGTCCACGTCCGGGTGNTCNACGAGCATGCGCCCNGTNTCGCCGGCACCGGTGATGATGTTGACGACGCCNGGNGGGAGNCCGGCNTGTTGACAGATGTCGGCNAACGCGAGTGCGGTGAGTGGCGTCGTTTCCGCGGGCTTGAGCACCACCGTGTTGCCGCAGGCCAAGGCGGGGGCGACTTTCCAGGCAAGCATCAGCAGCGGGAAGTTCCACGGAATCACCTGCGCGGCGACGCCGAGAGACTTCGGGTCGGGCCCGTAGCCGGCGAACTCGAGTTTGTCGGCCCAGCCCGCATGGTAGAAGAAGTGCGCGGCCACGAGTGGTAGGTCAACATCGCGGGACTCTCGAATCGGTTTTCCGTTGTCCAAGGTCTCCAGGACCGCGAGCTCACGAGAACGCTCCTGGATGAGTCGGGCGATTCGGAAGATGTACTTGGCGCGGTCCTTGCCGGACATCTTGGACCAGGTTTTGTCGTAGGCCCGGCGGGCGGTCGCAACCGCGGCGTCCACGTCAGCGTGGCCGGCTTCGGCGACCTCGCTGAGCACCTCCTCGGTAGCCGGATTGATGGTCTTGAAGAAGTCGCCACTGGAGGGTTCGCTGAAGGATCCGCCGATGAAGAGTCCGTAGTTGGATTCGATGTTCACGATGGAACGCGATTCCGGTGCGGGGGCGTAGTGGAATGGCATGGGTTGTCCTCGTGGTCTGTCTAGTCGATCGTCACGTAGTCGGGGCCGGAGTAGTGACCGTCGCGCATGCGCTGACGTTGCATGAGTAGGTCGTTGAGCAGGCTCGAAGCTCCGAAGCGGAACATGTCGGGGTTGAGCCAGTCCTCGCCCACGGTCTCGTTCACCATCACCAGGTAGCGGATGGCGTCCTTGCTCGTCTTGATTCCTCCGGCTGCCTTGACCCCGATGCGAGTGCCGGTCTGGTCGGCGAAGTCGCGTACGGCTTCGAGCATCAGCAAGGTCACCGGCAAAGTGGCCGCCGGGGACACCTTCCCGGTGCTGGTCTTGATGAAATCGGCGCCGGCCTGCATGGCGAGCCAACCGGCCCGACGAACGTTGTCGTAGGTCTTCAGCTCTCCGGTTTCGAGGATCACCTTCAGGTGGGCATCCCCGCACGCCTCCTTCACCGCGACGATCTCTTCGAAGACTTTCGCGTAGTTGCCGGCAAGGAAGGCGCCGCGGTCGATCACCATGTCGATCTCATCGGCGCCGTCTGCCACGGCCTGCTTGGTGTCCATGAGTTTCACGTCCATGCTGGCCCGCCCACTGGGAAAGGCGGTGGCGACCGCTGCCACGTGGACTTGATCTCCGACGCAGGCGCGCGTGGTCGCAACCAGATCCCCGTACACGCAGACCGCCGCCACCGCGGGGCAGGTCGGATCTGTGGGATCGGGGTGGAGCGCCTTTGTGCACAGGGCGCGGACTTTGCCGTCGGTATCCATGCCTTCAAGCGTGGTCAGGTCCACCATTGAGATGGCGGTGTCGATGGCCCAGATCTTCGAGTCCTTCTTGATGGAGCGAGTGGCAAGCGTGGCTGCGCGGCCTTCGAGGCCCACCTGATCAACTCCCGGCAGCCCGTGAAGCAGGCCGGTGAGTGTGCTGTTGTCCATGGTTATGCCACCTCCACGAGGGATTGGGCTAGTTCCTCG